>NZ_JBHSDC010000003.1:0-300 GCF_042651445.1 Parasediminibacterium paludis
TGAAGCAGGAGAAACTAGTTATCGCTTTAAAACGTACCGCACAGAAGCTTGTAAAACATGCCCATTAAAATCTCAATGTACTAAACTACCCAAACGTATTATTCAACGCAGCGAATACCAAGATGCGGTAGATATTAACGATAATAACATCAAAGAAAATCCACAGTATTACAAACGGCGCCAAGCCATCTGCGAGCATCCTTTTGGCACTATCAAAAGACATTGGGGTTATACGCATACATTATTGAAAGGGCTGAAAAAAGTTAACGGAGAATTAAGCGAAGCGAATCACGAACACTA
>NZ_JBHSDC010000003.1:329-519773 GCF_042651445.1 Parasediminibacterium paludis
AATACTTATCCATTAGCATTTTTAAAAGCAGCCTAAACGAGGCTATCAAAGCTAACCGCAACGAGGAAAAAAGATTAAAAAATCAATAAACAGAGTTTTTTCACAGTCTGACGAACAGGGCTTTGTGCAGGTGTGTCAATAGCGTACTGTCTGCTGGGAACTGCTGCTGGGTTTTGTTTTGTTGTTGATGTTAAGAACTGATGTTTGGCTTTATTCGTCGAGCTGGAACAAAAGTAAAAAAGCATTACTAAAGCTGATGTTTACAACGGTCAGCCACACTTGCACAAAACCCCATGTTAGTGGCAGTATTTGTCTACACGGTGGGTGTTGGGCTTATACTGTCTGCTGATAGTTGCTATTGGGCGGCCTGTTTGTAAAGGTTTGCTTTGCGTGTTTGCCTTGTGTGCCTTTACAAAGGGGCCGACCTTGCTTGGGTTTGTATTGTGCCATCCTCTTTTGAAAAACTAGGCTCGTCTGTCTTGTTACCAACCGATGGTTTCTTAAAACCAAATGGTGATATTCTGTTTTAAACCGCTAGTTTCTTCTGCCTAACCGCTAATTTTTTAAAACTAAATAGTCGTTTTCTGTGACTAACCGAGCGTTTTCTTGGACTAAATCATCATTTCTTAAAATCAAGTGCCAATTTTCTCAGTCAAACCGAGCGTTTTCTCTGTTGGGTCGGTCGTTTTCTCAAAAATACAGGCAGTTTCTCAACAAAGTGGTAGTTGCGTCAGTTATTTATACCTTAATAACAGAAAAGTGTGTCAAAATGTCCCCTTTTATGTGATTGTAAAATTATACTGCGTTTGTCTGTTAGTCTTTTGGTGGTCTTGTAAAGGCTATGCCTGACACCAATTTGTATTCTGGGCTATTGGCTTTGAACACTGATTTGATATAGGTTTTAACGTCTAAAGCAGTGTCTACCAAGCCTGTTTTTTCTGCATAGAGTAGTTCATCTCTCTCTGCTAACGCATTTTTGTAAGGCACAATACCTGCTATTACTGCTTTGTTAGCTTTGTCTATTTTATCTAAATATAGTTTCATGGCTGCTACTTTTAGTTCTGCCTCGTTAGGGTTGTAAGTGGGTTGTAGTTCTACCCAATCTATCAAATTGCTAAAGTGGGTTACATAGTTGTCGTAGCTCTGTTGGCTGGCTGAACTTGAACCACCCGTATTGGCATCCGTTGATGTTTCGGTGGTTGTTTTTGTATTGTCTTTTTTAGGTGTTGCTCGTTTGCCTTGTATTTTACGGTTTATTTCTATGGCACCGTTTACGGTGTCCTGCGGCAAATCAATAATGGAAAAGGCACTGATGATTTGTGTGGCATAAGATTGTAGGGGGTCAAAAGCCATCATGCGTTCATCTACCAAATCATCATATATTTTGGTGGCTTTACTGGCAGCTTTTACACTGGCTTCGCAAGCTAACTGCTGTGTAGTAAGGTTGGCAATTTTTAGGGCTTCTTTGGTAGGGTTGTATTTTGTGCCAAAGCCTGAGCCATAATTGATTAACTGCAAAAAATTGTTGACGTTTTTGGTGTGTCCTGTTTCTTGTGTGGATGGCATGAGATGGAAGTTTTAAGTGACGGATTATATTGGAAGGATAAAAGTAAGGAAAGAATAAACACAAAAATGGGCGGCTGAAAGCCGCCCATTTTGTTAAAATATTCTGTTTAGTTTTTTATTACTTTTTTGCTTGTCCATGTTTTACCATCATAAATGCGGATGATATACACATCGGCTGGTAAATCGGCAATACTTATTTTATGCTTTTTAGTATCTGCACCAAGCTTTATTTTCTTTTTTACATTACCTAGCTTGTCTGTTACTTGTATTTCTTTAATAGTAGTGGTTTTATCTGTACCAGTTGTTTCTACTTGTACATCACCTGTTGTTGGGTTAGGGGAAACAGCGAAAAAGCCAAAACCACCGCCGCCACAATTGTCATTTACAAAAATATCTAATGTTGCAATGGGGCCGATGCCACAAGCATTTTGTGGATTGGCAAAGATTTGGTAATTGCCGCCTAGATAAAAATTAAAGTTTTGCTCCGAGGAACCATTTTGATTGATGATAGTTGGCTGTATACTATTTTGTGAACTACTATACCCCCATTGGTAGCTTTCGGCTGCATTAGCTGGTGAGATGATTAACGTGTTGCCAAAACTATTGGTGCAATATTGTTGCCCGGTAGTGAATGGTAAAACACTAATGTTTGCATTAGGAATACCAACTGTGATATTAATAGAAGAAGTATATCCACCAGCTGTGGCTACAATTGTGGCATTAGCATTACCAGTTGCTTGTATAGTAAGTTGGTTAGTATTTTGTCCACCTGTAATTGAAACTGGACCACTCACAGACCAAGTTATAGGCAAACATGCTAAATTAGTAGCAGTTACATTTATTTGAGTTCCGATACAAAAGCCATTACCAATATTCGGGGTATTTATGTGGAAGTAGTTTTCTATAAAACTTGCTCTTGGGCCACCCGTTGCGAAAATTGCCCGCATTCTATTGGTTTGGTCTTGTGTATAAATATTTTTACAATTATCTACTGTATAATCCATGTAATTCATAAACATATCGCCATTTGCACCATTATTGGCACAGTTACTAAAATGGGGAAAACCTGGACAATTTGATTGGTTGGCAGTTAACTGCTGTGGCGTGTCATTACATTGGTCATTACCACAAGCAGCATCGCCCCAAATATGGAACAAGTCCAACCAATGCCCAACTTCATGTGTAATTGTGCGACCCTGATCATACTGAAATCTGAGATTGCCAACCCTTCCGAAAGCAGTATTCAGTGCCACTACACCGTCAGTATTGGGCTTAGTAGCATAATCAAAGGGGAATTGTGCGTAACCGAGTAGTTGACCAGAGGGTGTTGGTGCAATACTACAAACCCACATATTCAAATACCTATCTGTTGGCCAAGCGTCTGTACCACCAGTGACGGTATATTTGATACCTGTGGCTGTCTCATTTGGGGTACCATCACTATTTGTTACATAGTCAAATTGAGCAACATTTGTTTGTACCCGATGAATACCATTAGTTGCATTTCCGTTAGGGTCTGTACATGTTAACCTAAATTCTATATTAGGGTCTGCCGCAACGCCTATAAAAGCGTTGGGTGTATTTATGCGGTTTGCATTTAATCGCCTGAAGTCTTCATTCAAGACATCAATTTGTGATTGCACCTGTGCATCACTGATGTTACGACCGACACCAATAGCTTCGCCATTGTGTAACACGTGCACTACTACAGGTATAATAATGGTACTGTTTGGGTTAATTAAACGCTCGTTAGGATTTGTGTTGTTTATTGATGAAATGTAAGAGGCAATATGTTGTTCTAATTGTTGGTATCTATTGTACCTGTTAGGGTCATTTGATTGAACAGTTTGTGGGTTGAAAACAGAGCCACATTGTTCTTGTGCTTGTAATGTGGATGTGAATATTAGTAAACCTAATAAGAATTTGATAGCGGTTTGCATAAAAATATTTTTTTGATTATTGAATTTTTGTGAGGTCAAATTTTCGTCCAAAGAAAAAACTACAGTTATAACAACTTAACAATCTGTCGCAGCTTTTGATGTACCCAGAAATTTTTACTTTTTTGCCTATTACTTGATAGCTTTTAGGCATTGCTGGACAAGGCACTAATAGACTATCTGAAAAAATGTAGTTGTTATTAGCAATATCACGTTTACTTATAGTAAATCCTAAAGTAGTCGATGGCTTGTTATCAATTACAGGGTCATGTGCAAAGGACACCACCATTGCATCAAAATCTGTAATTGTACTAATAATAGTATCATTATTGCATGAATAACAAGTTGAATAATCAGCCTGTTCTTTTTTACAGCCCCCAAAAAACAGGAAAGCAATAGCTGTAAAAATCAGAGAATGTAGAAGTAATATCTTTTTCATAAAAATTGGTTTATATTAATACTATGACACCAGAAAGCTGCAAATCATTGCATACACAAAAATGGTGGGCTGTGTTCTTTGGGTATCTGATTGGTTTGGTTTTTCATGACTATTTTCAAACGAAGTTTGGTTTTAAAAAATGGTCGTACTTTTTTCTTGTGTTAAGATATTATTATGAAATATCCTTGACAAATACGGCTCGTCATTTTGCGAGGGCTGCATATTGGCTCTTTTGCAAGGTTGGCTTCTGTGCGTTGGATTTTGTGTGCCTTGCAAATGTGCCTGTATGCGAAGGGTTGGCTGCTTAGGTTTTGGCATAATTTGGATTTTAGATAATTGCGTTGTGTCAAATTTAGGGAATATTGCCACTAACGCGTGTATTTATGTTATTACACGCAGTTTAAAAATATTTTTTACAATTGATAATCAATTAATTATTATTCGCTTTTTTGTATTGTCGTTGGAACAATACACTCAATTCGCCATTTATATTGTCGCTCTTTACCAATCTATTTTTCCCTTTTTATACAAATCATCCAAAGGACTCACAATATTAATTAATTTATGCTTACTTACATGCAAGTACCGTTCGGTTGTTTTAATATCAAAATGCCCAAGCAGGTCTTTTATAAAGCGTATATCAGTGCCTTTCTCTAATAAATGCGTAGCAAAACTATGGCGCAAGCTATGTATGCCTACATCTTTGCCTATACCAGCCTTTTGTTTAGCTAATTGAAATATTCTTTGAATAGTTCTTGTTGGATAAGCGGTAAACGTATGTTCACTTTCAAATAAATATACTTTTGGTGTGGGTGTATATGTTTTTACATAATCTCGCAATATATCTAGTAACACAGGGCTTAAACCCACATAGCGGTCTTTCTTCCCCTTTGCTTTGGCTATAAATATTTGCATTCTATCACTATCTATATGTTTAATTTTTAAAGCAGCCACTTCACTCACACGCAATCCGCCACTGTAAGCTGTAAACAACATCGCTTTATGCTTTTTATTGTCTAGCGCACTAAATAGTTTCCCCAACTCTTCTTCACCCAATACCTTAGGTAGCAACATTGGTTTCTTTGGCCGCGGTATTTCCCAAAAAAATTTTTCTCTGCCAAGCACTTGTTCGTAGTAAAATTTTAGGGCATTCATACGGCTATGCAATGTATTTTCACTGTGTTTTAGTGTAGTATGGCAATAATGCAAATACGATTTTACACGAGCTACATCTAAGCTATCGGCAGGCACATGCTTTAATAATTGAAAAAATACACCCAACTCATTTTTATATGTTTTTATAGTAGATGGGCTATAGCCTTTTAAAATTAATGTTTGTAAAAAATTAGCTAATTGTTCAGTATTATGCTTGCTCATTATGCCTTGTTCTACAGGCGCTAGGCTACGCTTAATGTTTGCAGTCAAACTAGCAATTTCAGGTTTCAGTTGTACTGTATTTACTATGGCTATATGCTTTGTTGCCAGTATAAGTGCTTTTAACAGTTGCTTCTCTTTAGGCATATACCATCCCTTTAAAGTACTACTATATGCTACAAATGGCAAAGCTTTAAATACAGCATTCAATTGCTTGTGCTTTTCGCACTCCAAAAACAATACCTCTTTATTTTTATAAGCAGCGTATTTACAGCTAATGTGTAACATATCAGTTGTTTTTACAGCTTCGCTACGCTCACTCACAATCAATGAACTAATAATATTTAGCAATATAGTAAATTTTTAATTGCAGCAATTTTTTTTAATACAAAACAACCGTTCCCACTTGCATCTCTATGATACCCGAGCTATAGCCGAGGTATACCCGAAGTATGGATAGTGTATGGGGAGTGTATGAAATTGGGTAAGCAGTTTTTGGCGTCATGGCTAACGAATTACAATGGTATGTGATATTTTAATACTGTGTTAAATAGTAGCTGTTTACGCTAGGATTGGGGGCAACCTTGTAATAGGACTCTCTTAAAATCCTGCAAAAAAATGCAACCACACATTATTTTGTATAAATTGTGCGTTCAAGTATCCCTTTTTCATGAAGCATTTTTTTTTAGTTGCAAGTATTTGCTTGTTAGTAGCTGTAGGCCATGCGCAGCATTTTTACAAAGAAACCAAACAAGCCAACGCTTGGGTAAACAAGCAGTTTAAAAAACTAACGAAAGACCAGCGCATTGCGCAACTAATGATTGTAAGGGCGCACAGTAATCTTGGCCCAGACCATGTAAAGGAAGTAACAGCGTTAATTACCAAATACAATGTAGGTGGCTTGTGCTTTTTTCAAGGCGGGCCTATTCGTCAGGCGCAATTAACCAACTATTACCAAAGTATTGCCCAAACACCCTTGATGATTTGTATTGATGGTGAGTGGGGGCTAGGTATGCGTTTAGATAGTGTCATCAATTATCCACGCCAGTTAATGATGGGCGCCACACAAGATGCCAATTTAATGTATGAATTTGGCAAAGCCGTAGGCGAGCAATGCAAGCGCTTGGGTATTCATGTAAACTATGCACCAGATGTAGACGTGAATAATAATCCAAATAATCCTGTTATTAACGATAGAAGCTTTGGCGAAGACAAATACAAAGTGGCTTTATATGGCGTAAAATATATGCAAGGTATGCAGGCTGTAAATGTGATGGCCTGTGCCAAGCATTTCCCTGGTCATGGCGATGTGGCGGTAGATAGCCATTTAGATTTACCTACCATTAATAAAACCCGTGGCCAATTAGATAGCCTAGAATTATATCCGTTTAGAGAAATGATTAAAGCCGATGTGGGTAGTATGATGATTGCGCATTTGTTTGTGCCAGCAATTGATACCATTGCCAATCAAGCTACCTCGCTGTCTAATAAAAACGTAACAGGCTTATTAAAGAATGAACTTGGGTTTAAAGGCATCACTTTTACCGATGGGCTAGGTATGAAAGGGATTACCAAATATTACCCAAGTGGCGAAGCAAGTGTGCAAGCCCTCATTGCTGGTAACGATATGCTATGCCTACCAGAAGATATTGGCGCAGCCATAGAAAAAACAAAACAAGCCATTAAAGATGGTCGATTAACATGGGATGACTTAAATGCTCGTGTAAAAAAGATATTGTTGGCTAAATATAATCTAGGTTTAAACAAGCCGCAAGTGATAGACACCGTAGGTATTTTAGCAGATTTAAATGCGCAGACCACCCGCATTAAAACCTTATTAGCCAAAAATTCGGTAACACTTTTGCAACAAACCAACACCGCTTTACTACCATTAAAAGCTAATAAAAAAATAGCGTATATATCTATAGGCGCAGCCAAAGAACCTGTGGCAGCTACTAGGTTGAAAACGGAAAATCATGCCGATGTGTATTTGTTCGGCAGCAAAGCAGAACAAGGCAAGCAGTTGATGGATGATAAAAATGCAACGATTGTGATGGACAAAAGTGATAGTGCTGCTGCACAGCAACTGATTCGCAAAATATATGCTAGTGGCTACGATGCTATTGTAGTGGGGGTTCACAATTATAGCAGACGGCCAGCTAATAATTATGGTTTAAGCAATGCTACCATTTATCTCATATCTGAGTTGCAAAAGCAAAACAATGCGGTGGTTATCTATTTCGGTAATCCTTACGCTGTAAGATATTCCTGCAATGCACTCAATATTGCAACGGCTTATGAAGATGATGATATTACGCAAAGTGCTGTGGCTGATTGGCTACAAGGTAAGCTAGCTGCAAATGGTAAATTGCCTGTAACCGTGTGCGACAATTTTAAGTTTGGTGATGGTATTACATACAATAATTATTTACCAAAAGCCAGCAACTACAATGTAGATACTAAGTTTAATAAAATAGACAGTATCGCTAAAGATGCCATAGCCAAAGGCGCTATGCCGGGTTGTGTAATATTAGCGGCAAAAGATGGTAAAGTGATTTACCAAAAAGCATTTGGCACCACCACAATGGGCGGCACAACGCCTGTTACTGAAAATATGGTGTACGATTTAGCATCTGTCACCAAAATATCTGCTACCACTGTATCGGTCATGAAGTTGTATGAAGAGGGTAAACTAGACCTAGATAAAACCCTTGGTGATTATTTGCCTTGGGTAAAGCGCAGCAATAAAGTACCGCTAAAACTGCGTGATATATTGTTGCACCAAGCAGGCTTAAATCCCTTCATTCCTTTTTATAGAGAGGTAATAGATACCATAACTGGCGAGCCTAAATGGGCTTATTTTAGTAAAGTAAAAGATGCCAACCACCAGTTTAGAGCTGCTGAAAACCTCTATGTGCGCAACGATTGGGAAGATACGCTATACAACCGCATCGTTACGAGCAAGTTAACTGCCCCCAACAAATATGTGTACAGCGATAACGATTTTATTTTCTTGGGTAAAATTGTAGAAGCCATTACAGGCAAAACTTTAAATGATTATGCCAAAGCAACCTTCTATCAGCCACTTGGTATGGCTACCACTACGTTTCACCCACGAGAAGTGATGTCGCTAAACACGATTGTACCCACAGAGTACGAAAAACATTTTCGCCAACAGCTTATTTGGGGTGATGTGCATGATGAAGGTTCGGCCATGTTTGGTGGTATTGCAGGCCATGCAGGCTTGTTTAGCAATGCGTACGATTTATTACAATTGTATCAAATGCTGTTAAATGGTGGTGAGTTAAACGGTGTGCGTTATTTACAAAAAGCCACCATCGATAAGTTTACGGCCTACAATAGCGATGTTAGCCGCAGAGGTTTGGGCTTTGACAAACCAGAAAAAGACAATGCTACGCGTAAAGATCCTTATCCTTCAAAGTTTGCCTCACTAGAAACTTATGGCCACACAGGCTTTACAGGTATTGGCGTTTGGGTAGACCCTAAAAGTAACCTGATATACATTTTTCTATCTAACCGTGTAAACCCCACAAGAGACAATAATAAGTTGAGTTCGCTTGGTGTAAGAGGCAAAATACAAGATGCCATTTATGAAGCTATAAAGTAAGAATAAACAATATTTCTTTTCGCAGCTAAGCCATTTAAATTTATTAAGGCGTCAATAGTTGCCATTCATTTTGCAGTGAAATAATTATGAATTATTTGTAAACCGTAGGCTTACATTTTTTCCCTCGGTCTTAAAGCTGTACATTCGCACCTTCAAAAGTAGCTAGCAAGCACACCTTTTTGCCTGTAACTCTTTATAGGCTTGTGTTTTAGGTAAATTGTTTAGCCCAAAAAAATAATAATGGATATAAGAAACATTGCAATTATTGCACACGTTGACCATGGTAAAACGACCTTGGTAGACAAAATTTTACACCAAACAAATGTTTTTCGTGCAAATCAGGATACTGGTGAGCTAATTATGGATAGCAACGATCTTGAAAGAGAACGTGGTATCACTATCTTTTCTAAAAATGCATCTGTCGTATATAAAGATGTAAAAATTAATGTGATTGATACACCGGGTCACAGTGACTTTGGTGGTGAGGTTGAGCGTGTATTAAAAATGGCTGATGGCGTTATTTTATTAGTAGATGCTTTTGAAGGGCCGATGCCTCAAACACGTTTTGTGTTGCAAAAAGCATTGCAATTAAATTTAAAACCAATTGTTGTAATTAATAAAGTAGATAAACCAAACTGCCGCCCTGATGAAGTGCACGATGCAGTATTTGAGTTATTCTTTAACCTAGATGCAACAGAAGAACAATTAGACTTCCCTACTTTCTACGGTAGTGGTAAAAATGGTTGGTTTAATAGTAAAAATGAACAAAGTGAAGATATCACACCTTTAATGGATGGTATTTTACAATATGTACCTGCACCAAAAGTGCCAGAAGGTAACTTACAAATGCAGATTACATCGCTAGATTATTCTACATTCTTGGGTCGTATTGCGGTAGGTCGCGTAGCTCGTGGTAGCATTAGCGAGGGTCAACCATTTAGCTTAATGCGTACCGATGGCAGAATTCAAAAATCTAGAGTAAAAGAATTATACATTTTTGAAGCTTTGGGTAAACGTAAAGTAACCGAAGTATTAGCAGGTGATATTTGCGCAGTGGTAGGTATTGAAGATTTCACCATTGGCGATACTATTGCTGATATTGAAAACCCAGAGGCATTGGCCATTATTAGTGTGGATGAGCCTACCATGAGTATGACATTCAGCATTAATAACTCACCTTTCTTTGGTAAAGATGGTAAGTTCGTTACTTCTCGCCACTTGCGTGACCGTTTAATGAAAGAAACTGAGAAAAACTTAGCCCTTCGTATTGAAGATACTGACAGTGCTGATAGTTTCTTAGTGTATGGTCGTGGTATTTTGCACCTTGGTGTATTGGTAGAAACCATGCGTAGAGAAGGTTACGAATTAACCGTTGGTAACCCACAAGTATTGGTAAAATATATTGACGATAAAAAACACGAACCATACGAGAACTTGGTAGTAGATGTACCAAGCGAATACAGTGGTAAAGTGATAGACCTTGTAACACAACGTAAAGGCGAAATGCTAATTATGGAAAGCAAGGGCGAAATGCAACACTTAGAGTTCGAGATTCCTTCTCGTGGTTTAATTGGTTTGCGTTCGCAAATGTTGACCAATACGGCCGGTGAAGCTGTAATGGCACACCGTTTTCTTGAATACAAACCTTGGAAAGGCCCTATACCTGGCAGGAGCAATGGTGTATTAATTTCTAAGAACCAAGAGAAAACCACAGGTTATTCTATTGATAAACTACAAGATAGAGGTAAGTTCTTCGTAGATCCAGGTGAAGATGTGTACACAGGTCAAATTATTGCGGAACACATCAAACCAGGTGATTTGATAGTAAACGCTACCGAGCCTAAAAAACTAACCAACCACCGTGCAAGCGGTAGTGATGATGCCACACGTATTGCACCAAAAACCTTGTTGACGTTAGAAGAATGTATGGAATACATACAGCAAGATGAGTGTATAGAGGTAACACCAAAAAACATTCGTATGCGTAAGGTAATTTTAAACGAAGATGAACGTAAGAAATCATCTAAGAGTATGCAAAGTGAAGCAGTAGGATAGTACCACTGTTTTCTACAATATCAAAAGCCATTCTGCGAAAGTTGAGTGGCTTTTTTGTGGGTAAATGAAATTATTTTAAACACTTCGCTTCAATAAAAGCCCAAAAGCGAACAGAACGTACAAGTGTAGATGCTTCGTACCTCAGCACAGGCTACAACAGAAGCTACATAACACTACTAAAGCTGGTTACCAAAATATGCTTATAACACAGTGAGCCACTCTTAAAGAATGGCTCACTGTGCATATAGAGTAGCAATACGAGTAATTATTAATCTGCTTGCTTTTTGATAGAAGCACCACCGCTAGTACTTACATTGCTAATGTTGGCTTCGCCTTTGTAGTAAATGGTGGCGGCACCGCTTGCTTCGGCTTTAAAATCTTTGATGGCGGTAACGCGAATATTGGCTGCACCACTTGCTTCGGCACGGCAGTTGTCTACTTTTAGGTCGTAACCTTTTACGTTAGAGGCACCGCTTGCTTCTATATAACTTTTATCTGCTTTGCCACTGATGCGCATATTAGAGGCGCCGCTTACACCAATGGTTAAAGCACCTACAGCAACGGCACCTTTAAAATCGCTAGCGCCAGAAAAATCTAGTTTTAGCGTGGCTACTTTTATGATATCTACCACAATGACATTGCAAGCGCCTGTGGCTTCTACATGTTGTAAATCTTTAAAACTTACATAGGCTTTACTTTTAGTGTTGCCCCAGTTTTTCCAGCTACCGCCTTTATTGTCTGAGTAAATATGCAACACGCCATTGCTAACTTCTGTTTTGATGCGGTTTTTAGCCTCGTCACTAGATGCGCTGATAGCTACGCCTTCGTCGTTGCCTTGCGATAGGTATACATCGATAGCGCCACTTACTTCTACGGCTGTAAAACTACCTACAGTTCTTGGCTCTGCATTGGCATCAAATACCAAATTTTTGGTTTGCTGTGCTTGTGTGGCAAAACTAGCGAGCGTGATAGCGAAGGTTACAAAAAGATATTTCATACAAGGGTATTTATAGTGTAACGGGTAATGTAAAGATATGTTACACTGTATGTAGAAAAGTTTAGAGAATATAAATATGATGCAGTTGAAATAATGATTATTTGTTTAAATATTTCCATTTCAGCAAGCGGTAGTTTGTATCATTACTAATCTCATCCAATATTTTCCATTAGTTTCGCCGCATAATTCCTCGGGGTGCTGATGTTGATAGTGAGAGCTCCACTAACAAATAGGCTGAGATAACACCCGTAGAACCTGAACAGGGTAATGCCTGCGAAGGGAAGGCGTATTTCTTTCTATTATTGCGTTCTGTCCTCAAGCACAATTATTTTTCCTGTTCCTCATTTTTTTCAAACTTTTAAATTAAAAAGCAATGAAACATTTGTTGGGAACAATGGCTGCATCAATTATCAGCCTTTCCGCATTGTCACAAACACAAAAGGTTAGTTTTTCGGGTAAAGTAGTAGATGCTGCTACCAAGCAGCCCATTGCATCGGCCACGGTAAAGCTAGGTAATACGGCAACTGTTGCAGATGGTAATGGCAATTTTAGCTTTGGCAAAATAGCTGTAGGCAATTACGACTTGCAAGTAAGCAGTGTAGGCTATGTAGAAGCTACACAAAAACTAAGTGTGAGTAAATCTGTAACTGCCATTACCATCGAGCTAAAAGCAAGTGCTTTGTTTTTACAGCCGCTAGAAGTAAAATCGCTACGTGCTAGTGATAAAGCACCATTTACCAAAACCAATATTGGTAAAGAAGATATTGCCAAAACCAATCTGGGTCAAGATATTCCATTTTTATTGAATCAAACGCCTTCTACAGTAATTAATTCTGATGCTGGTAATGGGGTAGGTTACACCAATATTTACATACGTGGTGTAGATTTAACCAGAATAAACGTTACGCTTAATGGTATTCCATACAACGATGCCGAAAGCCAAGGTACCTATTGGGTAGATATTCCCGATATGGCATCGTCGCTTAATTCTATACAAATACAGCGTGGTGTGGGTACTTCTTCAAACGGCACAGGTGCTTTTGGCGCCACTATTAACTTACAAACCAACGAGTTTATAGATAAGGCTTACGCTGAAAGTAATAATAGCTTTGGAAGTTTTAATACTTGGAAAAATACACTAAAAGCTGGTACTGGTTTAATTGATGGGCATTTTACGGTAGATGCAAGATTAAGTAGGATAAGCAGCGATGGCTATATTGATCGGGCAACAAGCAATTTGCAATCTTTCAGTTTATCGGCGGCTTATTATACCAAACAATCGTCGCTGCGCTTGAATATTTTCTCAGGTAAAGAAAAAACCTACCAAGCTTGGAATGGTGTGCCAGAAAATATTTTACCAACCAATAGAACGTATAATAGTTTTACATACCCCAATCAAACAGATAATTATCAGCAAAACCATTATCAGTTATTTTTTAATCACCAATTTAATAGTAGCTTAAGCTTTAATACGGCAGTATTTTTTACCCCAGGTATAGGTTACTACGAAGAATATAAAACCGACCAAGCTTACAGCGATTATGGTTTGCCAAATTATCAAGTAGGTACCACCGTTTTAACAACTACCGATTTGATTCGCCAGTTGTACCTAGACAATAAATTTTATGGACAAATTGCATCGCTACAATATAAGAAAAATAAACACCAAGTGATTGTTGGTGGCGGGTGGAGTACTTATGAAGGTGGGCATTATGGCAATATTATATGGACAAAAAATGGTGGTGTAGATAAAGATTACCAATGGTATAATAACCCTGCTGTAAAAACAGATGTCAATGCCTACGCCAAATGGCAATACCAATTTGCTAACCATTTTGAGTTGTTTACAGATTTACAATACAAGCATGTAAGGCATATTATGAATGGTTTTATGCAAAATCCGACTTTAGTGATTGATAGGGCATTTGACTTTGTAAATCCAAAACTTGGTATTAGCTACACTAATAAGGGCTGGCAGGTATATGCGAGCTATGCTATTGCCAATAAAGAACCGAATAGAGACGACTTTGAAGCGGGTGTAACCACACAACCAAAAGCAGAAAAACTAAATGATTTTGAACTTGGTGTAGAAAGAAAAGATGCTGCGCTTAGCTACGGCGCAACCTTCTATTACATGGATTATAAAGACCAACTAGTACTAACAGGTAAGGTAAATGATGTAGGTGCTTACACTAGAACCAATGTACCTAACAGTTATCGCCTTGGAGTAGAGTTACAGGCAGGTTATGTATTTACCAATTGGTTAAATGCAAGTGGTAATATTACTTTAAGCAAAAACAAAATAAAAAGCTTTACCGAATACCTAGATGCCTATGATGCAAACTTTAATTATGTGGGTCAAAATGCGGTAGCGCATACCAATACGACTATTGGATTCTCGCCATCCATCATTTCGGCCTTTACGATAAACGTATTACCTGTAAAAAATGTGACCATTACATTGTTGGGTAAATATGTGGGCAAGCAATATTTAGACAATGCTGAATCTGAGAATAGAATACTTGGCTCATTCTTTACACAAGATGCTAGAGTAAGTTATACTTTGAAAAATAAGCTGTTTAAAGAGTGGAATTTTATAGCACAAGTGAGTAATATTTTCAACAGATTATACGAACCAAATGGTTACACGTATACTTACTATGTAGGTAATACCATTAACTCAGATAATGCTTATTACCCAATGGCTGGTACTAATTTTATGTTAGGTGTCAATATTAAATTCTAAGTCACGCCCTGATAGCTATCGGGATAACCGAATATTTTAAGCAAAAAAAACGCCAACTATTTTATTGGTTGGCGTTTTGTTTTATTTCATTATTGACAACAATTCACAATTCACTTTTTACTACTTTATCTTCTCTTGCCAGTCAAGTACACCGCCAACTACATTAACCGTATTGGTAAAGCCCATTTGTTCAAGCAACATGCAAGCCATCATGCTGCGCTTACCGCTACGGCAGTTGATGATTACTTCTTCGTTACGCAAATGTTCAATGTCTTCTATTTGCATACTTTGTATTTTACCCAAAGGAAACAATGGCGCACCAAAGTTAAATTCAACGTATTCGCTTGGTTCACGTACATCTAGTAAGTTTAATTTCTCGCCAGCATCCATTCTGGCTTTTAACTGTTCTACAGAAATCTCAGTCATAATTTAGTTGGTTTTAGTGGTGTCTTTAATAGGTGCTGTAGTACTTATATAAATGTCCATCGTAGCGCCAGCCCTTATTTTATTAGGCGTTTTTTCGCCCGGTACTAATTCGGTTGATGGTTCTGGGCTTTGTTTTACTACAAATGCATTCAACGAATCGGTAATACTACCTGTAGCTACAAGCGAACCCGTGCTTAAGCCCATAGAACTTAGCAAACTTTGCGCTTGCGATAAGGTTAAACCCACTAAGTCTGGTACTTCAAACTCGGTACTGCCCACACCGCTACCCAATACAAAACTAATAGTACTGCCAAGCGGTATTTTAGTACCTGGTTTTATAACCGCATTCTGAAACAATTGTTCTAGTACCGCATTACGGGCAAAATCAGCACGGTATGTGGTATCGCCCATTTTTAAACCCATGCTTTGCAAATACAATTCGGCACTTTTGTACGAATAGCCCACTAAGCTTGGCATATCTATTAATGGTGGTACAGCGCGGTTAATAGATAAAAAAATCGTTCTACCATGTTTTACCATCGCATCGCCTTCTGGTATTTGCTTGGTAATAGTAAGGCCGGGTACTTCTGTCGTAAATACGCTATCAGTAATTTCTACTCTAAAGCCTTTGGCTTCAAGGGCAGTTTTTGCTGCATAAATATTTTGCCCTACAATATCTGGTACTTTCTCGTATTTATTATGTCCTGTTATTAAACCAAGCGAGGCAAAAAAGCCAAGCACCAATACTATTAGTAATAACACGCCCACTACAATGTTTATCCAAAGTGGTTTATTGGTGATGAATTTAAACACGATGATAGTTTGTTTATTAAAAAATTGTTACACAAATTAAAACCAATTACTGCAATTGCACGAATTTGTTACAATCACTTCAGATTACCGTATTACTAATAAACCAATGCCTCTTCAATTACAGCGGTGTAGAAATCTTTCAGTGTCCAGCCCATAGCTTTTACTTGCTGTGGTATTATGCTAGCCTCACTTTGTCCTGGTACTGTATTAACTTCTAGCATAAATGGTTCGCCAGTTGCTTCATTTAAAATAAAATCGATACGTACCACACCTCTACAATTTAGTACTTCGTAAGCTCTTTTTGCGGCTTCGCGAATTTTATCAGCATACACTTCCTCTAAAACCGCTGGTGTTACTTCTTCGCTCAAGCCCTGATATTTTGCTTCAAAGTCAAAGAATTCTTTTTTAGTAAATACTTCTGTCATAGGTAGCGTCATTATTTGCCCTTTGATTTTAAATACGCCAATGGTAAATTCTCTGCCTTTTATAAATTCTTCTACCAAAATCTGGTTATCTTCTTTGAAAGCCTTGTCTAGCGCTAGTTGTAGCTCGCCTGCTTCGTTTACCTTACTCATGCCAATACTACTGCCGCCATTGTTTGGCTTTACAAATACTGGCAAACTAAGTTGTTGTAACACCGCTTCAGTTGTAATAGGGGTGTGCTTAAAAATATGCAAACTCTTTGCAACATGTATGCCGCCAAATGCAGCAACGGCAACGGTATAGCGTTTATTAAAGGTAAGTGCCGATGTTGCTGCATCGCAACTTGTATATGGCAAACCAAGCATATCAAAATAGCCTTGTAATTTACCATCTTCGCCAGGTGTGCCATGTATGCAAAGCAATACCGCATCAAACCTTATGGTCTCGCCTTCAACGGTAATTGAAAAGTCTTTTCTGTCGACGGTTGACCGTTGACCATCAACTGACTCAAACCACCAACCGCTCTCGTTAATATCAATTTTATACCAATCAAACTTATCTGTATCAATATTATTTCCTACCGTAATGGCGCTTTTATAACTAATAACTGCCTCGCCACTTAAGCCGCCCGTAACCAATGCAATCTTTTTTTTCATAGCTTTTTCGATTGATGTCAAATATATAACTATGATTAGTATGCTGTGTTTAAAAGCCGTTAATGCGCGGTAAGAATTTTTGGTTACCAACTATAGAATAAATATGAAACATTTGTTGCGTCGCACACTGCATCGGTTAGATACGCTTTTCAGCTGTAAACGAATGAGATGAAAGCCTTATACAGAGTTGACCTTAATTATTTTGCCACATCCTTACATAGATTATGAAGCCGAAGGCAAAAAGCTATTTGATAGATAAAATTTGCTGACTCATCAGCCGTGTTGGTTATTTTCACCCCAAACAATTGCATGATGACCGCTTTTAACAAAATCTTGCTATGAATAAGTAGGCATGTTTCTTGCAAGCGCTATCTTTAACTTATTAATAAAAAAACCGAACATTATGGAAGGAAGAAAATATCGCATTTTATTATGCGAAGACGATAGCAACCTTGGTACCGTATTAAAAAACTTTTTAGAGCTTAGCGATTACGAAGTGGTACTTGAACGTGATGGCAGATTGGGCCTTGCAGCCTTTCAGCGCGAAAAATTTGATATTTGTTTGCTGGATGTTATGATGCCGCATGTAGACGGCTTTACGCTTGCAGCCGATATTAGAGACATAGACCCAGATGTGCCTTTATTTTTCTTAAGTGCTAAAACCATGAAAGAAGATTTAATTAAGGGTTACAACCTTGGTGCAGATGACTACATTACCAAGCCTTTTGATAGTGAGGTTTTGTTATTAAAAATTAAGGCGATACTAAAGCGCAATGAAGAAGAAAACCGCATTAGTGAAAATATTGAGTTTGATTTAGGTCAGTACCATTTCAACCCAAAATTGCGTCAGTTAATTCACGCTACAGGCACGCAAACTTTATCGCCTAAAGAAAATGATTTGTTGAAAATGCTTGCCGAACACAAAAACGATTTACTACCGCGGGAACGTGCATTGAAGAAAATTTGGGGCAGCGATACTTACTTTAACGGTAGAAGCATGGATGTGTACATCGCCAAATTGCGTAAGTACTTAAAAGAAGACGAGAAGATTGAAATTGTGAATATTCATGGCAATGGTTTTAGATTGGTAGCGCCATAAATTAAGAATAACAATACAACTTTTAAAGTGGGTTACTCTTTTAGAGTGACCCACTTTTTTATGCCCCCACTTATTTTCAATATCTCATTGCCATATGGCAACTTCATTTCACTTAGGCTTTCAACAGGAAATCTGTATAGTTTAACACCCATCCTATCTTCCAAAGAATGGCTGCATGCAGCGTCTATTGCTTTACATAATGTGTGGTACCAACCAGATGAGTACCTAACTGCCTTGCAAGTTCGGTTTTTGAAATACCTTTCTGTTCTATTACTTTTTGTAACCAATTAACCTGCGAATAGCTTGGCTTATTTGCTATTTATATGGCTCATTTTGGTTAATATACTCGTAATTTACAAATTCAAATCCTAGTTTATAGATAATCATGCTATAATTATAGCTATTTTATCTATTTGTATAGTGCTTTGCACTATCTTTATAGATGACCAATCTATTTTAATAGTGATTTACTCTATTCAATTAGCAAATCAATCTAATAATATAGCTTATCATTATAATTTTATAGGTATTCATTCTATTCTTGTAGTTATTTGTTGTATTTTTTACAAAGAGAGACACTCTTTAAGCGTGGGGCGCTTTTAAATGCGCACTATTCAAATAATGACACTTGCGCATTCATATATAATTTTGATATTGCTGCAAGAAGAATCGCTTGTTTTCGTCGTTTTTAAATAACAGCGTTTCTTGAATGCTTTTGCAAATAATATGATAGTACAATTATGCTTCAAAAGCTGCCATTCATCTCGGTGGAATTGGCATATAGATGGTTTCCTAAAAAGTATAAAAATTATTACATAAAAAAGTGGGTCACACTCGAAGTATGACCCACTTTTTTATGTTGCACTTACCGTAACTTACGGCACAATATTGATCATTCTGTTTTTTACAAAGATGATTTTCTTAGGCGCTTTACCTTCTAGCCATTTTTGTACCGTTTCATTCGCCAATACAATTTGCTCTACATCTGCTTGTTCTGCATCTAGTGCTATGTTAATGTTGGTACGTACTTTACCGTTGATGCTTACCGGGTAATCTTTACTGCTTTCGGCTACATACTTGGCTTCAAATATTGGATAAGCCGCATCAATTACCAAGCCTTCGTTGCCCAAAGCTGCCCACAACTCTTCGGCAATATGTGGTGCATATGGTGCTAGCAATACCAATAATGGTTGTAAAATAGCACGCTTGTTACATTTTACATCTGCCAAATCATTTACACACACCATAAAGGCAGATACGGCGGTATTAAAACTAAAGCGTTCCGTATCGCTTTCAATTTTTTGAATGGTTCTGTGCAATATTTTTAGTTCCTCAGCAGTTGGTTCATTTTCGTTCCAAACCTTACCTTTTACATCATCAAAAAACAAGCGCCATAGTTTCTTTAAAAAGCGATGCACCCCTTCAATACCCTTCGTGTCCCAAGGTTTGCTTTGGTCTACCGGACCTAAAAACATCTCATACATTCTAAAAGTATCGGCGCCGAATTTATATACTAAGTCATTTGGGTTAACTGTGTTGAGTTTAGACTTAGACATTTTCTCAGTCTCAACACCACAGATATATTTGCCATCTTCTAAAATAAATTCAGCATTGGCATATTCACCATTCTTATATTTCTTAAACGCTTCAATATCTAGTTCTACACCATCAACGATGTTAACATCAACATGCAAAGAATTAAAATAATAACCATTTGTTTTTATATCTTTCTTAACGTCAATTTCATACTTATCCAAAATAATTTGTAAAGAGTCTAAAAATTCTTTTGGAAGGTCTTCAATATTGTAACCAACTTTTTCAACTAATCCTTTTGATAAAAAAATTGTATTTGTAGTATTTATTTTTCCGTGTTTCTCTAAATCATTAAATCCTAATAACAATCTATACACAAATCTACTACTACCAGTAATCATCCCTTGGTTCAACAATTTCTTAAATGGTTCATCAAAACCGATAAAACCTAGGTCGTACAAGGCTTTCGTCCACATACGGCTGTATAACAAATGGCCTACAGCATGTTCTGTGCCACCAATATATAAATCCACTTGGTTCCAATAATCGGTAGCTTGTCTGCTAGCAAAAGCCTCGGTATTATGTGGATCCATATAACGCAAGAAATACCAAGAAGAACCTGCATAGCCAGGCATGGTATTCGTCTCTAATTCTTTCGCTACCCATTCAGGTATATTAGCCAAGGGGCCTTCTCCTTCTGGGCCTGGCGAGTACGAATCTACTTTTGGTAATTCTAAAGGCAATTCAGTTTCTGCCAAAGGAAACGCTGTACTATCTTTCCACTGAATAGGAAAAGGTTCCCCCCAATAACGCTGACGACTAAAAGCGGCATCACGCATTTTAAAATTGGTTTTGCGAGTACCAATACCCATTTCTTCAAGCTTGGAAATGACTACATCAATCGCATCACGCAATACCATACCATTTAAAAAACCACTATTGGTTAAAATAGCGTCTTTAGTGGGGTTTGGCTCTTCGCCATTAAAGGCATCGCCCAAAATATTGGTAATCGGAATATTAAAATGCTTCGCAAATTTAAAGTCACGTTCATCGCCACAAGGCACGGCCATAATAGCACCTGTACCGTAGCCAGCCAATACATATTCGCTTATCCAAATAGGAATTTCACGACCATCAAAGGGGTTGATAGCGTAAGCACCTGTAAACACACCGCTAATTTTTTTCTCAGCTTGGCGCTCTCTATCGCTACGGCTTTTTACATAAGCCAAATAGTCTTCAACAGCTTGTTGTTGCTCAGCGCTTACCACCTCAGGTATCCATTCTAGTTCGGGTGCAATCACCATAAAATCTACACCAAAAATGGTATCGGGGCGAGTGGTATAAACCGTTAAGCCGTCAACGGTCGACGGTTGACGGTCAACCGTTTTTATTTCGAAGGTAATTTCTGCCCCATAGCTTTTACCAATCCAGTTGGTTTGCATTTCCTTCATGGCATCGCTAAAATCTACTGTTTGCAAGCCTTCTAACAAGCGGTCAGCATATTCAGTAATGCGCAAATACCATTGGCGTAATTTCTTTTTTACCACAGGATGCCCACCACGTTCGCTTACACCATTTACCACTTCATCATTCGCCAATACAGTACCCAAGGCCTCGCACCAGTTTACCTCGCCATAACCACAATAAGCTAGGCGAAATTCCATCAAAATACTTTGCTTGGTTTTCTCGTCAAATGCTTGCCATTCGGTAGCAGAGAAAGCGTTGACCGTCAATCGTTGACCGTCTACTGCTTTAGAACCCTCTTTTTCAAAAGCACTCACTAGCGTAGCAATTGGCTCGGCTTTTTTAGCGGCACGGTTAAACCAACTATTAAATAATTGTAGAAAAATCCACTGCGTCCATTTGTAGTATTCTGGTTTAGAAGTGTTGACTTCTCTATCCCAATCGTAGCTAAAGCCAATTTTATCGAGTTGCGCTCTAAAATTATTGATGTTATTAGCCGTCGAAATTTCTGGGTGAATACCATGTTCTATGGCATATTGCTCTGCGGGCAGGCCAAAGGCATCATAACCCATTGGGTGCAATACATTAAAACCTTTTAGCCTTTTGAAACGGCTATAAATATCGCTAGAAATGTAGCCTAAAGGATGGCCCACATGCAAGCCTGCACCACTTGGATAAGGAAACATATCTAACACATAGCACTTAGGCTTATCGCTAATATTACTTACTTTATAGGCTTGCTTTGCTGCCCATGCTTCTTGCCACTTTTTCTCTATTTCTCTAAATTTATATTCCATAAAACTTAACCCTGAAAGGGATTTTAAACTTTTTTGCAGATAATATTAAATATTACGCTTAGATAAAAGCTGAATGAAGTATTTAACCGATGCAGTGTGCGACGCAACAACAGTTTAATAGTACTACAACTGCTGGTTACATAAAAAAACTAACAAAACTTTAAAGCAGTTTAATTAGCAATACACATACTTTAGCAACTACCAAATGCGTTATAATGGTTGCAAATGTATGTGTTTGGTTACATTTGCAGTCCCCATGCAAACCTTCACCCAAAGGCGAAGACTAAAAAATTGAAAATATGGCAGCAGCAGGCAAAGGCGGTTTAAAGCGTAGCAAACCCAATTATATTTACAGTATTGTAGGTGTAAGCTTAGTATTACTAATCATGGGTATTATGGGTTGGTTTTTCTTAAACTTTAAGCAAGTGGCCAACAATTTTAAGGAAGACATTCGCTTAAGCGCCTATTTGCGCACGCAGAATAAAGATACCATTGCGCAAATTCAACAATATATTGCTGCACAGCCTTTTGCCAAAAACGTAACTTACGTGAATAAAGAAACGGCAAAAGAAATTTGGAACAAGGAAAATAATGAAGATTGGGCGAAGATTTTAGACGTGAATCCATTGCCTGAAAGCATTGATTTTTATGCAAAATCGGATTATGTAAATGCCGATAGTTTGAAAAAAGTATCTAGCTTATTGATGGCCGCTTATGGCAATCAAATTACAGAATTACAATATCCACCTACATTGGTTACTAGCCTTAACGAAAAAGCAAGTAAAATAGGTTTGATATTCTTGGTGGTAGCTGTAGTACTTTGTGTCATCGTCATTTTTAGTATAGATAATACCATTCGTTTGGCTATGTTTAGTAACCGTTTTTTAATTAAAACGATGCAAATGGTGGGGGCGACAAGAGGTTTTATTGCAAAACCGATGGATTTAAAAGCAGTGGTTAACGGCTTAATTAGTTCTGCTATTGCTATTATACTGCTGTTTACCATGATTCAATGGGCCGAAAGTCAGTTCCCGCAATTGCGAGGTATTAGAAACACAGAATTAACCTTAACATTATTCGGCGGCATGACGCTGATAGGCGTGGGTATTTCGCTTTTAAGTACGCATCGGAGCGTATTGAAATACTTAAAAATGAAATTGGATGATTTGTATTAGTGGGTCGATGGTCCACAGTTGATAGACGACAGAGGATGACAAAAGTTGAAAAAAATATTGACTATTGACTATTCACAATTGAGTTCCTTATATTGCACACTCTTTAAAACACTATTATGGCTGACAAAAAAAAATCACCGGCTGCTTTAGCGCCGCTTTTCACAAAGGATAATTATTTATGGATGATAATTGGTGCAGCGATTATCGTATTGGGTATGTTCTTAATGAGTGGTGGTAAAAACGTAGATCCCAAAGTTTTTGATTACAATGTGGTGTACAGCAAAACACGCGTTACAGTAGCGCCTATTTTAATTATTTTAGGTTTATTGGTAGAGATATATGCCATTTTTAAAAAGTCTAAAACAACGTCTTAATTTGGTAATCTATTAATAGAAAAGCGATGTTTATCATCGCTTTTTTTGTTTCTTTACTCTCATTTAAACAACTAACCACACTTATGGACAAATTACAATCCATCATCATCGCTATTGTTGAAGGGCTTACCGAGTTTTTGCCTATTTCTTCCACCGCTCACATGAAAATAGCCAATCCTTTAATTGGCGTAACACCAGGTCCTTTTGTTGAAATGTTTGAAGTAGTAATTCAACTTGCAGCTATTTTAAGCGTGGTTACCATTTACTGGAAAAAGTTTTTTGATTTTAAAAGCTTTGCGTTTTATATCAAATTGCTGATTGCAGTTGTTCCTGCGTTGGTGTTTGGTGCATTACTTAAAAAGCACATTGATGCGGCCTTAAGTAATCTTTGGTTTATTGCTTGTGTGATGATTGGCGGTGGTATTATACTAGTATTTATAGATAAACTTTTCACCAAAAATGTAATTGAAGATGAAACTAAAATTACTTATCCAAAAGCATTTGTAATTGGATGTTTTCAAGTGCTATCTATTGTATTGCCAGGTTTAAGCCGCAGTGCTGCTACTATTATTGGCGGTATGAGTCAGAAATTAACTAGAAGCCTTGCTGCTGAATTTTCTTTCTTTTTAGCGGTTCCTACCATGTTTGCTGCATCGGCAAAAAGTTTACTTGATGTATATAAAGACAGCCCTGAAGTATTGGTAAGTAGCAATTTTGCAACACTTGGTATTGGGGCTATTGTGGCTTATATTATAGCGCTATTATCTATTAAATTTTTAATTAGTTACTTGCAAAAAAATGGTTTTAAAGTATTTGGCTATTATAGAATTGTGTTAGGCTGTGTTGTATTACTATTGTTGTATAAAGGCATTATATAAAAAGTGTAACATAGGAAAGTAAAACGTCAAATTGAGACTAGCTGATTATTTCACATCTAGCGTTTTACCTTTCACAATCAAATCATCATTCACCATTAACTATATGAAAACTGCTTCTAAGAAAGTTATTAATGGCTGGGCCATGTACGATTGGGCCAATAGTGTGTACAATCTTGTGATTACATCTACCATGTTTCCTGCTTATTTTGAGGAAGTAACAAAGAATCCCGCTTCTAATAACGAAGTTGTATTTTTAGGTAGAAGTTTTGTGAATACTGCCTTATACAATTATGCATTAGGTTTTGCTTTTTTAGTCGTGGCAATTATGAGCCCCATTTTATCATCTATTGCTGATTTTAAAGGCAATAAAAAAACATTCCTACGCTTTTTTTGTACCCTTGGTAGTTTAGCCTGCAGTGGCTTATATTTTTTTAATGAACACACTGTAACGCTTGGAATTATCCTCGTTATTTTAGCTTGTATTGGTTTTTGGAGCAGTTTGGTATTTTATAATGCTTATTTACCAGAAATTGCGGAAGAGGCAGACCAAGATCGTGTAAGTGCTAAAGGTTTTACCATGGGCTATATTGGTAGTGTATTGTTGCAAATATTTTGTTTTGTGTTACTTTTTAAAAAAGAATGGTTTGGCATTGCTACAGCCTCTCAATCATTACAAATTTCTTTTTTGCTAGTAGGTATTTGGTGGTTTGGCTTTGCGCAAATTCCTTTAAAAGTATTGCCAAATGGTATTCCTGCTGCTATAAGGCCTGAGCATAATATTTTTGTCAATGGCTTTATTGAGCTTAAAAAAGTATTGGCACAAATTAAACAAATGCCTATCCTAAAAAGATATCTCGGTGCTTTTTTCTGTTACAATATGGGCGTGCAAACGATAATGTTGGCTGCTACGCTCTATGGTAAAAGCGAATTGAATATTCCAGTCACTAATTTAATCATCGCTATTCTTTTGATTCAACTAGTAGCCATTCCTGGATCTCTATTAATGTCTAAATTATCTGGCAAGTTTGGTAATTTGCAAGTACTAGCAGGCGTAGTAGTGATTTGGATTATCTGCTGTATACTTGGCTATTTAGTGCCTCGTGACGGTATTTATCAGTTTTATGGGTTAGCTACAATTGTTGGCTTTGTAATGGGTGGTATCCAATCACTAAGCCGTTCTACATATGCCAAATTAATGCCTGAAACCAAAGACACTACGTCATTTTTTAGTTTTTATGATGTGACTGAAAAAATAGCTATCGTAATTGGTATGTTTAGCTATGGTTACATCACTGAACTAGCAGGTGGTTCTCAGCGCAATTCTATTTTAGCCTTAATGACCTTTTTTATTGTTGGTTTATTGTTATTGATATATACGATTAAGGCTGAGAAAACACACAGAGCTGTTGTCTCGAAATAAGCCATCTTAAATTAGAAATTCCAAATTGCGACTATGAAGCTTTATTCTATCAATGCGGGTTATTTTAAATTAGATGGCGGTGCTATGTTTGGCGTAGTGCCTAAAAGTATTTGGAACAAACTAAACCCAGCCGATGAGAATAATATGTGTAGCTGGGCTTTGCGCTGTTTATTGATAGAAGATGAAGGCAAATTAATTTTGGTAGATACAGGCATGGGCGACAAACAAGACGTTAAGTTTTTTTCGCACTACTATATGTTTGGTGATGATTCTTTGGATAGTTCTTTAGCCAAGCATGGCTTTACGAAAGATGATATTACTGATGTGGTATTTACCCACTTACACTTTGACCACTGTGGTGGTGCCATTGTGCGTAATGGTGACCAATTAGTGTCTGCGTTTAAGAACGCTAATTTCTGGTGCAACCAACGCCATTGGTTGTGGGCCACACAGCCAAATGCAAGAGAAAAAGCCTCTTTTTTAAAAGAAAATATTTTACCAATGGAGGCAAGTGGCAAACTACAATTTGTGCCGGTGCCTGCTGAAAATTGGCAAAATCTTGATGGTAAACAATTGTTGTTAAATATTCCTTCTGGTATTACTAGCAACATCAGCTATCGTATAGTCAATGGTCATACTGATGCCATGATGCTACCACAATTGATCTATAAAGGCCACACCATTGTGTATATGGCAGATTTGTTACCTTCTACTGCGCACATACCATTGCCATATGTAATGGGTTACGATATGTTTCCACTAACTACGTTACAAGAAAAAACAAGTTTTTTACAAGAAGCGGTTGGCAATAACTACATCCTCTTTTTCGAGCATGACCCTGTAAATGAATGCTGCACTTTACAGCAAACAGAAAAAGGCATTAGAGTAAAAGAAACTTTTAGGTTAGGTGAGTTGTAGTTTATTGTAAATTTGAGAAAAGAAGAGACATGTCAGAAACTACTTATCATATCAAAATAAAGAAAGAGTACGCTTCTGCAATTCTTGAAGATTTGCAACAAGTAGAAGCGATAGAAATAGTAGAAGATATTCCTGAATGGCAACAACAGGAAGCTTTAAAGCGACTTTCATCAATGAAACTTGATATTTCTAGTACAATAACTGAAGAAGCATTTTTTGAATCACTTTCTAACTAATTAAGCGCTTACGGCTCGCAGAATGCGAGCCGTAAGCGCTTAACAACACTATGCTTGGTGTCATTTGTCTTCTTTGTCCCGTTGCGTGAAATATCTCTACAATTTCTCCATCTCTACAGCCACAAATTCCATCAAGGTTTTTATATGGCTTGGCGATAAATCAAACTTTAAACCAGCCGCTTCATACAAGGCAGGCAAGGTTTTGGTGCCGCCCAAACTCAATGCGTTGATATAATTGCCTATTGCCTTTTCACTATTCACCTGATACTGCATCCACAAACCGATAGCGCCTAGCTGTGCAATACCATATTCAATGTAATAGAATGGTACTTCAAATAAATGCAACTGACGCTGCCAAGCAATGGCTCTATACATATCTAAGCCAGTAAAATCAATGCTTTTGGTAGAAAACTCATTTAAAATTGCCGTCCATGTAGCGGTTCTTTCAGCTACAGTATGCGTTGGGTTTTCATACACCCAATGTTGAAACTTATCTATAATCGCTATCCAAGGGAAAATAGTAATGGTTCTCTCTAGTTGATGTTCTTTCGCTCTTTTTAAATCATCTGCATTGTCAAAAAAGCTTTCCCAATGGTTCATACTGAATAGTTCCATGGCCATACTTGCTACTTCTGCTATTTCCATCGGATATTCTTTAAACGCACTTAACTCTAGCTCATGCGCCAAGAACGAATGTATCGCATGACCACCTTCATGTACCATCGTTGTTACATCGCTCATTTGCCCAGCCGCATTCATAAATATAAATGGTGCGCCGCTTTCAGTCAACGGACAATTGTAACCACCCGGTGCTTTGCCTTTTCTGCTCTCTAAGTCAAAATGTTTTAGCTCGTCCATTTTGCGTAAGCAATCTGCAAAAAATGGATTTAACTGCTCAAAGCAAGTGATAGATTTGGTTAATAAATCTGCACCAGTGGTAAATGGTTTTAATGGTGTTACGCCTTCTTGTTCGGCTTCAGTATCCCAAGGTCTTAAGGTATCTAAACCTAGTTTGGTTTTCTTTTTAGCGTAAATGGTTTCTATCAATGGTAACACATGCAGTTTCACCGCTTCATGAAAATTGTAGCAATCTTCTTTGGTATAATCAAATCTGCCAAGTTCTACAAACTTATAATCTCGATAATTTGCAAAGCCAGCATTTACAGCTACTTGGTGGCGTTTTGCTATTAGCTGCGAGTACAAATCATGCATCGCATCTTGGTCTTGCAGGCGACGCTCTTGTATTTTGCGGTACACTTCTTCACGAAGGTTTCTATCGTGACTTTCTAAAAACTTGCTTGCTTGTTGTAGCGTGTATTCTTGACCATTTACCTCTACCGTCATTTTACCAGCAATAGCACCATATTGTTGCTGCATCACGCTTAGTTCTGCCTGTAGCGGTATATTTTCTTCTCTAAATAAATCAATATTCTTTTTTACGCTGCGCAAATAAGTGAAGTATTGGTCTTTGTCTAGCTCAGCGGTAAATGGCGAAGCAATCAGCTTTTTATTCAGCGCATCTGCATAAGGTTGCAACTTCGGCTGAATTTCCATACAGAAATACGTAAACGCTTCTTCCAATGCTTTGTCGGTCGTATCGCAAGTCATTTTTATTTGGCGCCAGCAAGCGTCTTCACTTACCACCGCTTCTACCTCGCTCATGTCTTTCAGCCATTGGTGCAAGTCTGCCACCGAAGCGATGTCTCTATCTAATAATTGTTTAAAATAAGGTTCTAAACTTTCCCAAGTTGTTACCGTAAAATCAGTAGGTAAAAAATGGCGTTCTAGTTTTTTAATATCCGCACTTAAGGTTTGCATCACTATACATTTTTAGATGGCAAATGTAGCGGTTTATCACGCAATGAATCCAAGACCGAATAGCGTTAAGCTTTAAACCTTTGGCCTTTTAAATTTAATAATCGGCGATGGAACAACTGGTGACAAAAAGTCCTTAGCACTTACAAAATTTATAGTTGAGTCTAACTGATACAATTTGAGATTCGCTTTCTTTTTAATTATCCATTCTTTTAAAGCAACTAATTCAGAAGGCGCATTATAACTATGTACTCGTATTCTTTTGTCTACGCTGTGATTATTGAAGTAAAACTGATAATCAATACCATCTTGGTAAGATTCAAAATAGGAACTATCTAGGCCTTGAAAATTTAAATAAGTAATTAGGCTATCAAGTTTAAACCTATCGCCGCTTTGTAACAGAGCAAAATAAGTAGTGTTACTTCTGGGTGTATCAGATGAAATTGTCGCAAAATGCTGCCTGATATACACTGTATCACTTGATGTAAACTTTATTGAAAAGCAGGTTGTAAAAACATCATTGTATGAGAAGTCAAAATCATAATTCAACACTTTATGTTGGGATGATTTAATAGCTTCATTGCACGACACAACAAAATAACTAATTACTACCATCAATATAAAAACTCTAATATTTGCTGACATAAATTTCAAAACTCGGTTTTTGATATTGTCTATTAGTTTAAAAATAAGTTTTATCGCTTGATATTAAAACAATCTACCGTTAGTTTTAAGTATTTCCTCAAAGAATTCGTTGTTTTCAATTTTCACCTACCCATTGTACCTATACAACAAGCCGCCGCAAGTTGCAGGAAGCCATTGTGCCTGTACGACAGCCCGCCATAAATTGCAGGAACGAATTGCACCTGTACAATAGCTCGCCGCGAGTTGCAAGAAGCTATTGTACCTATACAACAGCTTGCCGCAAATTGTAGGAAGGTTTTGTACCTATACAACGGTCTGCTGCAACATTTTTTACGCTGTTGTATTAATACAAAGGTGCATATTTTAATAAATGAAGATGATTTTCTTGAAAAAAGCATTTTTCAAGTTTTAGGGAACATTATTCAAGAAGTTTATCGACCTATTACACCTTGAGACGGGTAAATAAAGTAATTTATAACGCTGTCATAAAGCTTAAAATCCTGCAATAAGTGCTTGGGTATGATGCAATGATGCCAAATGCTATTGCCAGAACGAGTGATATAAAAATTAAAACCCAAGCTAATTGCGCTGCTTGTTTTTGATAGTGCAAAAATCCGCTGGCAATCGTACCTTCGCCCGTTCTAAATAAAGAGATTGTAGTGGCTGATATCATTCAATTATTACCTGATAATATTGCAAATCAAATAGCGGCTGGCGAGGTAATTCAGCGGCCGGCTAGTGCTGTAAAAGAGCTGCTAGAAAACGCTGTAGACGCTGGCGCTACCGAAATAAAACTGATTATTGTAGATGCTGGCAAAACCCTGCTGCAAGTAATAGACAATGGCAAGGGCATGAGCGAGACCGATGCAAGAATTGCATTTGAGCGCCATGCGACAAGTAAAATTCGCGCTATAGACGACCTATTTCGCATTAAAACCATGGGCTTTCGTGGCGAGGCTTTGGCTAGTATTGCAGCGGTAGCACAAGTAGAACTTAAAACCCGCCGTGCCGAAGATGAACTAGGCACATATATAGAAATTGAAAATAGTGTGGTGCTGAAACAAGAACCTTGCGCTTACCATATTGGTACAAGCATCAGCATGAAAAACTTGTTTTTCAGCGTACCAGCTAGGCGTAATTTTTTAAAAAGCAACGCGGCTGAAATGCGTCATATTATTGACGAGTTTATTCGTGTAGCCATGGCTTTTCCGCATATTTTTTTCTCGCTTACCAGCAATGGGCAGCAGGTATTTCACCTAGAAACAGGCAATTTAAAACAGCGCATTGTACAAATATTGGGCAATAGCTATTCGGCCAAGCTAGTGAGCGTAAAAGAAGAAATGGATTACATGAACGTGTACGGTTTTGTGGGCAAGCCCGAAACCGCTAAAAAAACACGTGGTGACCAATACTTTTTTGTGAACAATCGCTTTATAAAAAGCGCCTATCTCAACCATGCTATCAACACGGCTTTCAACGAAATGATTGCAAAAGATAGCTTTCCGAGTTATGTGCTGTTTATAGATTTAGACCCAAGCGTGGTAGATATTAACGTACACCCCACCAAGCAAGAGATAAAATTTGAGGACGAGAAAATAGTGTATGCGTTTGTACAAGCGGCTGTAAAACATGCGTTGGCACAGTTTAGCATAGCGCCTTCGCTTGACTTTACGCTGAATGCAGACATTCAAGGTTTAGATGCCATTAGCAAGCCATTTACCCATAATGAGCAAGACAATGCGGCATCATCTAACTTGTTTAAAACTTTTACCCAACGCAATCAGGCACACGCGATAGAGCCTACCAACAAAAACGAGCTAAAGAATTGGAAAGAGTTTTTTGAACCCTCAGCCCCTAAAGGGGATTTATTAAGTGGTAGCTCTGAGGAAAATTATTTTGAGTACGAGAAACCTTTTCAATCACTTGTAACCAGCAACCAGCAGTCAGTAACTAGCAACTTGCAACTTGTAACTCACACTTCGAGTTACACCATTCAGCATTGCTTGCAACTACACAATACCTACATTATTGCCGCTACGCAAAACGGCTTTGTATTGGTACATCAGCAGCTAGCACATGAGCGTATTTTGTACGAAAAATACAGTGTAGCTGCGCATGGTACACAAATGGCTACGCAAAAAAGTATGTTTCCAGTAAGCCTAGAATTAGTACCTAGCGATGCGGCTTTACTGCAAGAAATTTTACCAGAACTGCAAATGATTGGTTACTTAATAGAACCTTTTGGCAACAACACATTTGTAATTCAAGGCACGCCTGCTGATGTGATGCATGGCAATGAGAAACATAGCCTAGAATTATTGATAGAACAGTTTAAACATTTTAGCAGTGATATCAAGTTTAGTAAACGCGAAAAATTGGTACGCTGTATGGCAAGGCAGCAAGCCATTAAAAGCGGGCAACCATTACAGCCTAAAGAAATGGTGGCACTAGTAGAGGAATTATTTACCTGCAATACGCCTAATGTTACGCCCACAGGCAGCCCTACCTATGTAGAGTTTAAAGAAGATTATTTAGATAGAATGTTTCAGCGATTGTAGGGGTTTGGTTTTATCACAAAGAACACCAATAATAATTAGTACAACTTGTGTCAATCCTTGCGCTTTTTGTGGTTAGATAACTTTGCTGCAAATGGCTATCTTGCATACACCATGAAATGTCTTTTTTGCCTATTATTTATTGCTCAAATAAGCACTGCGGCGCTAGCGCAGAATAAATGGCTAAAAGTACCCACAAGCCCACAAGCTTACGAGACATTGCAATTAGAAAAGGGTGTCGTACAACCATGGGAAGATGGCAGCAGAACAACGCAAGATGGCAATAGCTACCAATGTTGGTACTACGATGCCCACTTAAACGATGGCAGTTTATTTGTCATTTCATTTAACCTGCGTGAAGGTACAAAACTAAAAAAGGCGCTTACACCATTTATTAGTGTAGATATAGTATTTGCAAATGGCAAAAAGATTGGCAGAACCATACGAGCGAAGCAAGCCGCCTTTACGTCGTCAACTACCAACTGTGATGTGCATATTGGTGACAGTTATTTTACAGGTAATCTAAATCAATACCATATTCATATCAGCGATAGCCTATTGCAGATGGATATTGATATGGTAAGAACAGCTGATAGCTGGCGGCCAGAAACAGGCATCTTTAACTTTGGTAATGATGGTAAATATGCGGGCTGGTTTGTACCTGTGCCCGAAGGCACAACCCATGTAACTTACACATACAAAGGCATTACGACAACGACTACTGGCAAATGCTACCACGATAATACTTGGTGGAATCAGTCGCCTAGAAAATTGTTTAACAATTGGTTTTGGGCAGCTACTGATGTAGGGCCTTACAAAATAATTACCTACAATATTACCGCTACAAAAAAATACCATTACGAACAGCAATTATCGTATGCGGTATTTAAAAATGGAAAGTTATTGGTAGATGATTATCGCAAAGTGGGTACTCAAAAAAGCGACGATATTATGCAAACTATTGGCAAAAAGCCACTAAGTAAAACCACTAAGTTTACCTATAGCGATAGTATAACTACCTACACATTAGTACTGAACCAAAAAGACATCTTGCAAAGCGTAGCCACTATTAAAAGTAATGTTACCAAACAATTGGTAAAACTATTTACAGGTTTTGATGGGGCTTATTATCGTGTTAAAGGCGTTGCTAGTTTTAGCGTTTACCAAAATGGGCAACTACAAAATACTTATCAATCTGATAACGCCATTTGGGATAGTTATTTCTTTGCTAATCCACCGAAAATATCAAAGTAATCAGGCTACTTAACAAACGCAGTAAGCACTTGCTTTACCACGCCATCCATTGCTTTATTATCTATCCAACGTACCACCATTACAAGGTCGTGTTCTGGGTCTACATAAATAATATTATTACCATTGCCTATGTGCACAAAAGCATTGGCAGGGGCAGATGGTAGTAATTTTTTGTCAGTATTTAAAAACCAATTCATATAGCCATAATCTGGCTTTGGCTTAGTAGGCGTTAAAGCTTGTTTAACCCATTTTTCGGAAAGTAATTGCTTACCGTTCCAATTACCTCTATGTAAGGTTAATAAACCAAAACGTGCCATATCGTAGGCATTAATAAACATACCGCCACCCCAATGGCCACCACCACTTACACTTTGTACGGGCTGTCCGTCAAGCACAATCCATGCATTGCGATAGCCTGCCCAACGCCAAGTAGTACTTGCACCGATGGGGTCCATGATATATTGCTTTAATACCTGTGGTAAGGGCTTGCGCCATACACTTGTGGTAGCTAGCGCAAGTGCATTTACACGCACATCGTTGTACTCATATACAGTGCCGCTTGGATACCTTTCACGTAACCATTTACTCGGGTCGGCATCGGGTCTGTCGGCCCATTCTGGCTTGCCCCAAAGCGTTCCTTCCCAGTCGCTCGTTTGGCGCAACATATCATCCCAAGTAATGGTTTTATTATGTGGTGTTGCAAATAGGTTAAGCAGTTGTGGTTGTCCTATTAAGTCGGCAGAGCGATTTACTTGATTTGGCGTAAATAATTCAATTGGTGGAACATATTTAGCAACAGTATCGGTTACGTTAGTTATCAAGCCACTATCTACCGCCAACCCTACCACTGAAGACAAAAAGCTTTTGGTAACACTGTGCGTCATATCGCAGCGAGAAGGTTCGCCCCAAGTAGCTACAATATAACCTTTATAGACAATAATACCAGTTGGTTCGCCGCGCTCAGCAAACGGGCCAATGCCTTCACCAAAAGGTTCTTTACCAAAGGTTTGGTAATGATTGACCTCCATATTACGAGGGTTTTTGGTTTCGTTGGCTTTGGCGAAAGCTATGGTGGCATCAATAGCAGCGCTATTTAAACCCAAATCAGCAGCAGTTTTTTGTTGCCAACTACCAAATGGGGGAAAATAGGGAGCTGGCGTTATAGTTATCTTTTTTTGAGACCAACTGAAGCTATAAACACACAGTAATGCTAGAGTGAGTAAAATTTTGCGCATAATGATTTATATAAAATATGAGGAATGACTACTTGATAAACTTACCGATGACAGGCAATTTCTGAAACTCTTTGCGTTCTACCAATAAAATAAACCAAATGTAAACATACATTAAAATAGTAGCGATAGTAAGGTTAAACACGATGTTGTGCCACAAAATAGTAAGTCCTTTGTGTATAAAAAACAGGGTAACTACAATTGCCATATAAGCCACTAATTTCTTCCAAGCATAGGGTATACGGTATTCTTTTTGCCCCCAAATAAAACTTACCACCATCATACTGCCATAGCAGAAAAAGGTAGCCCAAGCACAGGCCATATAACTATAACGAGGTATAAACAAGTAATTAATTAAAATAGTAATCGCGGTGCCAATAAGTGTAATATAAGCACCTGCTGTGGTGCGATTACTTACTTTATACCATATGCTAAGATTATAATAAATACCCAGAAACATATTTGCAAGTAACAGTATTGGTACCACAGCTAAACCAACCCAATGTTTTTCTGCAATAAAATGCTTCCAAATAGGGATATACAAGCTTACCACTAAAAACATAAGTGAGATGATAATGACAAAAAACTTCATCACTCTTGCATATACTTTTTGTGGATTTTGTCCTTCTGCTTGTTTAAAAAAGAAGGGTTCGGCGCCCATTCTAAAAGCTTGAATAAAAAGCGTAATTAGAATAGATAATTTGTAACAGGCACTGTATATACCTCTTTGCTCATCAAAGTCGTAAGTATTGGGTAGCCACCAACCTAGCATCAAACGGTCAAAAGTTTCGTTAATCATGCCGCCTAAGCCAGCTAAAAGCATTGGCAAAGCATACAGCATCATTTCTTTCCAAAGTGCTACATCAAATTTCCATTGTTTAGGTAGTAACCATTTGCTAAGTAATAATAACGTAAATGCGGATTGTAATACATTAGCTAATAAAATATACTTTACAGGATTGTCTGTGGGATTGTAAATTAATTTTAAAAAAGATTGAGGATGTGCAATAACATATTTACCACAATAGCTTACAAAGAAAATAGTAACTGCCACATTAATGCAAATACCTGCAATTTTGATAAAGGCAAATAGTACTGGTCTTCCCTCATTTCGTAATCTGGCAAAAGGGATGGTCGACAAAGCATCTAATGCCATAATAATGATGCTAAGTTGAATAAGCTGGGGAAACTCTTTCAACGAAGCAATGTTAGCTAAAGAACTTTGGTTAAACCAAATTAATACAAACAATAGCAAAGTACTACACAACAAAGAAATGGTAATGGTACTATTAATACTTTCTACCCGCTCCTTTTTTTGTACAAATCGAAAGTAGGCCGTTTCCATACCATAGGTGAATATGATATTAAAAAGTGGTATCATTGAATAGACCGCACCTATTCTACCAAAATCTTGTTTGGTAAGTGCTGCAGTTAAATAAGGGGTTAGCAAATAATTAATAAACCTTGCAGCAATGCTACTTAGGCCATAATATAATGTTTGCCCCGCTAATTTTTTAATATTACTCAATGATAAAAGTTGGTTAGGCTGCTAATGTAACAAATGTGTGGTTAGTGCAAGTGGATGAATGTTGGAATTGTGTTTTCTGTTCCTGGTTCGGCAAAGCGTTTGTCTTTTAAAAAGCTAGTGTCGCTTAGCGTGTACAAAAATGCAGTGAGTTGGCCTATTTCAAAATTTGATAATGCTAATTTGTTCTTAAATATACTATCTGTGGTAGGGCCATTAAATGCTTGGCTACGGTAATGGTCAAATACATTCATTAAACCAAAAAAACGGCCATCGTGTCCATAAGGCGCTGTGTAAGCCACATTGCGCAAACTTGGTACCCTAAATTTTAGAGAATCAAGGACATTTCTGGTAATGCGCATTCTGCCATAGTCATTTAAAAACGTATCTATTGGCATGCCGATATTACGATAGCTAAAATCTGTAAACAACGGCTCGGTGTGGCAGTTTGCACATTTTTTCTTAAAAATATCGTAACCTAGTTGTTCTGGTAAAATAAAATTTGCCTCGCCACGCATCACTTTATCGTACTTGCTATTGCTACTCACCATCAGCAGCATAAACTGGCTCAAAGCTTTCATAGTACGTTGTGTAGTAATAGCAGCGTCGCCAAAAGCTTTGGTAAACAAACGTTTGTACACAGTATCGGCTTTTATTTTTTTGACTACGTTGTCGATGGTTTCGCCCATTTCATTTGGTGCAGTAATTGGTGCTAATGGTTGAAGGTCTAAATGATTGATACCGCCATCGGCCATAAAATTGTTCACCCACGCCAGATTGGCTAGGCTAGGGGCGTTGCGGGTTGTAAATGCGTTATTAATACCATGACTTAAATTATGGTCGTAAGTAGCAAAAGCCGCAAACTGTTGATGACAACTACCGCAGGATAAGCTGCCATCCTTACTTAATCTTGTGTCGTAAAATAGTTTTCTGCCAAGCGCAAAGCCCTCTTGCGTCAATGGATTATTTTTAAAATCATACACAGGTTGTGGCCAGCCCTTTGGTACTGTAAAAGGTATTGGCGTACCGATAATTTTAGGATCAGTATTTTTTGAAACCCAAGCGATACCTGCGATGATGAAGAATGATAGCAATAATATGACAGAAAGTAGACGCATTAATTTACTGAAACTATTTTAAACATGGTGGCATAATTATCGGCTAATTGCATAGCTAAATTTCCTGGCGAATGACAAATGGGATGCTCAGCAATTTTAATGTTGTGTACAGATTGAAACCATTTGTTGATGTCGGCTTCTATAACTACTGAATTTGAAATTTGAAATTTGAAATTTAATATCTCTAATCGTATTCGTCTTGCAGTATTTTCTCCATTTCTAAAACCGCCAACATGTAGTGAAAACAAATTGCCTGGCACTTTTGCTACCGTGGCAATACCTTCTAATTTCGCCATAATATAACCACTATTCCAAGTCCAAAACATGCCATTCAGCGGATCCAAAGCACCTGTTTGTACACCATTAACGTTTTTAATACTATCTACGCCTAATAAAAATTCTATCCCTGTAATTTGCTTTGCCAAAGTAGTAAAAGTAATATTTTTAGAGGTGCTATCTGCCTCATCAATTAAATAATAATCATTATGTGTATCTATAAATTTGCCACTAGCATTAATAAGGCGAATATTTGATACATAATACTTGAAGCGATTGATTACTAAATCTTCACCAAAACTATTTTTATAGGTATTGCCCAACTGCAATAGTTCATTACCAATGGTATTTCGAAATTGAAGCGTAATGGTTTGCTGCGCAAATGAAGCAGTATTGATACAGCAACGGATAACAATAAATCCTATAATTAAAAGTTTGATCATTTGTTTACTATATTAATGCTAGTAGTCAATTTTACCTCTCATCGCCTTTATAAAGGCGTTCCGCTTTTTATTGTCTAATCGTTTCTCTTTTGCGGCTTTACTTGGCTTACTTGCTATTCTACTTTTCTTTTTCTCCAATGCCTTGCTAATCAATGCTTGCATTTTTTCAATCACATTGGCTTTGTTTTGTAACTGCGTTCTCGCCGTTTGCGATTTTACCAATAAGTTACCATCAGTTGTAATTTTATTGGCTAGTTTATCAAGTAAAATCAGCTTTTGTTCATCTGTAATTAAACTTGAAGCAGCTACTAACCATCTGCCTTCAACCATCGTTTCTACTTTATTTACGTTTTGCCCACCACTGCCACCACTTCTTGCCGTTTTAAATACGATCTCGGCTGTAATATCTATCTTCATTACCTAAAATTACAACATAAATTGATTCTTGATTATGAGAGTTGTTATTCAAAGAGTAACCGAAGCTTCTGTAACTGTTGATAATAGTATAACAGGCAGTATTCAACAAGGTTTGCTAGTGCTTGTAGGTATAGAAGATGCAGACACAATGGAAGATTTGGTATGGCTAAGTAATAAAATTTGTAACCTGCGGATTTTTAATGACGCTGAAGGTGTTATGAATAAAAGCCTGATGGATTGTGACGGTAATATTTTACTTGTAAGCCAATTTACTTTGCATGCAAGCACGAAAAAAGGTAACCGACCGTCGTATATCAAAGCCAGTAAACCACCTATAGCTGTGCCGCTTTATGAAGCCATGATACAACAGTTACAAACCGACTTAGGAAAACCTATACAAACAGGCATTTTTGGTGCAGATATGAAAGTGCAATTATTAAATGATGGCCCTGTAACAATAGTGATTGATAGTAAAAACAAAGAATGAGCGCACGAATTATATCCATAAAAACAAATAAAATGACCATACAACAAGCACAACAAGATATAGACAACTGGATTAAAACTATAGGGGTTCGTTATTTTAACGAACTTACCAATCTTGGCATATTAATGGAAGAGGTAGGCGAGCTTAGTAGGCTAATGGTTCGCAAATATGGTGAGCAATCGTTTAAAGAAAGTGATAAAAATAAAGATTTGGCCGATGAAATGGCCGATGTGTTGTGGGTATTAATTTGCCTTGCCAACCAAACAGGCGTAGATTTAACCCAAGCCCTAGAAAAAAATTTTGAAAAGAAAAATATTAGAGACGCTACAAGGCATTTGGATAATGAGAAATTGAAGTAAACACACATGGCAACCGTTCGCAAGCACATCGTTACAACTTGGATGATTGTAAAAGAAGCCTACCAGCTTTTTGCAGATAATAAAGCCATGCGCATGAGTGCTGCATTAGCTTATTACACTATTTTTTCTATTGCACCTATGCTTATTGTAATTATAAGTTTATGTTATGTATTTTATGGAAAAGCTGCTATCGAAGGCAGTATTTATGGGCAAATACAAGGTTTTGTAGGCAAAGATGCAGCCCTACAAATAGAGCAAGTGATTCGCAACGCCACTACTTCTACAGATATTACTTGGGCGTCTTTTATTGGTGCGGCATCGTTAATTTTTGCAGCTACAGGTGTGTTTGCAGAAATTCAAGATTCTATCAATCAAATATGGCGCTTAAAAGCAAAACCTAAAAAGGGTTGGCTAAAACTCATTATAAACCGAGTACTTAGTTTTTCAATGGTAATAAGTCTTGGTTTTATTTTATTAGTATCACTCATTGTTAATTCTGTACTTGATATGATAGGTGCGCAGCTTTTAAAACTATTGCCACAAGTAGCTATCTATGTGGCTTACAGCATTAATCTATTGATTACTTTTATCACTATCAGCTTATTATTTGCCATCATTTTTAAAGTATTGCCCGATGCTCGTATTAAATGGAAAGACGTTGTTGTAGGGGCTGTTACTACAGCCTTGTTGTTTATGCTTGGTAAGTTTGCCATTGGTTTTTATCTTGGGCGAAGCCATGTAAGCAATAGCTATGGTGCAGCAGGCTCTATGATAATTGTATTGCTTTGGGTATATTATTCTTCCGCTATATTATATTTCGGAGCAGCTTTTACAAGAGCTTATGCTATGTACAAAGGCAGTAATATTTATCCTAACAATTACGCCGTTTGGATTAAAGAGATAGAGCTAGAAAATAAAGACTCTATACATGCTATAATCAATAAAACTATTACTTCTGCCAAGCTTATTTCAACTTTAGAAGAAACCGTGGAAACTGAAGTTAAATAACGGTTTGGAGCTATATTGTTTGCCACTTAAATAATATTTGAAAGCTTTTACTCTACAAATGTCAATACATCAATTTTCTGCGTATTTTAGGCATTATGAGAAAATTAATACTACCTATTGCTTTGTGCATAAGCATACAAATATTTGCACAAGACACCATTACTAAGCAAGACTTAAAAAGTGCTGCAAAAGTTATCGACATCAATTTTACCCAAAAAGAAATTGATACGATGTATGAAGGTGTAAAAGAAAATTTGGATAATTATAAGTTGCAACACAAGCTGTCTTTAAACAACAGTGTGCCGATGAGCTTATGGCAAAGTCCTCTTTTACCAGGTATGACGTTCGCATCTAAGCAAGAACCAATAAATTGGAATATTCCTGCCAACGTACAGATGCCTGCTAACAAAAACGATTTGGCGTTTTATAACATTTTGCAACTCGCATCACTTATAAAAAATAAAAAAATTAGCTCGGTAGAGTTAACTAAGTTTTTTATTGAGCGCTTAAAAAAATATGGCGATACATTACAATGTGTAATTACCATTACTGAAGACACTGCTTTATTGCAAGCGAAGCAAGCAGATATGGCTTTGGCAAAAGGCATTTATAAAAGTCCCTTACAAGGTATTCCTTATGGGTTAAAAGATTTGTTTGCGGTGAAAGGTTATAAAACAACTTGGGGTGCTGCACCTTACAAAAATCAAGTGATAGATGAAGACGCTTTTGTTTATACGCAACTAAAAAATGCTGGTGCGGTATTAGTAGCCAAGCTAACATTGGGGGCATTAGCACAAGGCGATAGATGGTATGGCGGACAAACAAAAAATCCTTGGAATTTACGTTTTGGTTCTTCGGGTTCTTCAGCAGGTTCTGCATCTGCAACGGTAGCTGGCTTAGTACCATTTGCCATCGGTACAGAAACATGGGGCAGTATTGTATCGCCTTCATCTACTTGTGGTGCTACTGGTCTGCGACCAACATTTGGTAGTGTCAGTCGAAGTGGCGCTATGACACTTAGTTGGAGCCTTGACAAAGCTGGTCCAATATGTAGAAGTGCAGAAGATGCGGCTGTGGTATTTGCTTATTTGCATGGCACTGATAATAAGGATGCTTGCGCTGTAAACAGACCTTTTAATTACAAACCAACAGCCGACATTAAGAAAATGAAAGTGGCTTATGCCAAAAATTATTACGATAAAATAACTGACACTAGCCGTAGTGAATGGAAAGTTTTGAATGAGTTTAAGAAAATGGGCGTACAATTAATTCCAGTTAACTTTCCGGATAGTGGTGTGTATAATTTTAATATTATGGATGTGGTTATTAGCGCTGAATGTGCAGCTGCTTTTGACGATTTTACAAGAAATAATATTGACGATGAAATGACTTGGCAAGGTAAATACGACTGGCCAAACAGCTTTAGAGTTGCGCGCTTAATGCCTGCTGTGGAGTATATTAATGCCAATCGCCACCGTTACTTGTTAATGCAAAAAGTAAACGAAGTGGTTAATCAGTTTGATGTGATTATTTGCCCTACTAGAGGTAGTGGTAATCAAACAGCTATTACCAATCTTACTGGACATCCTGTAGTAGTGGTACCTACAGGTTTTGACAAACGTTTTAATACCCCTACAAGCATTACTTTTATTGGTAAGCTCTATGATGAAGCAACTATTTTAAGTGCTGCCAAAGCGTATCAAAATGCCACTACTTGGGATGATATGCATCCACAGATGTTTAAATAAATATGATGATAGTACATAAAAAAGGTCTCGCAGCAAGCGAGACCTTTTTTTATGTATATAAACAACTGTAATTATTTATCTAGCTTTGTTGTAAGCCTTAATAGAGAATACACATTCTTGAATTTTTTTCACCTGCGTTTCTCTATCTTTACCGCGAATGTTAGAATTAGAAGGTATTTTAATTTTAGCGGCTGAAGTATCAGTTTTCTTAAACTCGTCAATTAATTGGTAGATATTTTTACTTTTTATTGCAAATGTTACGCCGTCAGCTTGAGCTTGACGACTACTTAGAATACCAATTACTTCGCCATTTTTGTTCAATACCGGTCCACCACTATTACCAGGATTAGAATTCATTTGTATTTGATAGCTCGTTGTATCACCCTTAAAGCCTCTTAAAGCACTCAAGTAGCCTTGTGTATAAGTGATAGAATTATCATCACGAGGATAGCCAAGTGTAAAAATTTCTTCACCCAAATCTGCACTGGCTTTACCAATAGCGTAAGGTAAAGATTTTAGAGGTTTAAAATCATCATCTTCAATTTTCAATAAAGCAAAGTCGCTTTGCTTATCTACATGAATGATGCTTGCTTTAAATTCATCACCATTGCTATTCACAACAATTGCGTCAGAACCTTTTAAAACGTGCGCATTGGTAGCTATATATCCTTTCGGATCAATTAAAAAGCCTGTACCACCACTTATAACACTTACATTTTCAGGTAGTTTATCTTTTACATTGTCTAAAATGATGCCTTGCACCATTACATTACGTTCCATTTTTGCCATTTTAGAACCTAACAATTCTAATTGGCTACCATTTACTGTAGGTGACAAATACAATGCAATGCAGCTGACCAAAATAGCAATGGCACCTCCAACAGATGCAGCTACTAACAAATCTTTTTTGTAACGATGGTATAACTGGACAACTTTACCTTTCGTCGTTACAATACCACCTTCACTGATTTCGCCTGTAGCCAATAGTTTCGTGTGAACGCTATGTAAAGAATGTTTAAAGTTGCGTTGGAATACATACTCGTCCATTTGACCTAAAAACATGGAGTGTTCAACCACCATTTGATCAATTTCCGGTGTGTTTTTTCTAAGTTGCTCAAAGTAAGCTTGTTCGTCGGGCAGCATACTGCCGTCAAGATAGCGTTCTATCGTTTGCAACATTAAAATGTCTTCGTTGTGAATGTTCATGGCATTTATTCTCCAATATTATATTGCGCAAAAAAGAGCTTTTTTAAGCGCATTAAACATTTATATTTTTGGTTTTTGGCATTATCGGCATTGGTATATCCAAATTCTTTTGCCAAAGCTTGCATATCAATTTTTTTCACGTAAAAACCCTCAAGCAGGCTTTTACATGGTTCGCCAAGGCTGTTTAAAGCCCTATCCATGATTATGAATTCGGCGTTTTTCTTTTCGTGAAACTCGAGCTCATTTTCAACTGCAACAGTTTCTTCAAGGCTATCAATTTGGTTTGAATATCTACCCAGTTGCTGCAATCTTTTAAACCAAAGCCTCCTGCATATGGAATATACATACGTACTAATTTTTGAGGTTAAAACAAATGAATCACTTTTTGCTTTTTCATACAGTGCAATCATTGCTTCCTGAAAAATATCTCTAGCATCGTCGTAACTACCATTGTTGTTGATGATAAAAGTTTGAACCATTGTAAAGTTTTCTTTATAAATGGTTTCAATGGCCTTTGCATCATCTTTTGCCAACCCTTTTAATAATGCTTGTTCGTTTAATTCAACTTTCACGGTGTACTATTTAATACTAGTATGGCAATAAAAGTAACCCAAAATGGCGCTAAAAAATTTTTTTGATTTTTTTTAGAAAAGGGGGTTACCTTTTAGCACGTGGTAGTATTAACTATAAATTCACTCACAACAAAACATTAAAAAATGAAAAAAATTGCTTTCGTAATTGCTTTAGGCGCTTTCGCTGCTTGTAATTCTGGTAAAACTGAAACTCCAGCTGTTGATTCTGTAAAATTAGCTGATTCTATTAAAGTTGCTGATTCTTTGAAAAAAGCTGCTGCTGATACAACTAAGAAAGATACTACAGCTAAAGTTGTTGCTGATTCTACAAAGAAATAATTTACAGAGTAACTATCACGTGAAGAGTGATTTTGAGATGCAGCTTGCAAGCTAGATAGTTAACAAACTCTTTTTCATATGGCAAGCAATCGTTAGAGGCCGTCCTGTTTCCACAGGAGGGCTTTCTTTTTTTATAGATTCCTAAAATGTTAAGTCCATGTAATTTTTTACAATGAACTTAATATTTTACTAATAGTTTAAAGCGCTACTAGAAATGCCATCGTATCTACACCGTCTGCATAATCTACAAGCGAAGGTTGCTGTGCTTTTCCAAATTCAATAAAACCTTTGCCTACGATACATTGAATATCTAAATTTTGCTGCAAAGCTTCTGATAATACTGCTTTATCATTATAATATTCATAATTTATCTGGCTTACTGGCGAAAAGATTGACTCATTTTCTGCTAATACAACCGAATCGTTGGTCATATAAAATTTATTACCCATCATTTGAATCGCTAATTGGTAATCGTAATTGTGCTTGTATTTATGATATAAAAAATAATGATCGTATTTGCGCAAAGCATGTAACAATGGCACAAAATCATACGCTTTGGGTACATACAATTTGGTCACATTTCTACACCCTAATCCGAAGTATAATTGAATATCATCACTCAACTTGTCTAATGCTTCTGTTGTTTCTGTACCATCTAAAACAGCGACAGAAGTTCTATTTCTTCGAATAATATGGGGAAATTTACCAAAGTAATAATCAAAATATCTGCTGCTATTATTGCTACCTGTGGCTATATATGCATCGCAATTTTTTAAATTCTCGGCAAATGACACGTAATTCTGAATCGTTATTTCCCATTCATACAGCTTTTGTACTAAAAATTTTATCAAAACATCATCTTTACTGGAGGCTTTTATGGTTTGTTGATGACCACTAATAAATACACACAAAAAGTCGTGAAAACCTACTAACGGTATATTACCAGCCATTACCACACCTACATTTTTGGGTGAAGCTAGCACATCTTTAACGGGATAGCTATTTGCCCAAGTAACAAGTTTATCTGCTTGTAAAAATTGATTAGCAATATTTTTTACAGACAAATTCACAAAATCTTTAGTAAACCAAGCGTTTAATCTCACTGCTTTATCCTTCGCTTCAAGCCACTCAGCGTCATCGCTCAACATAAATTCACCAAGTTGAACCATTAAATTAATTCTTTGTTGTAAATCCATTTTTATTAAATCAGTTTAGAAGTTTATTTTCGCAGCACTAAAAAACAAAATTACTATTATGGCTATTAAAATAACAGATGAATGTATCAATTGTGGCGCATGTGAACCAGAATGTCCAAATAATGCCATTTATGAAGGCGGTGTTGAATGGGCAATGGCAGATGGTACGTCATTAACTGGCAGTTTTACTTTGCTAGACGGTACAGTGGTAGAGGCAAAACAACGTTTTGCACCTATTAGTGTAGATACTTATTATATTACACCTAATAAATGTACAGAATGTCAAGGTTTTCATGAAGAGCCACAATGTGCTGCAGTATGCCCAGTAGATTGCTGCGTACCAGACGAACTATACGAAGAAACTGTAGAGGCCTTATTAGCAAAAAAAGCGTCATTACACATTTAATTACTGCAAAAGTTTCGGTGCTAAACTTTTTTCGGCCAAAACTGTTTAATATATGCGGTAGTTGATGTGATTTTAATTTAATAAATATTGTTGCTTCAAAACGGCAACATCAGTAACGGGGGGTGATATTTCCCTCCATAAAAGGTGAAAAACGATTATAGTTTTTCACCTTTTGCATTTATTGTTCTTTTCTTTTTTATGATATCGGTAGTAAGATATATCCTGAACACTTGCTGCGTTGCACGCTGTGGCGAATTTTACTTCGTGCCGCTTTTATTTTAGCGCTTGCTTTTTTGCTGTTGCCATTGCTGATGCGTCATTTCGAATTTTAGTTCTTTAGTGCCATGCATACCTACTGCTTTCCAGCCCATTAGTTTGTAAAAAGTAGCAGCCCTTGTGTTGGGTGAGGTGCCAAGCCATACAGTTGCTTTTGTTTGGTCAAAATACCAATTAAGCATAAGATTATGCAATTGTTTGCCTATACCTTTATTTTCGAAATCTGGATGTACAAATAGAGCCCATATATTCTGCGCTTGCAAGTCTACAATAGCAAAACCTACAATGTTATCATCAATAGTACATACCCAACCTTTCCCTCTAGTATTGATAAATTTTTCGCAGTCAGCATCGCTTACCAACGCAGGATTCGATAGTGTATTTTCCTTTACCGCATTACGTATTAATTGCATTTGAGTGATATCTGCTGTAGCTGCTTCGCGTAATACCATTATTGTTGTGTTAAATTCTCTTTCATTTTTTTAGATAAGCCATCAAATACCAACTCGTAGGATTCGTCTATCCATTGTTGTAATTGTTTATTACTTACCGAGCCATCAGGAACAATTGTGTTCCAATGTTTTTTGTTTTGATGATAACCTGGTTGTACACAATCAAAATCAGCACGTAACTGTTCTATTCTATCTGGGTGACATTTGACGTTAAACCTAAAATCTTCGCTATCAAGACTAATTAATAAGAATAGTTTACCGCCTACTTTAAACACCAAAGTCTCTGGTCCAAAAGGAAAGCCTTCTTCAACAAACGGTTTGTCTAAGCAATAATCTCGTAAAGATTCTACATCCATAATTAGTCACTGATTTATCGGAAACAAGTTAAGCATGTTTGCTTAAAATTAACTATTGCATCTCATTGGCTTTATCATAAGCCATTATAAATATGGCGCCAAGGTTTTTATGAGGTGGTATGTAGTCATCAAAACGTTCTTTCATTTCACCTTTAAATTGGGCTTGAAAAGTCTTCCATAGTTGTATCCAATTTAAGTCTCTGCCATTGCGTAATTCGTCGGTAATTTTATTAATTAAGCCTTGGTTTATTACGCCAGTGCCTACCTGTTTCGACGAAATTATCTGCGCTTGTGAGGTGCGTTTTAATACATCGTTTAGACTTTGATAACCACCGCAACTACCTAGTAATACTACTTTAGCAGATGACGGCAATTGATCAATAGTGCTTTTTACAAAATAGCTATGCCCTCTGTGAATAACGACGGTTGGAGCTAGTTGAAGAGAATCTAAATATTTACCCAAATGTTCTTGTGCTTGTGCATCTAAATCTTGTAATTCGTCTAATGGTTTATTCGCGTAAATAGTAATAGGTGTGCCTACGGCAGATTTTACTTCTACCCATTCTGGTTTATTAATGATTTTCCAATAGGCATTTCTAAAATTAGCTAAGAAGGCGTTAAACACATTGTTGCCGTCTTTATCGCCGTAAAAAAACTGCTGAATAATAATACGATTACTGCTGTCTTTCAACAATGCGATAGGCATTTTAAATACTGGATTAATACCTAGTTTTTGGCTTACGTCTATATTATTCGCAGGATCCATTGATAAGAAAATGGTATTTAGTAAATTGTAAATATTTTCACCTCTTGCATTGTTTTTTGCAGTCGCATTTATTAAGTTTATTTGAACTTGTTCAAGAATTAATTTTTGTAATCTTAAATCTAGAATGCTAGCATAACTATCTGCAACATCTACAGCGTCTTCAAGTGTTTTAGTGGTTTCTAAACCTGTAACAAAATTCCGCATCATAGTATCCGCTTCTTTGTCATCCATGCGTTTTAAAAAGTCGGCAAGTGTGTTGTAGGCAGAAGCCATCTTTAAAAACTTCTTATAATAATCATAATGTACAGATTGCAATAAACTATCGCCACGAGGCACATTCATCCTTTCAAATATGCGCTTATACACTCCCAAATAACTACTTGTATAAATTTCTCGCTCGCTCAATACACATAAGTAATATAACTCTGTAGGTGTTAGTTTTTCAATGCGCTTAAATCTTATAGCGTCATTATGTTCATCGTGCAAGCCATTAATAGTATCAATATAGTTTTCTATGCCCTTTGCCTTTAGCTTTTCGGTCAATACTTTTTTTACCAAAGGCGTATCGCCATGTTGCATTCTATCAGTATAATCTATTTCTGTTTTTACTAATAATTTATAATAACCATCAGGGTCATTTTTAAGTTTTGTAAGCGAATCAAGCGAGATTTTATTGCGGTACAATTCATCTAAAAAAGGGAAGTAAACGCGGCCTGAATTCATCAAGGCCAATAAGCCAATTGTTTTGACCAAAGGTTCATTTACCGATTGAATTTTGTTGCCCAATGGCGTTTTACCCGAGGCATAGTTGTAGAGCATTTCCTGGTCGCGATAAGCTTCTGCAATAATTAAGCTATCAGCAAATGCAACTTGTAAATTGTCTTGTAAAATTTTTAAAACCTTTGTAGGGTTGCGTTTACATTGCTTTAAAACGAGTTCGTCTTTACAAGCTTGTAAGCCTATATTATTTTTAAAAGCCACATTACCAGTTAAAATGCTAGACACTTCTAGTTCGTTTGCAGCTATTACTGGGGCAATAGATTTGTTTTTTAATTGTAGCTTCATGCATTGTTCATATGCAAGTATTACATCGCCCAACATAATGGTTTTTATAACTCGCTGCTTGTAGTAATATGTAAAGTCTGTGAGCAGGTTTTCAATGCTTCTTAGCCAAATAAATTTATCGTTTTCAGAAATAGTGCTGTCAAGTTCAATTTTTGCTTGTAAATTATTGACGTGTCTATTTAAAATTTGATATACTTGTTGGTTAATACTTTCATCGGTAGAAGCTTTTAATATGCTGTCATTATTGCTAGTTAGGCGGATGATATTTTGCTGAGCCTCATCAATTTTTACGTGAAATAATTGCCTGTTCAAGGGTACGTTAGGCATGTAAATTTCCGGTTGGGCTTTTGCGATAGCAGTAATAATGATTATTAAAAAAGTAAAGTATAGTTTAGTCATATGCATAATAATGGCAAAAATACTGCCAGATAAGGATTTAACTTGCCGAGTAGTGGGATTTACTGTTAACAATTACATAATGCCTACAAAATGCTTTTATGCCGTTGCTAAAAGTTATTTTTGTGTAAACTTAATGTTAAGATGGAACCAAAAGCAAAACGAATTCTTATTGCTGACGATGAACCCGATATTTTGGAAATTGTGAGTTATAACCTTAGCAAAGAGGGCTACGAAATTTATACTGCCAAAGATGGTAGCGAAGCAGTAGCACAAGCTAAATTGCTTAATCCAGATTTGATTATTTTGGACGTCATGATGCCCCGTAAAACGGGTGTAGAAGTTTGTCAGTTATTAAGAAGTTTACCTGCTTTTCAAGATACATTGATTATTTTTTTAACTGCTATGAGTGATGAAGCCTCGCAAATTAAAGGCTTAGAAACTGGGGCAGATGATTATGTAAATAAGCCAATCAGCCCAAAAGTATTGGTAAGCCGCGTCAACGCTTTGTTCAGAAGATTGAATAAAGAAGAAGGTAAAACTGTAAATGTTGGCAATATCCAAATCGACCCTGTTAAATTTATCGTTACAATAGATGGTAATGAGATAATTCTCGCTAAAAAGGAGTTCGAACTATTGTATTTATTAGCTTCTAGACAAGGCCGCGTATTTCTACGCAATGAAATCTTATCGCAAGTATGGGGTAGTGAAGTGATTGTTGGTGATAGAACCATCGATGTACATATAAGAAAAATTCGCCAAAAATTAAACATAGATTGTATTACTACCGTAAAAGGTGTTGGTTACAAGTTTGAATTATAGGTAGTAAAGATTTAAGCATCAAGAGGGAAGTAACAAGTTTCAATTCAACACTGCGTTTTTGCTGAAACTTGGCATTTTTGCTCCTTGGTTTTTTTGACCTTTATTTTCCTTGAAACCTGTATCTTCAAGCAATATGTTTAGCACCAAAAATTTATCTCCCAAGCAGTTATCTGCGCTCACGGCTTTACTATTGTCAGTGCCCATTGGTATTGGTTTTTTTATTGTGGAAAGTAATTGGTTATTTGGCATTATCAGTGCTGCCATTATCTTCATAGGTAGCTATTTTCTAATAGGTTTTGTACTTGAGTCTTTTATTTACCGAAAAATAAAGCTCATCTACAAATTCATTTACCAAACAAAAGCCAACAAACGCGAAGAAACCTACTATAAATATATTTTACCCAAGAAGAGCATTGATGAAGTAAGTGAGGATGTAGAGCGTTGGGCTGAGCAACGAAGCGCTGAAATTGCTTTGTTAAAAAGCAATGAAGCTTATCGTAAAGAATTTTTGCAAAATCTAGCACACGAGTTTAAAACACCAATTTTTGCGATTCAAGGTTATGTAGATTCTTTACTGGATGGGGCTTTGGAAAACCCAAGTATTAGTAAACGCTTTTTAGAAAATGCAGCTAAGAATGTAGAACGCATGGTAAACTTGGTGGAAGATTTGGACGAAATATCTAAGCTTGAAAGTGGTGAACAACCTTTGTACAAACAAAATTTCATCATTCAAGATTTAGTAAAAGAAGTATACGAAACGTTGTCAATAAAAACAAGTCATTTTAATATTAAGTCTGTTATAAAAAAAGGTTGTGATGCGCCTATAACGGTGTTTGCCGATAAAGAGAAAATAAGACAAGTTGTAAATAATTTGGTAGAAAATGCTACGAAATATGGCAAGCAAAATGGTACTATCACAGCAAGTTTTTATCAAGCAGACGAAGAACGCGTTTTAGTAGAAATTAGTGATGATGGAATTGGCATTTCAGAAGAACATCTCTCTCGCATTTTCGAAAGATTTTATCGTACAGATAGGGGTAGAAGTAGGAATGTGGGTGGCACTGGTTTAGGCTTGGCCATTTGCAAGCATATTATTGAAGCCCATAATCAATCTATTCACGTAAGAAGTACTTTAGATGTAGGCACTACTATTGGTTTTACATTAGAAAGTAAAAGAGATTAGCTGGAAATAATTTACACAAAAACGCCTCATGAAATTCAATTCATGAGGCGTTTTTATTGATTAATTATTCATTCATTATCTTCTCATACCTGGCATACCACCGATACCTGGTAAGCGACCACCCATTGGCATTTTGTTCATCATAGTCATCATTTTTTTCATTTGTTCAAACTGTTTCATGAATGCATTTACCTCGTTTAAATCTTTACCGCTACCTTTTGCTATTCGCGCTTTGCGTTTAGCATCTATCAAGTCCGGATTACTGCGTTCTTCAGGTGTCATACTAAAAATAATAGCTTCAATCCCTTTAAAGCTATCGTCATTTACTTCTACATCTTTAATGGCTTTCCCTACACCAGGAATCATGCCCATTAAATCTTTCAAGTTGCCCATTTTTTTAATTTGTTGCAACTGATCTAGAAAATCTTGAAAGTCAAATTGGTTTTTGCGTATTTTCTTTTCTAGTCGCTTGGCTTGTTCCTCATTGTATTGTTCCTGTGCTTTTTCTACTAAGCTGGTAATATCGCCCATGCCTAAAATACGCTGCGCCATACGCTCAGGATAGAAGATATCTAGCGTATCCATCTTCTCGCCACTGCTCATAAACTTAATTGGTTTATTAACCGTGTATTTAATAGACAAAGCCGCACCACCACGTGTATCACCGTCGAGTTTGGTAAGTACAACACCACTAAAATCTAAACGTTCATTAAAGGTTTTTGCTGTGTTCACAGCATCTTGCCCCGTCATGGCATCTACCACAAATAGTATCTCAGTAGGGTTTACGGCAGCCTTGATATTAGCTACCTCGGTCATCATTACCTCATCTACTGCTAGGCGGCCCGCAGTGTCTATAATGACTACATTTTTGTTGTTAGCTTTAGCATGTTTAATAGCGTTTTGCGCAATTGAAACAGCGTCTTTATTCTCGCGTTCGGCATAAATATCTACACCAATTTGTTCTGCCAAAACGGTTAGCTGGTCTATGGCCGCTGGTCTGTAAATATCTGCCGCAACTACCAATGGGCTTTTGCCTTTTTTGGTTTTAAGATAGGTGGCAAGCTTACCAGTAAAAGTGGTTTTACCACTACCTTGTAAGCCAGCAATTAATATCACCGCAGGGTTACCAGTAATGTTAAAATCTGCTTCTTTACCGCCCACTAGTTCGGTAAGTTCATCTTGCACTATTTTAACCATCAATTGGCCTGGACTAATGGCATTGATTACTTTTTCGCCAGTTGCTTTTTCTTTTACCTTGTCGGTAAATTCTTTGGCTATTTTAAAATTCACGTCGGCATCAACCAATGCGCGCCTAATGTCTTTTACCGTATTGGCAATATTGAGGTCATTAATTCTGGCTTCACCTTTCAGGTTCTTAAACGCACTTTCCAGTTTTTCGCTTAACGAGTTGAACATAGTTGTCTAATTTCTATTAATCACTATAAAAAAAGTGAACCTAAGTGTTCACTTTAAAAGCGTTGCAAATATAGTGGCTTACAGTGTTTAAACTAAAGCTTACTACTAACTAAGTTGCAAATTATTAGCGTTGCAAATTGTCATAATTACGTCATAATCAGTGGTAGAATTATTCTTTTACGTAATGAAATGTCTTATTTTTTACCAACTTATGAACATTTGAAAAAAACATTTGGCTGTGATGTTTTATTTAATATTATTGCAGCCCTACAGTTGTAGTACAAAGCGTTTCGTAATGAGCAAAAGACAATTATTTACTTTAGAATTTCCAGTGAGATGTTCACCAACTATTTTATACGGCTTTTTAAGTTCACCTGCTGGTTTACAAGAATGGTTTGCAGATAAGGTAGACGAGTGGGAAGGCGTATATAGTTTCACTTGGGGCAATGCTGCGCCAGATAAAGCAGAATTTTTAGATAGCGAAGAAGATAAATTTGTGCGTTATAGATGGTTGCATTATGATAAAAACGAGTACTTCGAGTTTAGAATTGAAAAAACTGAAATCTCTAATCAAACTATTTTGGTAATATCCGATTTTGCTGAAAAAAGTGAAATAAAAGACCAAAGCCAACTTTGGGAATACCAAATTAAAGAGCTTTTTCACCGCTTAGGTAGCTAGCAGTTGTAGCAATGCATCAAATGTTGATTTTATAAATGTTTCAATATTATCCCACTCTTGTAGTGGGATTTTTTTTGCTAGTTTTATAAATGGCAATTTTGCAAATTCTTGTTTACTAAATTGGCTAAAGGGCTTATAATTATTGGCTTCAAAGTGATGTTGCCAAGCATCTTCTATGTTGCAACAGAGCAGCCAGTCGTTATCATTAGTAGAAAGCAGCGCAAATATTTGAGCTTGAAATTGTTGCTGATATATGCCAGATAATTGTAGTGTAACACTCAGGCAATTGCCCCACCAAAAAAATGTTCTTATGGCGAATACATCTTGCTTTGCAAATACACGTGGATAGTCTAGCATTACCCACGGCAAACCCAAATAATTTTCACCACGAGCTATTTTAGGTGTAGAAGCCAATACGTTTTCTGGTAAATGGCTTGCCATTATGGCTATTTGCATATCATTTGCTAAAGCACCAAATGCAGTAATCACTTTGTTCGTTATTGTATTCTTTGTTAAAAGCACCGCTGCATTTGTAACTAAGTCTAATTCGGTTGCTGAAAGCTTTATTTTTGTTGCATTCATTATGCAAACCTACGTATTGCACTAGGTTTTTAACCAAATCAGCCAAATACCAACGTGATTAAAAAACTCGACATATTAATTATTAGGGCTTTTATTGGTCCTTTCTTAGCTACTTTCCTAATCTCATTGTTTGTATTAATCATGCAGTTCTTTTGGCTGTATATCGATGACTTGGTAGGTAAAGGTTTAGAAACTTTTGTAATTATTAAATTAATTGGCTATGTAGCAGCCACTTTAATACCAATGGCCTTGCCGCTTGCATTACTATTATCTTCTATTATGACATTTGGTAATCTCGGCGAAACCTTTGAAATCGTCGCAATTAAATCGGCCGGTATACCTTTGCTACGTTTTATGAGACCGCTAATTATTGTTACCATTTTTATTAGTGGCATCGCCTTTTTATTTGCCAATAATATTATCCCTGTAGCGCAGTTAAAACTTGCAGCAACAAAGTATAATATTATTGTATCCAAACCATCGTTCGATATCAAAGAAGGTACTTTTTACAATAAAATTGAAGGCTTTGTAATTCGCCTTGGTAAAAAAGAAAAAGACGATAGCACGATACGCAATGTGGTTATTTACAAAAGAAAGTATGGCTTGCAAGATGATATTATTACAGCAGAAAACGGTACCATGCGTACCACACCCGATAAAAAATACCTTGAATTTACTTTGCGAAATGGTTCTTTGTATCAAGAAAAAGGTGCGCAACAAACTACCAATACACAATTTGTTCGGATGGGCTTCAAACAATATAAAATGTTGTTTGATTTACGGGGTTTCCAAATGACAAAAACGGAAGACAGTACATTTCGTTACGATCCTAAAATGCTGAGTATTCGACAATTAAATACCGCTATCGATTCGCTACAGATTACCGATACTCTGTTTGCTAAAAGAGCCAAGTTTGAGATAGACCCATATTTACCATTCACCAAGTTTAAAGACACCGGTTGGGTGAAAGTGGCGCCAAAGCTGATTCAAAAGAACAAATCTTTTGCAACTATTATACCAGATTCTATTAAATATTTGGTGTATGAAAGAAGTGTTAACGATTTAAACCAAGTAAAAACCAATGTGGGCTTGCTTACAGATTCGTATGTGCGCAAGCAGCAAACCATTCGCTTTCACCAAATTGAGTGGCAACGTAAGTTTACTTTGTCGGTAGCTTGTATGGTATTGTTTTTAATAGGTGCGCCGCTTGGTTCTATTATCCGCAAAGGCGGTTTGGGTACGCCATTGGTATTTGCTATTATCTTTTTTGTCGTATTTCATTTGCTCAACACATTTGGCGAGAAATTTGCAAAGGAAGAAGTTACCAGCGTTTTTACAGGTATGTGGTTATCAACATTGGTGTTAATTCCTGTGGGCTTTTTTCTTACCTACAAGGCCATGGGCGATTCACAATTATTTAATCAAGAAGCTTATTACCGATTGTTTAAAAAGCTACGTACATTTATTAATAACTTTCGTTTTAAAAAATCAGCCATTTAAAATTTTCTATTTATGCAAAACAAACATACTAGCCGAAGAGGCTTTTTAGCCAATACTGCCAAAGCAGGAGCGGCATTAGTAGTTGCCAACACTTTTTTGCCATCATTGGCAAGTGCGGCAAGCCATTTTACACCTACACCTTTTACACAACAACCTTTACCTTATGGCTACAAAGATTTAGAAGTAGCTATAGATGCCACTACTATGGAAATTCATTACACCAAACATGCGGCTACTTATGCTAAAAACTTAAGCGACGCCTTGGTAGCTGAAAAAGTAGATGTAGCCAAAGTAAACTTAGAAGGTTTGATGGCCAATATTTCTAAATACTCGCCTAAAATGCGCAACAATGGTGGTGGGCATTACAACCACGAGTTGTTTTGGCAAAGTATGACGGGCAAAAGCGCCATGAAGCCAAGTGGCAAACTAGCCGATGCCATTACCAAAGATTTTGGTTCTTTCGAGGCCTTTAAAACACAGTTTACCGATGCTGGTAAAAACCGTTTTGGTAGTGGATGGGCTTGGCTAGTCATTACCAACGATAAAAAATTAGTAGTAGGTTCTACACCCAATCAAGACAATCCTTTAATGGACATCAGCGACTTAAAAGGTACGCCACTATTGGGTTTAGATGTATGGGAACACGCCTATTATTTGCGCTATCAAAACAAGCGCCCCGATTATATTAACGCTTGGTGGAACGTTGTAAACTGGGATATTGTTGCCCAACGTTTTCAAGCGGTGTAAATGAAACACTCATTAAAAAGGATGAAGCAACGCTTCATCCTTTTTTTATGTTATTAAGTCGGCAGTAGTAATGCTCTTGTACTGCATTGGCGTCGCAGTGCCGATAGCTATCGGTAGCGGCAGTAGAATATTTGTTGAGGCTTTTTTATTGTACTAAAAAACTTAATAAGTAACTTCTGATTTGTATTTACTCACTATCATTCGTATAATTCATGACATGCATATTCTCTTATTTCCCTACTTTGCATCGCTAAAAGTTTTCTGTTTTGCAAACACCATCACAACAAAATTTTCGGGTACAGCTTGGTATTACAGTGCTTAGCGTGGTGCTGTTTGCAACAAAAATTATCGCTTATTTCTTAACCCATTCGCTTGCCATACTTACCGATGCCTTAGAAAGCATTGTAAATGTATTGGCTGGCTTTATAGGTTTGTATAGCTTATACGTAGCTGCGAAACCAAAAGATAGCGACCATCCCTATGGGCATGGCAAAGCTGAGTTTGTATCATCGGCGGTAGAAGGTACTTTAATTATAGGTGCGGGTATTTTAATTATTGGGCAAACGATTCAAAACTTAATTGATAGTAAACCGATAGCATCGCTTGATAAAGGTTTAATATTAGTAGGTATTACGGGGTTAATCAACTACGTGGCAGGTAACATTTGCCTGCAAATAGGCAGGCGCAACAACTCACTAGCACTAGAAAGTAGCGGCAAGCATTTACAATTAGATACTTACTCTACCATAGCCATTATTGTGGGTTTGGTGGTAATTTTGTACACCCATTGGAATTGGCTAGATACTGCCATTGCTTTAAGTATAAGTGGCTTAATTTTATACAATGGGTATCGAATTATTCGCAAGTCGCTTGCAGGTATTATGGATGAAGCAGATGATGATTTATTAAAACAATTTGTAACCATTTTAAATGCCAATAGAAAACAAAATTGGATAGACTTACACAACCTACGCGTCATAAAATATGGTAGTACGCTGCACGTAGATTGTCACTTAACTGTGCCTTGGTACTTAAACATTCACCAAGCACACGAAGAAATAGACGAACTAAGTGCTATGATTGAAGAGAAATTTGGTAAAGCATTTGAACTATTTGTACATACAGATGGTTGTATGCCTTTTAGCTGTAGCATTTGCGATAAAATGGACTGCACCGTAAGGCAATATTCATTTACCCAAAAAATACCTTTTACGTTAGAGAATATTAGCAGTAATTTGAAACACGGAAGTAATAATTTGGGGTGACCGCCAACCGTTGACCGTGAACCGAAATGGCCTGAGTAATAAACTTACTAGTAATTTCGAACAAACTTATTAGTACATAAACTATAAATTTCAAACCATAAATTAGATATGATGAACGCGTGGAAAGACTACCAACAGCAACATAAAGACCGCTTTTTAGAAGAATTATTGGCTTTGTTACGCATACCTAGCATTAGTGCTAAAAGCGAACACAATGCAGATATGCTTACTTGTGCAGAAGCAGTAAAACAAAGTTTGCTAGCCGCAGGTGCAGATATGGTAACCATTTACCCAACAGCAGGCCACCCCATTGTATATGGCGAAAAAATGGTAGACCCAAGTAAGCCTACTGTATTGGTATATGGGCATTACGATGTACAGCCTGCTGACCCGCTTGAACTATGGAACAGCGGCCCCTTTGAACCCGTAATTATTGATGGTAAAATATTTGCCCGTGGTAGCTGCGACGATAAAGGACAGTTTTACATGCATGTAAAAGCCCTAGAAACACTGGTAAAAACAGGCACACTAAACAACAACATTAAGTTTATAATAGAAGGCGAAGAAGAAATAGGTAGCCCTAACCTAGCCACTTTTGTAAAAGAGAAAAAAGACTTGCTAAAAGCAGATGTGGTGCTAATAAGCGATACCTCTATGCTAAGTATGGATACACCAAGTATAGATGTGGGTGTGCGTGGCCTGAGCTATATAGAAGTAGAAGTTACGGGACCAAACCGAGACTTACACAGTGGTGTGTACGGCGGTGCAGTGGCTAACCCTATTACCATGCTAGCAAAAATGATTGCTGCTTGTCACGATGAAAACAACCACATAACCATACCGGGTTTTTACGATGATGTGGTAGAAGCTACACCCGCAGAAAGAGCGAAAATGGCACAAGCACCATTTGATGAAGCTGCGTACAAAGCAGACCTAGGCGTTACAGAACTTTGGGGCGAGGCAGGCTACAAAACCAATGAAAGAACAGGCATTCGCCCTACACTAGAAGTAAACGGTATATGGGGTGGCTACACAGGCGAAGGTGCTAAAACGGTACTGCCATCAAAAGCATTTGCCAAAATTTCTACACGTTTAGTGCCTAACCAATCATCAGCAAAAATTACTGAGAAATTGCTAGCATATTTTACCCAAATAGCACCCGCAGGTGTTACCGTAAAAGCCAGCGAACACCATGGCGGCGAGCCTTACATGACACCGATAGACAGCTTAGAATACAAAGCTGCTGAAAAAGCAATCACCGCAACTTTTGGCAAAGAACCAATACCTGTACGTGGTGGCGGTAGTATTCCTATTTGTGCGTTGTTTGAAGAAGTATTAGGCATTAAAATAGTGTTTATGGGCTTTGGTTTAGATAGCGATAACCTGCATAGCCCTAACGAGAAATTTGATGTATTTAACTTTTACAAAGGCATAGAAACCATCCCTTATTTCCATCAGTTTTATACAGATATGAAAGGATAGTGTTAAACCTTATGGGTTTGAAATACAATAGCCTCAAAAGTTACACGTTTGAGGCTATTGTGTTTTAATTAGTAAGTGTTTGTATTACTATGATGCTTCAGTTGGTTCACTCTACCGATTGTTTCTGAATGTTTGTTCTGGTTGCTTTTCAGTTAACCAAAAAGTACAAAATCTTGGCGAGATTATTGCCTATTTAGTGAAGTTGTATAGCAAATACAATAACTTTAACCAATGCAAGAAGAACAAGAAACCACCTTTTTCAAAGAAAGCCGACAACGGCTAGAACAATATGTACAAGACAGACTACTACTGCTAAAGCTACAAATGGTGGAAAAAGTATCGCAGTTAATAGCGTTGTTGTTTACAGGCTTAACATTAGCGTTATTAGCATTTTTTATTTTACTCTTTGTAAGCATTATGGCAGGCTATTATTTTGCCAATATTACTGGCAGTTTATACATTGGCTTTGGTATTGTAGCCATGTTCTATATTATACTATTTGTAATGATAGTTTCGCTACGCAAAAAAGTAATAGAGAAGTATATTGTTGATGCGGTAATTAAAATATTCATGGATAAAAGTGCTAGTGATGATGATGACGAATAAACCAAATACAGTACAATCACTCAACGATTTAAAAGCAGAAATTAGATTGGTAAAAAGCCGGATAAAAGCTAGGGAAACCGATCTTGAAAAGCGCTGGGAAAAATTTCCTGAAGAATCCTTGAAGGCAACGATGGGTGCAGTTTTGCCAGCATTTATTAACGATAGGATTGCCGGCGGTACTTGGCAAATACTAAGAGCAATCGGAAGCTTTTTGTTTGACAAACACAAGCAGGGAGAAGCACAACCTTATTGGAAAGAATTATTGGCTTCTTCAGTAAATAAATTTAGCCTATCTGCAATACTAAAATTGATTCTTGGTTTTGTAAAAAGATAATTTATTGAACGGGTTGTAGTTTTAAAATCTCTTTCATAAATTTTTCAGTTTCTAGAATCACACCTAGTACATCTTTTGATTTGATAGGTGAACCAAGTACATGATTTTCTGTGTTTGGCATGGCCACTGCTCTTTTCAAATTTGCAGGTGTACCTAAAGTTGCAATCATGTCTTTTATGGCAGATACTTTTACAACAGGGTCTTGATGTTCTTCGTCTTTGTAATAATAAAGTGCTAATGTGGGTTGTTTTACGGCTTTAAATGTAGCGTCTGTCATAGTTGTTTCTAGTAATTCTTCCAATGCTACAGCGGCTTCTAAGCGGTAGGGTGAGTTCCAATATTTTAAATATTCAGCGCTAGTGTCAGCAGGTACTATATAGTTGCTTTTCTTTACTTTCCTAGCAATTTGCAAACCCCAAGGATTATTCAACAGCCATGCTTTCGAATCGTTGATGGCTATATTGGGTGAGTATAAAATTAAACCAGCTACATCATTAGGAAACATTGCTGCAAGTTTTAAAGCCAATGTGCCACCAGTAGAAGTACTCATTAAAATTACTTTTTTGCCCAATTGCTTACCTATTGCTAACGCCTCTTTCCCACTTTGCCAATAATTATCGGCTGTTAAGTTGATGAGTTGTTCTACTGTATCTATACCATGTTCTGCTAAGCGGCTCAAGTATAAATTACAGCCAAATTCTTTAGCGATGGTTCTATGTGCCGGATTACCTTCTTCTTGGCAAGCACTAAAGCCATGTAGATATACAATAGCATAGTCTGTTGGTTGTCTTAAACTGTCTTTCCAAACAATTCTTGCTTCGTTATTGGGTTTTAGTTTATGCTGCGCTTCAATATTATCTACATAGTTGTCAATACCTGAAGCACTTGATGGCACGGAAGGCAAATGCGTATCGTAAGTAGGTGTTGCAGGATGTGGCCCTAGCATATACACAATGATCAATGTACCCAAAAGTGTCAGCAATATTTTCATCCACCATTTCATAATATGTAATTTAATATTATATAATTTTATAACTGTTAGTTTCTATTTGCTGCTTATATTTCTTTTTAAGTAGCTGTTGTAATCAGGTATTAAGGCTTCGTATTCTTCATGCATAAAAGGCGATGTGATTATAAAATCTGCTGTTGAGCGGTCGCAAGCCATAGGAATATTCCAAACGGCACATAAGCGTAATAAGGCTTTTACATCAGTATCGTGGGGTTGCGCTTCCATTGGATCCCAAAAAAATATCACGATATCAATATCACCTGTGGCTATTAAACTACCTATTTGTTGGTCACCACCAAGCGGTCCACTTAAAAATTTCTTGACGGGTCTATCCAAAGCCTCTTCTACCATCTTACCCGTTGTGCCAGTAGCAAATAATTCGTGCCGAGCAAGTACATGTTTATTAAAAATAGCCCATTGGCTCATTTCTTCTTTTTTATGGTCATGAGCTATTAAGGCGATGCGTTTGCGCGTACTTAGTTTTTTGGTAACAGACATGGTACAATTTTACGGTGTTAAATATAGGGTTTAATTATCGCCCTAAAAATGCCAATAAAATTGCTTCGCAAACGCAAGTATTCATTAAATTACATGCTACTATATTTTGACACCTACTTATTATATTTATCCTTTGGGCGAGACTGCTGCTACCATTGCTTTTGAAGCTGTTATCAGCGAGCAGATTAACGATTTAGTAATTGCATTGTACAAACATTTACAAGCAGAACCCATTAAAGATGTGAAAGATGTGATACCTGCTTATCATACTATTACGTTAGTATTTGATAATAGTATAGTAAAGCAAGCAAGTGATGTGTTTACAACCATGAAACAACGCGCAGATATTGCAATTGCTGGTTGTAACTGGCAACAAACAATAGCACATGAAATTGTAGAAATACCTGTTTGTTACGATACTGCTTTTGGATTGGATATTGTGACTTTGGCTGCTGATAAAGGTATTTCAATAGATGAATTAATTCAAAGACACATTGCACGGCAATATCGTATTTATTGCATTGGCTTTTTACCAGGCTTTGCTTACATGGGTAATGTAGATGAGATACTTGCAACACCGCGTAGACAAGCCCCTAGAACTGCTGTAAAAGCAGGATCGGTGGGCATTGCAGGTGTACAAACAGGTGTCTATCCACTACAATCGCCTGCAGGCTGGAACATTATTGGTGAAACACCGTTGCAATTATTTAATGCAAATAGGGCAGAACCTGTATTACTTAAAATGGGTAATATGGTGCAGTTTAAGCCAATAACTTTAGCAGATTTTTTGTTAGAAAAAAATAAGCCTAGCGAAGCAAAAATATCGTCATCTACCTCATCCTATGGCATTACTATTTTAAAGCAAGGCATTGCAGATACGGTGCAAGATTTAGGTCGTTTTGGGTACCAACAATTTGGTATTAATCCTACTGGCGCTATGGATACAGTGGCTGCAAAAGTGGCTAATTTTTTAGTAGGTAATGCCGCTACAGAAGCCTTGTTTGAGCTACACTTTCCAGCTTCTGTTTTTCAATTTGATGTAGATGCTTTAATAGCATTAAGTGGTGCAGATTTTTGTGCCACCATAAACGACGAACCTATACCTAATAATACACCCATCATTGTAGCCGCAAACAGTATTTTAAAATTTACCAAGCTTGTTTCTGGCGCAAGATGTTATCTAGCTATAAGAGGTGGAATGACCATTGAAAAATGGCTAGGTAGTTATAGTACACATCTAAAAGCCAATGCTGGCGGCTTTTGTGGCCGTTTATTACAAAAAGGTGATGTAATTGCTATCAATAGAAATTTACTGCTGAAAGCATATTTGCAAGAAAAATCATTCGTAATACTGCAATGGCAAGCAGATGTTGCAGAGTTATATAAAGATGCCAATCATATTCAAATAGTAGCTGGCAACGAATACCAACTTTTAACGGAAGCATCTACAGATTTATTAACCGCTAGTAGCTTTGTCATTACTGTTAAAAGTGATAGGATGGCCTATCTGTTACATGGTATACCATTGCAGTTACAACAACCACTCTCGCTTATTTCTACCGCTGTAACAAGAGGTACTGTACAACTATTACCTAATGGCGAATTGATTGTGTTAATGGCCGACCATCAAACCATCGGTGGCTACCCTCGGGTGGGGCAAGTAGCACAAGTAGCATTGTCTAAACTCGCACAATTACAAGCGCATCAACGTATTAATTTTGCTATTATTTCTCAACAAGAAGCGGCTGAATTATTGTATTTACAACAGCAGTATTTGTTACATATACAAAATGCTTGTATCTTTAAATTGAAAGAATTTTTAGCAACATGATGTCTGTAGACCTTAACTGCGATTTGGGTGAGGGGTTTTTAAATGATGAATTGCTGTATCCTTATATCAGTAGCGCCAATATTGCTTGTGGTTATCATGCTGGCGATTTAGATACCATTACAAAATCTATTGAATATTGCCTGACGCATAATGTAGCGATTGGTGCGCATCCTGGCTTTAATGATAAACCAAATTTTGGCAGAACTGAGATACAATTATCTGCTGAACGCCTGCAGGACTTAGTGATGCATGAAATATTAGTCGTTCGTTTTTCGGCTATGAAAATGGGGGCTAAATTGCACCACGTGAAACTGCATGGTGCCATGTACAATATGGCTGCAAGAGATAAAGCGATGGCACTTACAATAGCTGATGCCATACATAGAGTAGATCCAAATTTAATTGTATATGGCCTTAGTGGTAGCTATTTAATTAGTGAAGCAAAAGCTTTGGGCTTACAAACTTGTAGTGAAGTATTTGCAGATAGAACCTATCAAGCTGATGGTAGCTTAACGGCAAGAAGTGAACCGAACGCTTTGATTAATTCAACAGAAGCATCCATTGCACAGGTATTACAAATGGTTCGGGAGCAAAGTGTTACTAGTGTAGATGGCTCCGTTGTACCCATAATAGCAGAAACCATTTGCCTGCACGGCGACGGTGAACATGCCGTAGCATTTGCCAAGCAAATTCATCAAACCCTAAAACAACATAACATTGACATTAAAGCCAAATAAATCATCTGCCATTTTAGGTGCTGCTTTTTTAATGGCTACCTCAGCCATTGGTCCAGGGTTTTTGACCCAAACAACTGTATTCACCCAACAACTTGCCGCAAGTTTTGGCTTTGTAATACTGTTATCGATTTTATTAGACATTGGTGCACAACTCAATATATGGCGTGTTATTACTATTAGTGAACTGCGGGCACAGGATTTAGCCAATACCATGCTACCTGGCTTGGGTTATTTTTTAGCCGCATTAATTGTTTTGGGTGGCTTAGCATTTAATATTGGCAATATTGCGGGTAGTGGGTTAGGGGTAAATGTATTAACTGGTCTCGATACAAAATACGGGGCAGTTATAAGTTGTGTTCTTGCTTTATTTATTTTTTGGATGAAAGAGGCAGGCAAGTTATTAGATGCGTTTACTAAGATACTTGGCGTATTAATGATACTGCTTACTATGTATGTTGCTATCAGTTCACATCCCCCAGTTGGTGATGCCATTGTACATAGCTTTTTGCCCAAAACTATTGATGTACAAACTATCGTTACCCTTGTAGGCGGTACAGTAGGCGGCTATATCAGTTTTTCGGGCGCACATAGATTATTAGATGCCGATGTGAAGGGCTTGCAAAGTATTCAAGCAGTCAATAAAAGTGCTGTTAGCGGTATTATTATTACAGGCATAATGCGTACGGTTTTGTTTTTGGCAGCCTTAGGTGTGGTAGCTAGCGGTGTTGCTATCGACGCGTCAAATCCTCCTGCATCGGTATTTAAAATTGCTGCAGGGAATATTGGCTATCGCTTTTTTGGTGTGGTAATGTGGAGCGCTGCAATCACATCTGTAGTTGGAGCGGCTTATACCTCTGTTTCCTTCTTAAAAACATTCCATCCATTTTTTCAGCGATACGAAAAAGCTTTGATAAATGGTTTTATTATTTTTTCAACCCTTGTATTTGTTATAGTAGGCCAACCCATTAAATTGTTAGTAATGGCAGGTGCATTAAACGGCTTAATATTACCAGTGGCGCTTGCAGTGATTTTAGTAGCTGCTAGAAATAAAACCTTGCTCAAAAACTATATACATCCATTGTGGATGCAATTGATAGGTTGGCTTGTAGTAATTGCTATGACTGTGCTTTGCATAATTACCATTTACAATTGGTTGCATAAATAATTACCACTTATCTTCTTCAGTAATATTATTGTCAGGTTGTTTGTACAATTGTCTAGTTATTATTTTTTCTTCTTGCCGTTTTATAATGGCATCGGCTATTATTTCACCAGCATTATTGTTAGATGGCAAAGCTAATAGTTGTTTAATGGTATTTTCTTTTACATCGATTCTATAGAGTAAAAATACCAACTTTTCAAAATCGGCATTAATAAGTTGATTGATATAGGCAGCTAATTCTTCCCTAAAATGATTGGTAAGTACTAAGCCTATTTCTTTCTCTAAATCTTTTTGTATTGTTTCATTGTTATCCATCATAGCAAATCATTTTATCAGTTCAATCAGCAGTTAAAATTTCTCCATCACACCAAGACCAAACAGGGCAAAGTCATATTTCACCGGGTCTTCAGCGTCAAGGGTGCGTAAATAGCTTGTTAATTCTAAAGCGGCTTGCCAATCTACCAATTGTCTATCTAATAGTTGAAAGCGCTTCGCTACTCTCGCCACATGTAAATCTATTGGGCAAATGAGTTGCGATGGTTTGATATTGTTCCATACACCAAAATCTACACCTGCATTATCACTGCGAACCATCCAACGCAAATACATATTTAGTCGCTTGCAAGAAGATTGCTTGTAAGGTGTGGCAATATGTTTTTTAGTGCGAGGTGGAAAATCTTCTAGCGAAAAAAAGTATTGGTGAAAGCCAATTAAGCCTTGTTCAATGGTTGTTTCGTTAGGGGATAACCATTTCGTAAATGCGGTTTCAAGCGATATGTGTTGTTGATAATGGAATTGCAAAAAGTGAACGAAATAGAGTAAGTCAGTTGTGTTGAATGTACGGTGCTTAAAAGCCAATAATTTTTTCAAATCTTGTGCTTGATGGTGCACAATAAAGTCATGCGGTGCATCATCCATAAGTTTTAGTAACTCATTGGTTTTGTTAATGATAGTAGTACGAATACCCCAAGCAAATATGGCTGCAAAAAAGCCAGCTATTTCAATGTCTTGCAACTTTGTAAAACGATGCGGTACACAGATAGGATCATCTTTTATAAAAGCAGGCTGATTGTATTGGGCAACTTTTGCATTAAAGAAATCAGTGAGATTGTTCATTTAAAAAAGTAAATAAAGGCTGTCACGTAAATTATTAAAAAGCCATTTGCAAGAACTACTCTTTGCCAAATTGGTAACCCTTTTTTTCCACTTGGCTAATTATTTTATTACCTCTATCGTCAAAATATGTCATAATAATTAAGCAAATTGCCATCAATAAAATTATAACAGGATATTTTAAACTGAAATTGAAATGAGATTGAAATTTGAAAATAATAGTGAAAGGCAAAATTGACGTAATGGCTAAAAAAGTACTTGCACCACAAATACCACCACCTTTCAAAGGTATCATTCTATTGATTTGCGAAGCAGTTTTATAAAAGCTATAAAAAATTAAATAAACTAGTTTCATCCTATTGCCTCATTCAAATCTGCTATCAAATCATCTGCATCTTCTATGCCTACACTTAATCGTATCAATGCATCGCTCAATCCATTTTTTAAGCGCTCTTCTCTTGGTATAGAGGCATGTGTCATAGTGGCTGGATGATTGATTAATGACTCTACGCCACCAAGGCTTTCAGCCAATGAAAATAATTTGGTACTCATCAATACGCGTTTGGTTGCAGCGTCGCTAGTATCTTTTAGTTCAAAGCTCATCATACCACCAAAATCACGCATTTGTTGCTTGGCTATAGTGTAGTTAGGATGATCAGTAAAACCGCACCACCACACTTTACCTACTTTGGGATGGTTACGTAAAAACTCGGCAACTTTTCTACCATTTTCGCAATGGCGCTGCATACGCACATGCAGGGTTTTTATACCTCGCAGTACTAAAAAGCAATCCATTGGCCCAGGTACTGCACCCGTACTTTTTTGTATAAAAAATAGTTGGTCTCTTAATGCTTCGTCATTCATCATCAAGCAGCCTTGTATTACATCGCTATGGCCGCCTAAATATTTGGTGGCAGAGTGCATCACTACGTCTGCACCAAGGTCTAGTGGATTTTGCAAATAGGGCGAAGCAAACGTATTATCTACACACAGCAGGGCTTTAGCACTTTTTGCGATAGTAGCTACCGCAGCAATGTCTGTAATATTCATTAGTGGATTAGTTGGTGTTTCAATCCAAATGAGCTTTGTTTTTGTAGTTATTGCAGCTTCAATATTTTTAGTATCAGTCGTGTCTACAAAAATAAATTTGATACCAAATTTTTCAAATACTTTGGTAAACAAACGATACGTACCTCCATACATATCATTGGCAGCAATTACTTCATCGCCTGGCGCAAGAAGTTTAATCATCGCATCTGTGGCCGCTACGCCACTACTAAAAGCCAAACCAAATTTACCATTTTCAATAGCAGCATAAGCTGTTTCAAGCGCTGCACGGGTTGGGTTGCCAGCTCTCGAGTAGTCGTAACCCTTATGCTCGTTGGGTGCGTCTTGTACAAATGTAGATGTTTGATAAATCGGCGTCATAATCGCACCTGTTGTTGGGTCAGGTTCTGCACCTGCATGTATAAATTTAGTGCCTATGCCTATAGAAGTATGTTCGTTCATGGTAGTAGTATTTTTTCCGTACACAATATTACGTTTTTGTAGCAAGCTAATGTTTGGGCTTTATATTAATGGTAGTTTTTAAGAAAACTGTTGAAGCGGGTTGTAATATTTTGTTTGCAATAAAAATAAATATTACAAATGAAATATTACAGTGTTGTAATAAAACTTTTGTAATAAAATAAAATATTACAACTTTAATATTACAATTGGCGTATTGAAGCGCTATACAAACGATCGCCTTTTAATTATTTGGTAAATAATTCTGCTGCACATAGGTAGCGCCAATCAAAATTATTAGCGCTGTGGGCAGCCTGTGGTTGGATAGCTTGTTTTAATACAGATGGTTGTAACACATTTTTTTCTACCAATATTTTCTTGCTATCTCTTACCATCCCTTGAATGGTTTTGTCTTGAAGCCATTGTTGTTGCGGTGGTTCGTAGCCTATTTTATTGGTGCGCCATACAATGCTGTCTGGCAATGTATTTACCATACTTTGCCTTAATACCCATTTGGTAAAGCCGTTTTGTATTTTGTAGGATGATGGTAGCGAGAAAATAAACTCTACCAATTGGTGCGATAAAAATGGCAGGCGTACTTCTCTGCCATGTGCCATGGAGTTTCTATCTGCGTAGCGTAGCAATTCTTCTAAACCAATTGTAAATGTATTGTAGCGCAACATATCTTCTAACGTATGAATAACGGGCTTTTGCAGCGTATCATCGTTGTAATATTTGGTATAAAAATCTTGGTTTAAATGGGCATGATGCAATTGTTGGTTAATAGCTTTTTGCTGTAATTTTTTTGCTGTTTTTTCTGGTAAATAAGCTGCGGCATAATTTTTTATGCCCCAACTTTCTAAAAATTGATGCTGTTGCAACAATTGTTTTTCACGCTTAAAACTGCTGTAATCTTTTTTAAGTAGCGCCTGTAAAAACCAATGGGTGTATTTTTTATAGCCGCCCAAAATTTCATCTGCGCCTTGCCCATCAAGAAGTACTGTAACCCCTTTTTCTTTGGCCAATTTATATACCATGAACTGCGTAAATACACTACTACTCTGCAAAGGTTCTTCTTGGTGGTACATTAGCTTTTGCCAATGTTCTATCCAATCATTTTCTGTGGGTGTAACCGTATGCTGTTGTAAATGAAATTGATCTACCACTATTTTGCTATAGGCGCTTTCATCTTTCTCAAAACCCGGAAAAATGGCGGAAAAAGTTTGTAGGTTGGATCGGATAGCTATCGGATTTGAAGTTTGTAGTTGCATGATGGCTGCTACAATGCTAGAACTATCTAGGCCGCCACTAAGGCTAGTGCCTACAGCTACATCGCTACGTAAACGCCTATTTACTGAGGTTGCAAATAAATCAGCAAACTTTTCAATCGTTTCTTTTTCACCCTTCACTATTTGCTGCTCACTATTTTCTGTTTTGTACCAACGCTTCATTTGTACCTTGCCTAAAGTGGGCTGAATACTTAAACAATGGCCTGGTGGCAGAGATAAAATATGGCTGTAAAAAGTTTGTGTTTTTTTGATGGGGTTTTGCAAATAGCCAAGCGTAATATAGTTCAATGCCATGGTGCCATTTAAATCTTTAGGTACACCCAAAGCCCAAAGCGCTTTCATTTCGCTAGCAAAAACAAAGCGTTCAAACTTACCACGTTGTTGGTATTGTGCATGGTAATACAAGGGCTTTTCGCCAAATCTATCTCGTGCAATAAAGACTTCTTTTGTGTTATTGTTGTATATGGCAAAGGCAAACATGCCATCGAAATGATGGTAACAATCTTTACCCCAACAATCATAGGCAGCAGGAATAACTTCTGTATCTGAATTGGTAGAGAATGTATAGCCTTGTTGTTGTAGCTCGTTTTTTAACTCGATATAATTATAAATCTCACCATTAAAGATGATGGTATAATGTAAATAGTGTAAAGGTTGAGCAGCATTGTTGGATAAATCTATTATAGATAATCGTCTATGACCAAACGCAACGGTATTATCATCGCTTTGCCATTGGCCTTCACCATTAGGGCCACGGTGTTGTAATGTATTTATCATTAGTTGCACCTGTTGAAGCGTTACTAATGGCGCGTATGGAGAAATAATGCCTGCAATACCACACATAATTTGTTTGTAATAAGGATGTTAAGTTACAGATAAATGTACATGCTATGCTACGATAAAAACGCAACAACGAACAAAGCGTTCATACTGAAAGCTAACGGTAGTGCATGCAAAGCCACTTAAATAGCATAATTGCCTTTGGCTAACAAAAAAATAACACGTTTACGTAGGCAAGTAACAATTTGTTCATCAATACTTCACATTTTAGTAATAGTGTGGTGTGAGTTTTGATTAACCCAATAAATACAATGAACAGACGTAACGTAGAAGTAGTGGTAATGAGCGATTTGCACTTAGGTACATATGGCTGTCATGCTACCGAAATAGTAAACTACTTAAAAAGCATTTCCCCTGAAGTTTTAATATTAAATGGCGACATCGTAGATGTTTGGCAATTTAATAAGCGCTATTTCCCTGTAGCGCACATGCAAGTAATAAAAGAAATTATGAACCTGCTTAGCAAAGGCACGAGAGTAATTTATATTACAGGTAATCATGATGAAATCATGCGCAGGTATAGCGGTATTCAGATGGGTAACTTTGAATTGACCGATAAGCTAGTGATGGAAATAAATGGCAAGATGACGTGGGTGTTCCATGGCGATGTGTTTGATGCAACCACAAAAGGCTGGGCAAAAATATTAGCGAAATTAGGCGGTCATGGCTACGACTTGTTAATTGTACTTAACAGATTTATCAATGCCATTCTGAAAGCTTTAGGCAAGGAAAAAATGAGTTTTAGTAAAAAGGTTAAAAATGGTGTGAAAAAAGCGGTGAGTTGGATTGGCGATTTTGAACAAACAGCAGCAGAATTAGCGATAGAAAAAAAATACGATTATGTGATTTGCGGACATATTCATCAACCACAAAAAAGAGAAATTGTTACCGAGAAAGGAAAAGTTACGTATCTTAACAGTGGTGATTGGATTGAAAACCTCACTGCTTTAGAATATCACGACAACGACTGGACGATTTACCACTACGACGAGAAAGCATTTAGCAATACTGCTGCACCTGTAGTAACAATGGAAAAAAGATTACCAAAGCTTGACGTGATGCCTGAAGAAATACTATTATTTGCCTCGAAGATTAGCATTGGCAGCGCTGTAAATGTATTGTTATGAGTAAGGGTTTACGCATATTTTATGCTGTTCAAGCAACAGGCAATGGGCATATTGCTAGGGCAATGGAGTTATTGCCTTATCTGCAGCAATATGGTACAGTAGATGTGTTTTTAAGTGGTAGTAATAGCAATTTAAATCCTGCCTTGCCAATTAAATATCGCAGCAAAGGTATTAGCTTGTTTTATGGTAATAGAGGTGGCTTAGACTATTGGAAAATGTGGAAAGAGCTTTCAGTAGCTAGTATTTACAAAGAGGCGAAAGCATTGCCATTAGAACAATATGATGTAGTGATTAATGATTTTGATAGCATCACCTCTTTGGCTTGTAAGTTGAAAGGGATTGCGTCTGTAAACTTTGGTCACCAAGCAAGTTTTAAAAGTAAACATACACCAAGACCAGCTAAAAAAGATTGGATGGGTGAGTTGGTATTGCAACATTATGCTACTGCTGAGCGCTATATTGGTTTACACTTTAAGCAATACGACGATTTTATTTTTAGCCCAATTATAAAAGACGATATTTTAAACGCCAACGTGGTTGATAATGGTCATGTAACGGTTTACTTGTCACATTATAGTGATGATGTGGTATTGCAAAGTTTACAAGCTTGTAAAGATGTGCGTTTTGAGGTATTCTCTAAAACAAAGCAACAAGCTGAAACAGTTGCCAACATTACGTTTAAGCCGATAAATAATAAAGCTTTTAACCAAAGCATGATGACGGCATATGGTATAATTACTGGTGCTGGTTTTGAAACCCCAGCCGAAGCATTGTACATGGGTAAACGTGTTATGTGTTTACCTATTCGTGGGCAATACGAGCAGCTTTGTAATGCCGAAGCTTTAAAAGATTTCAATGTACCCATTGTAGATAAGTTAACTGCCAATTTTCACTTGCAAGTAGCAGACTGGTTGCAACAAGCACCTCAAACGCAGTTACAATTGACCAACTCAACCTATGAGATTGTGCAGCAAGTAATTGAAACCGCAAGAAGCTTACAACCTGCAAAACCAGTGCAAGAATCGTTGTTGAGCGAGGAAGATTTTTTGGTGATGGGGTAATTGATTGTGCAAAGAGTTTACACATTTTCACCAGCTAATAATAATAATACCTGCCATGCAGCTTGTACGTTATTTTGTGCCAATAATTCCTTTGCATAACTGTGTAGTTCTTGTTCCATATCGGCTGCGTTTAACGCATAGTATTGAAAAATATGTTTCAATTTATCGTCTGTGAATGTCGCATCCACAAAAGGTATTTCTACAACATTGGCAAGTTGCGCTAAATTATTGCCAGTTAAAATATGGCTATTACGAATACTACTTGGTAGGGCATCTACGCCAATGGCAATTTGTGTGGTGGGTTTATCAATTTCAAATAAGTTGGTAGCGTCTACCTTGCAATACCAATCACCGCCAAGTCTCGCTACAAGTGCTAATTTCTTGGGGTCTATCATATTACCAGCACTATTTAAAATAGTATCATGAACATGCATATTTAATATTTCTGCAATTACCAATTGCCCAGCACCACCATTGTCTCCTAAGCTTTTTACCTCAAGTACCTTGCATTCAAGCTGCACTTTGGCTTCTTGAACCATGGGTGGTTTTACTAATATGGCAGGCGTTTTTGTAAAACCCGATTTTATAAATTCATCAGTACTTTTTGCGAATTCACAACTACTTAAACTCATCTGCTGCACCATATCATAATCGCAAATATTAATAACTACTTCTGGTACTTCTAAAATATTTTGTAAAGTATGCTTGGTACTGCCATCTCGCATTTTTCTTACCACCGAGAAAACAACAATAGCGGGTTTATACGATACTAAATTAAAGAAGCTAAATGGGCTTAAATTGACATTGCCACTTGCATCTATTGTACTGGCAAAACAAATAGGTCTTGGGGCAATAGCAAACTGCAACCATTGTTGGTATTGTGCTACGGGCGTTTCTGATATATTAATGTGCATACTCTTCTTGTTTAATGGATTGTAATCTCTTTTTAAAATTGACTTTTCAAGTTTTTAACAATAATACACGAATAAACTTGTAAGTTTTAGCTAACGGCTGCGTTTTTAAAGACAAAATAATTTGTTATGAAAATTTTATTAATTACGATACTATCTTTTGTTATTTGTTCCTGCAATGGGCAACACAACGACGCACCAGTAAATTTAAATGTGTCCCAAAAACCTATTGTGGTTGAATTGTTTACTTCAGAAGGCTGTTCTTCATGCCCTTCGGCAGATAAGTTGCTAGCAAATATTAGTGATAAAAATCAGCAGGTATTACTCTTATCTTTTCATGTAGATTATTGGAATAGATTGGGTTGGGTAGATAGTTTTAGTAACGCAATGTATACCAATCGACAGTATGATTATGCTGCGAAAATGCAATTATCAAGCGTGTACACGCCGCAAATTGTTGTGAACGGCCAAGCTGAAACAGTTGGCAGTAATAGTACCAAAGTAAATAAATTATTAGCAGCGAATTATTTGTCTGCACAAATCATTAACAAGGTTGATGCAAGTATTAATAACAAACAAATAGTTGTTACAATAGACCATGGTAATCTAGGAAAAGATAATGAGCTATTGGTATTGTTAGTACAACCATCTGCTTCAACAAAAGTTAAAGCGGGCGAAAATGAAGGGAGTCTGTTACAGCATAAAAACGTAGTAAGAAGCATGGTTGTTATGCCCGTTGGTACTCAAACCACCACATTAAGCGCACCATTTATAAGTAATGATTGGCAAGTAGTGGCGTTGGTACAAAACAAATACAACTTACAAATAGTCGATGCGAAACAAACCATTGTTCATTCATCTAATGGACACTAATATTTAATAAATACAATGCTAGTTATTATGCTAAATCGGTTTTCTATTTGCAGTTAAAAAGTCTCTAATGCTTATTAAGTCGCCCTCTTTTTTAAGGTCATTCACTAGGCGATATAATTTATCTATTAGTACCTTACCGCACTGGCGTTTGGTATAAGTAGGTAAGGCAGTGTTGGCAATGGCATCTGTAAATTCCCAAGGGTGATGATACAAACATACATAACCATCTTTTTTAAGTGTTTGAATCACTAATTTTTTAAATAGAACGTAAGGCATATTTTTAAAAGCTAACCAAAATAGCGGTATTCTCAAATTTGGCGTTACCGATGCAGGTATTCTTGTCATGGCTTCCTCTTGGTACACAGTTCTCGGCAGGTGTAAATTATTATAACGACCTGGTAAAAAGGTAGGATTGATAGAGGAATCGTATGTGTAACCAGCTTTCAATACTTCATGTATTGCTACTTTGCGCATACGAGGCATACGCAAACCAGTAACAGGTGTTTGTGTAATGGCTTCTAGTGCTAAACGAGATGACAATAAATGTGCATCTTCAAAACTTGAGTGGTAATAAGTATGCGATGCAATTTCGTGTTGCTGCGCTAATGATTTGATTATTTCAGGAAAATTGATTGCATAAGTAGCGGTGGTAAATAAAGTCGTGCTAATACTTTTATCGTTCAGTATAGGTACAATCGCATCAAGTCCTAGCTTGCCAATATGCAATTGCTCTTTTAACGAGATATCTTGTTGATATTCCAACGGCATGTCAAATTCTTCTACATCAAAGCTCAATAAAATCGATCGGCGCATTTATAGGTTACTTTCTTTAATAATATAATGTGGGCGCTCTTTGCTTTGCATAAATAATTTACCTAAATACATACCAATAATACCAAGAATCATTAATTGTAAACCACCAAAAAATGCAATGGTTACAATCATGGAAGCCCAACCAGAAATAGGATGACCAAAGGCTAAGCTGTATATAACATAGGGTATATACAATAATGATAATAGCGAAAATGTAAATCCAAGATAAGTAGCGATGGCTAGCGGTTTTAAACTAAAAGATGTTATACCTCTTAGCGCTAGTTGCATCATCTTTTTATAGGTATATTTACTTTTGCCTTCTTTACGTTCGGCGGGTTCGTATTCAATACCAACTTGTTTAAAGCCAAGCCATTTTACAAGGCCGCGCCAAAATAAATCTGCCTCCTTGAACCCCCTAAAAATTTCCACCACACGTTTATCCATTAACCTAAAATCGGCGGTGCCACTTTCAAGTTCTATATCAGATAATCGATTTAAAATATTGTAAAAAAGGGTTGATGTTTTACGTTTCATCAAAGGCATTTCTTGGTGATCGTTGCGTATAGTGTACACAATATCGTTGCCTTGCTCCCATTGTTCTATTAAAATAGGAATTAATTCTGGCGGATGTTGTAAATCACCATCCATGGTAATTACGGCATCTCCGTCACTAAAATCGAAGCCAGCTTTTAATGCATTTTGATGACCAAAATTTCTTGAAAATGAAATAAAGAAAATATTCTCGTATTGTTTAGCAAAAATTTTAATTCTGTCTAAAGTGTCATCGTCACTACCATCATCTATATAAGTAATAGTGTAAGTATAAGGTAAAGGATACATTACTTCTTGTAATGCTTTTACCATGGTAGGTATATTGCCTTTTTCGTTGCATACAGGTATTACTATCGATATTTTCTTAGGCATAAAATTGCAAGCAAAAGTTTAAAAAATCAATATGTTCAAAATATCTGCCGTATCCATTTAATAGTCGTAAACGGCAAATTAACAAAATAGTGACCACTTTCAGCGAATTAACTAGAATGCGTTTTGCCATCTACAAAAACATAACATAAAATACCTGTAATAAGCTGTTAAAAAACTACTTTTGCCGCCTTAATAAAACAAACAATATGAGTAAAGGACCAGTTTCTCAATTTATAGAACATCACTATCGCCACTTTAATGCGGCTGCTTTAATAGATGCTGCCAAAGGCTACGAAACGCATTTGCTAGAAGGTGGCAAAATGATGGTTACGCTTGCAGGCGCTATGAGTACGGCAGAGTTGGGTATTTCTTTTGCCGAAATGATTCGCCAAGGTAAGGTAGATATTATTAGCTGCACAGGCGCTAATTTAGAAGAAGATGTGATGAACTTGGTTGCGCACAGTCACTACAAGCGTGTACCTAATTACCGCGATTTAACGCCACAAGATGAGTGGGATTTATTAGAAAACCACTACAACCGTGTAACCGATACTTGCATACCAGAAGAAGAAGCTTTTCGTCGTTTACAAAAACATTTGGTTAAGCAGTGGAAAGATGCAGAAGCTGCTGGCGAACGCTATTTTCCGCATGAGTTTTTATACAAAACCGTGTTAAGTGGCGAGCTAGAACAGTATTACGAAATTGATCCAAAAAATAGCTGGATTGTAGCGGCTGCTGAAAGAAATATTCCTATAGTTGTGCCAGGTTGGGAAGATAGTACCACAGGTAACATTTTTGCGAGCTACGTGATTAAAGGCGAGCTAAAAGCAAGTACTGTAAAAAGTGGGATTGAATACATGGTATTTTTAACTGAGTGGTACAGAGCCAATAGTGCTGGTAAAGGTGTTGGTTTCTTCCAAATTGGTGGTGGTATTGCAGGTGATTTTCCTATTTGCGTAGTACCGATGATGTACCAAGACTTAGAGTGGCATGATGTTCCTTTCTGGAGTTATTTCTGCCAAATTTCTGATTCTACCACCTCTTATGGTAGCTATTCTGGTGCCGTACCAAACGAAAAAATTACTTGGGGCAAATTAGATATAAATACACCTAAGTTTATTGTAGAAAGCGATGCAACGATTGTTGCACCGTTAATTTTTGCATGGATTTTGGGGCTGTAATAGAAACCGCTTATTGTAATGATTTAAGTGATTGAATGATAATAAATAAATAGCCGATGCATTTTGTATCGGCTATTCTTTTTGATTAGACCTTGAATTTTTTTAAAAACCTCAAGATTTATAAATCTACAAAAATTACGTTCTCCTAACAGTGTAACTACCTACAACAGTAATACCCTCATCCGAAACAGGTTCTTTTTGTTTCAATTTGTACAATAGTTTTTTTATTTTGTTTTTAAGCGCTTCTGATACTGGAGGTTCGTCTATCACTTGAAAATATACAGGTACTATTAAGCTAAAGGGCTGCTTTAGCAATGGGCTGTATTTCGTGTTAATATATTTAGCTGTAGCATAATTACCAACTGGCAATTTAAAATGGTCATCACTTACGTACAATGAAGTTAGACTGATGAAACTATCTTTTTTAGATACTCGCAACAAATTGACACCCGATAAATAAGTATCTTCTGGGTAGCCTATATATCGCTGTAATGCACGTTTTACAATCGAATCATATTGGTGATATTGTTGTGCTTTAGATAAAAAAGGTATCGCTACAATTATAAACAAGCTTGTTAGTTTCTTAATCATGATAATTTGTTTAATTACTATAATGCGATAATTACAAAAAATACATAAAGAAATAAGTTGTTTTTCTTTCTATTAAAAGTAAGCTTTTTCGATTCAGTTTATTTAACTAGCATTATTGCATTTGTATTTGTTTCCTAATCTTCTCTTTTACATTTAAATACTGCTGCTGGCCCCAATATTTCGCCCTTTTTTCGCTTCGCAAAAGCCCCATTAACTAATAAATAGCCTTCTGTATAGTAAAATAAGTACAATTAACCGGTTAGAGGTGCTTTTTTCACTTCGCGAAAGTGGTTTTAACCAGTATATTGGCTTTTGTATAGTAAAAAAAGCATAATTAATCAGTTGCTGGTGCTTTTTCACTTCGCAAAAATCGGATTTAACCAGTAAATACGATTTTGTATAACAAAAAAATATAGCACAAATGTTTTGTTATATGACTTTGGGTTGTATTTTAGTATTTCAAAAAAATACCAATTATGATTACAAAAGCAACCACGTCTCGCTACCTACTTGGCGACTTTATCAACTTTATTAAAAACATCCTAGTTATTATTACAGGCAATGCCATTGTAGCATCAGAAATAAAAACCTTTACTGAAGCATTACAAGCAAAACATTTACAAATAGATGCAGCCTATGCCTACCAAAAAGATAGCCCAGAAAGCAAAGAAATTGAAACCCAAGATGTAAGGCGTGATGTGGCTTTTATGGGTATTAAAACAGTAGCCAATGGTTTTGCCATGCATTTTGATGAAGCAAAAAGGCAAGCCGCCAAAGCGATATTAGCATGTATAGCCAAATATGGTAAAGATATTCAAGTACAAAGCGATACGACAGAAACTACCATATTAGACAAAATGGTAACCGACTTTGAAACCGACCCTATTTTGGTAGCTGCATGTGAAACCTTAGGCATTACTAGTTGGGTAGGCGAATTAAAAGCTGCTAACCAAAAATTTAACGCTAAGTTTTTAGAGCGCAACAAAAAGTACGCTTTAAAACCTAAAGAGAGTGCTAGTGAACTAAAACCACAGGTAACAAAAGTGTACGAAGCATTGATGGTGCAAATAGATAGCAGAAATAATATAGATACTACGGGTAAATACACACCATTAGTAAATGAAATAAATGCGTTAATAGCGCAGCACAATAATAAAGTAACTGCAAGAGAAAGTAGCGGTGGTAATGCTTCTACTGCAGCACCTAAAGGATAAGTGTTTTAAGCTGAGTAATAAACAATATAGCCGATGCATCTTGCATCGGCTATATTGTTTATTAATGTGAATGGTTCTAATTTCTTAATTAGGCTACTTCCAGTAATGCGCTTTCAGTTGCAGGTTCTGGTATTATCAAACCTTCTTCTTGCATACCTTCTATATGAAACGTAATTGCTTCTTTTATAAGTTGCGTCACTTCTTCTTTAGTACTACCACTTGCAATACAACCTTCCAAATCAGGTACATAAGCACTATAGCCAGTTTCTGTTTTTTCGTATAATACTAAGTATGTCATTACTTTCTTAGTTGAGCTTGTTTTAAAATACTGTTTAATGTGCCAGGTGCAATATCGTCACTCTCTTTATGACAAGCAATTGTAACTAGTCCTTGTTTTATCGGATGTTTATATTGCTTGTGACTACCTTTTTGCCTTACTACAAACCATCCATCTGCCTCAATCAGCTTTATCACGTCCTTGCATTTCATGCATTGTTTTCGACTAAAGTAATACAATTTATTTAATTACAGCTCATCAAACCCATCATCATTAATTAGTGATTATAGGTTCTCAATAATCCCAGCAATACCTTGCCCACCACCTACGCACGCCGTAACCAAACCATATTTTTTGTTGAGGCGTTTCATGTCGTTTAGTATTTGCACCGTTAGTTTAGCACCAGTACAACCTAACGGATGACCTAAGGCAATAGCGCCGCCATTAATATTCACAATGTCTTGGTTTAGGCCAAGTTCTCTTATCACAGCAATACTTTGCGAAGCAAAAGCCTCGTTTAATTCTATCAAATCAATATCAGCCAAGTTCATATTGGCTTGCTTTAGCACTTTAGGTATAGCAGCTACAGGGCCTATACCCATGATGCGTGGGTGAACACCCGCACTGGCACAGTTTACTAGTCTACCTATTGGTTTTAGGCCCAATTCGGTCATCATTTTTTCACCCATAACTATTACAAAAGCCGCGCCATCACTTGTTTGGCTACTATTGCCAGCCGTAACGCTACCGCCTACGGCAAATGCAGGTTTTAGTTTCGCCAAACCTTCCACTGTGGTGTCTGCACGCAAGCCTTCGTCGGTATCTACTACATAACTTTTTACGGCACGTTTGCCTTTCTCGTTTACATAGGTTTGCTCTACAGTTATGGGCAAAATACCCTCTTTAAAATACCCATTTTCTATCGCTACTTTGGCTTTTGCATGTGAATTTTCAGCAAATACATCTTGGTCTTCACGACTTACGTTAAACTCTTTTGCCACTGCCTCTGCCGTTAAGCCCATGCTTAAGTAATAGTCAGGTTCGTCTTTTGCAATGGCGTACGATGGTACTGTTTTCCAGCCCGCTGTAGGCACTAGGCTCATACTTTCTGTGCCACCAGCAATAATACAATCTGCCATGCCAGTTCTTATTTTGGCGGTAGCCATCGCAATGCTTTCAAGACCACTAGCGCAGTATCTATTAATGGTAATACCAGGTACTTCTATACCCATTGCTTTGGCAGCAATAATGCGCCCAAACTGCAGGCCTTGTTCGGCTTCTGGTACCGCATTACCAACTATCACATCGTCTACACGTTTATAATCTAGTTCAGGTACGCTAGCCATCAAGCCTTTAATCACTTCTACAGCTAGGTCGTCAGGGCGAAAAAATCGCAATCCACCTTTTTTGCTTTTTCCAACAGCAGTTCTAAATCCTGCAATAATGTATGCTTCTTGCATGGCAACCAATTTTAGAATGTGAAAATACAATAAAGTTGTTTATGCAACTAATTTTTGCTTATGAAGATTTTGTTAGACTTTTTGTATTACCAATGTTAAATTGCTATTATCAGTTTATTACATGGCACACAGCGGACTTCTGTTTGCTTTTAGCTTTTTGTAGCTAGTATTAGTAACAGAAATGTAATGATATAAATGCCTCATGGTAATTTAATTTAACGCATCTTCATGTAAAATTAAATTATGGCACACTATTCAGATTTACAATTGAATACCTTCTATTTGATACAAGAAGAAGAAGGCGACTTAATTTCTTTAGTACAGCCTTTAATGGAAACAGATAATTGTGTGTTAATTCTTCAACACGATGATGAAAACATGACTTATTGGAAAAGAAAAGATGATGTATTCTTTGAAATTGTAGACGAACTTACTGAAGAACAAGCCGCAGAATATGAAGACTTGTTTGAAGAAGAGGAAGACGACACATTTGAAGTAGAATAATAATCGTTATTCCAACCTAATAAAAATACCCTGTGATGCTTTAGTATCACAGGGTATATATGCCATTCTTGTGTTTTAATAAGCTTCCCAATCGCAACCAATGGGTGCACCTGGTGCTATCTCTTTTGCAGGTGGAATAATAATATCTTTAGGGTTAGTAATGCGTTCTGCTATATAACCGTAATAAGCTTTTAAGTCTAGATTTGTTTTAGCTTTTGCAAGGCAGTCTGCCTTTATTTCTTGTAGCTTTTTATGACAAATAGATTTTACCAAATAATTGGCATTGTCATTAATACTTAAAGCCAATAACCAAGTAACCACTTGCTGCTGCGTTTGTAATTGTACTTGTTTTTTTAAACCTTGTAAGCCGTCGGTTTTAAACGCCGCTTCTGTAATAGTATTGACGACATCATCAAAGCCAATGGTATTAAATCTGCCTTTCATCTGTACCAAACGGTTAGCCCTTTCGATATTGAATAAAAAGGCCAATTCGTAATCTGCCAATGCCTCTGCGGCAGCCAATGCGTCAAAACTTAGGCCCGTTCTTTTAGCAAATAATTCGCCCACATTATAATACAACGGCGGCCTAGGCGGCAATAATTTTAAAATACTTTCAGGTAAGGTGAGTATGTCAGGCGACAAACAAGCTACTGCATCTGTCAATGCTTTTTTCTGAATGGTATTTGCCAAAGGTTCAGGTTGTTGTTGCAATTGATCACCACGTACGCTGTAGCTATAATTCATGCCACCAATTAATTTGGTTACTGCTTCAATTTGGTAGCGATGATAATTGTACACGGGCACTAATGCGTCTTCTAAACGCGTCATTGGTGTATTGTCTTTAATGGCTTTTTCACTGAAGTTTTCCAATGCTTTTTTACGTACAGCCAATACATTTTTTAGTTCTTCTGTCGCATCTTTTCCATTATCCCACAAATGGGCATAAGGATGCAAACCACCTGCGGCTCTAGCATCAGCATCGGCAATAAATAGCAAACCATTTTTTGTATTTTCTTCCAGTATTTTTCTTAAGGCATCATCTACATTGGTGCCAGGTGCAAAATCTGCATAACCATAAGTAATCGCTCGTTTATCCCATTCGCCAATTTCATTGGTATACACTTGTGAGAAATCAATATCACCTTTTGCATTGAGTGTAATATTTGGGTGGGGATAATCCATTACAGAAGCACGGTTATTAAAGCTAGACGCATAATTGTGTTGTAAACCTAATGTGTGGCCTATTTCGTGTGCAGCCAACTGACGTAAACGCTTTAAGGCAGCTAATTTCATGGTTTCAGGCACAGGCTTGCCAGTTTCGTAGGGTGATAATAAGCCAGTGAATATCAGATAATCTTGACGAACACGCAACGAACCAAGTGTCACTTGACCTTTAATAATTTCACCAGTTCTTGGGTCGGTAATAGAAGCGCCATAGCTCCAACCTCTGGTACTACGATGTACCCAATTGACCATATTGTAACGAATATCCATCGGGTCTGCACTATCAGGTAAAACGCGCACTTGAAACGCATTGATATAACCCGCTGCTTCATAAGCTTGGTTCCACCATTTGGCACCATCCATTAATGCAGAACGAATAGGTTCTGGCGTACCATTATCTAAATAATAGATAATGGGTTTTACTGGTTCACTTTTTGCAGCAGTGGGGTCTTTCTTTTGGAGGCGATGCCTCGCTATGAATAGTTGCTCAATTGGGTCGGTAAAAGGCGAACTATAATCGAAATAAGAAATGCCAAAATAGCCGCTGCGTATATCGTATCTGCGAGGCGTGAAATTACTATCGGGCAGTTGCACAAACGAGTGGTGCATACGCACCGTAATCGCTTCAGCCGAAGGTGTAACGGTTGTTACAAATCTGCCAGCATCGCTGCCACCAGTAAAAGTAATCGTCGCTTCAAACTCACTATTTAAAGGAAAATTTTTGGTATTTTGTAGATAAATAGCAGAGCGACTTTCGTTAAAAACATAGGTACCTTGTCGCATGCTTTTTATTCTATCAGCTACGCCATGGGCATCTCGTAAAAAGAAGCTAGTTGCATCTACCAATACTTTGTCGCCTTCATCTTCATCCACTGCAAAACTTGCTAAAATGGATTGTGCAAAGCTTTCGCGAACTGCTTTTTTCTCATTCGCATCGCTACTTGTAGCACGGTAAGCATAGTTTGGTTGTACGAGTAATACTTTTTTACCCACTTTATTAAAATACACAATTCTTTCCCCGCCAATTTGTCCACGGTCAAGACCTATATCGTTGCTGCCAAGACCAGCAGGCAATGAATTAACATATAAAAATTCTTTATCAAATTTGTCTACTTGTAGCCAAATTTTACCATTTGTGGCATCCCACCAAAAGGTGAAAAAGCCTTCCATCTTTTTGTAGTTTTTGGTTTTATCGGCTATTTTAGAAGTGGCTTGGGCGTTGCAAAACAGCATAGTGCAACACAACAATAGAGCATAACATACACGCATAGAAAATTAGTTTTGGTGAAATTGTAAGTGATGCGGTAAGATATTTTTAAAAACTGAAAATTCGTAGTAAAAAATGGTAAATGGCTTAAAAAATAATTTTCATTAATTATTGAAAATTCAGAAATAATGTTTTTATATTTGCCCTATGAATTTAGAAGAAGCCAAATTACAGTTTATTCAAAGTTGGGGCATTTTGGCGGGTCAATGGGGTATTAATAGAACAATGGCGCAAGTACATGCATTATTGTTAGTAGCTGCAAAGCCTTTAAGTACCGACGATATTATGGCTAGCCTCAGTATTAGCAGAGGTAATGCCAATATGAATATTCGTGAATTGATGGATTGGAAATTGATAGATAAAAGCATAGTAGCTGGTGATAGAAAAGAATATTTTGCCGCAGAAAAAGACATTTGGAAAGTGGTGACACATATCATGTATCAGCGTAAAAAGCGAGAACTCGATCCCATGCTTAAAGTATTGAACCAAATAAGCGACGTTGAAGGCGACCCGAAAGATGCCGATATTATGGCTTTTACAAGTATGGTGAAAGACATTCAAAAATTTGCTGGTCAGGCAGATAAAACGCTTGATACCATTATCAAAGCTGAAGAAAATTGGTTTTGGGGCAGTTTTATGAAATTGTTTAAAGGCTAAAAGGCGTTTCCTGAAAGAAGAAATCAAGCTGACTAACATCAGCTTTTATTTCACAATAAACTTTCAATATTTTCTGAAAATTCTGTAACTAAAATAATTTAATTAACAACAAAAACTGAAAACATGAAAAATCATGCTAAAGTAATGGTGTACGATGATAATTGTCCACTATGTAATGCTTACACAAGTGCGTTTGTAAAAATGGGTTTACTAGAAGCCAATGGTAGAAAGGCTTTTAGCCAAGTATCTGATAGTATTATGTGCAAACTAGATACGCATAAAGTAAAAATGAAATACCATTATTAGACACCGAAACTAACCAAACGTGGTATGGTTTAGATGCGATGTTAGAAGTGATGAGTGTAAAATTTCCTTTCGTTAAAAGGATAGCTAATCTGAAACCTATAAAATGGTTTTTGCTGCGCTTATACAAGTTAATTTCCTACAATAGGAAGGTAATTGTAGCAGTACCTAAAACCAATAGTAAATACGATTGCACACCCGATTTCAATGTAAAGTATTGCTTTATTTTTTTTGCTGTTAGTTATGTTATTTAGTATCGTTTGCATTAAACCCTTGTACTCCTTTTTTCATGTGGAAAGCATTACGAGTATTGCATTGCAGCAAATGTATTATGGTTTGGGTGTTTTATGGTTAGCAGCTTTTGTATTACCAATGTTGTTGCATAATGCTATGGCTTATCATTATTGGGGGCAAATGGCTATGGTAAGTTTATTAAGTTTACTATTAACGCTACCGCTATTTCTTGCAGGGCAAATACTAGCGCTACCAACTTTTGTAAAAGTGTTGTATTTACTAGGTTTACTAGCTTTTTTGATAAAAGAAATCAATAGAAGAATTATCTATTTACGTTCTGTAATTGATTGGAGTAAAAGACCATTAGCACAGTTAAAATAATGCATCATGAAAAATTAGAAAATTATAATTGCAGGCGGTACAGGTTTTATTGGTCAAGCATTGATTGCTTATTTTGGTAAAGACAATGACATTATTGTTTTATCAAGAAATATTGTTGAAGCAAATAATGCTTACAATAATACATCAGTTATGAAAAGCTTTACTACTGTGGTTTGGGATGGTAAGAATTTAGGTGAGTGGGGTAAGGTAATAAATGGTAGTGATTTGGTGATTAATTTATGTGGCAAATCTGTTAACTGTAGATATACGAAAGCTAATAAGCAAGCCATATTTGATAGTAGAACCTTGCCTACTAAAGCTATTGGGCAAGCAATTCAACAAAGTAAGCGACCGCCTAGTTTATGGATAAATGCAGCTTCTGCAACTATTTACCGCCATGCAATGGATAAACCTCAAGATGAGTTTGATGGAGAAATTGAAAATGATTTTAGCGTACAGGTTTGTAAAAAATGGGAAGCAACTTTCTTCGAGCTAGAAACACCATTCACAAGAAAAGTTGCTTTGAGAACTGCGATTACATTGGGTAACGCTGGCGTAATGTACCCTATTTTAACTTACTAAAATTTGGTTTAGGTGGTAAGCAGGGTAGTGGTAAACAAATGTATAGCTGGGTTCATGTAGATGATGTTTGTAGAATCATTGATTTTATAGAAGCGAATGAAGATATTACTGGTGTCGTAAATGTGAGTAGTCCTCATCCTGTGACTAATAACACTTTCATGAAAGTACTTAGGCAACAAACAAATACCAATATTGGCTTGCCAGCATTTACATGGCTATTGAAAATTGGGGCAGCCATTATTGGCACAGAAACAGAATTAATACTAAAAAGTAGATGGGTGTTGCCCTCTAAATTATTAAGTCATGGTTATCAATTTAAATACCCATATTTAGAGCAAGCGGTTGAAACAATAGTAAAAGATACACCAAAAAAATGCTATACGCTTCTGTAAGGTAATTATACCAATCCATCAATAGCTAAGGCTAATTGATAATCCAATTCTGTCACGGTATCGCCAGCATCGTGCGTGCTTAGCCAAATTTCAACTTTGTTGTATACGTTTGTCCACAATGGGTGATGGTTTAATTTTTCAGCTTCAATGGCTACCCTTGTCATAAAGGCAAAAGCCTGTGAAAAATTCGTAAATTCAAATTTTTTGTACAGCGTATTATTAGTTTTCTGCCAGTCAATGGTAGTCATGTTTTAGAATTTTTGGTCAATAATCATCGGCAACATTTTACGCCAAGTAGGCCAGTCGTGATGTATATCATTGCCCCATACCGATAAATCGTGCCAAATACCTTTATCCCATAAAACTTGTGAAAATTTCCGGTTAGAAGCGGGGTCTTCGTGATTACCAGATCCAGTGTAAATATGTATATGATTACTCGCTTTTATTTTGTTTAAATACCACTCATCAGTAAGTTTTGGTATATAATGGTATGGACTATTGTAGTACACTTGCTCATCCCAGAAGCCTTTGGTGTATTCGGTTAAATCATACACACCACTCATGCTGATGACACCATTGATGATGTCTGGACGTTTTAAAAATAAGTTCATGGCATGCAATGCGCCAAAAGATGCACCAACGGTATAAACCATCGTATGTTGGCTGGTATGCGTTCTAATATAAGGGATGACCTCGTTAAATACATAGTGATTAAACTGGTTATGCCTAATGGCTTTGTGTTCAGGCCGCATTTGGGTGTTCATCCAGCTTTCTCTATTAATGCTATCTATGCTAAATACTTTTAGCTTGCCGGCATTAATCATTGGTGCCAATGCATCTATCAGTTGAAAGCGCTCGTATTCTAAATAATCAGCAGCAGCAGTTGGTATTAATAACAATGCAAAACCATAGTGACCATAAGTGGCAATTGGCATGTTTTTATTTAAAGAAGGGCTATGCCAAGAAGTAATGATTTTTTGCATATTCGTCTGAACGGGGATTTTGTATGATTTTTTGATTTTGTAGATTACTTAGATTGGGTACGCTAAAAAAATAATTCGTGTAATTAGCCTTAATTCCTGTCATCATACTTTATTACTCAAAACTTTGGTGTTTAATTTCATTCCATAAATCTTTAAAACATTGTGCCGCAAAGCTATTCGCTGCGAAGGTTTCAAGTGGTGCTTCATTTACGCCCATTTTTTCTATATCGCTGAGGTATGGAATATAATTTTTAAAGAAAATCTTGTCTTTGTAAAACGCATTCATTACTTCGTGATGCAAGTTTTTACGATGGTCTACCATACTAAAAAAGCACCTTAATTTCTCACTATCAAAATCATGTTCTTCAAAATAATTGGCCACTGTAGTAAACGAGCGAATAGATAATGTGGTAGGAATATTTGGCATAATTACCCAATCTGCTGCATTAAAAATATTGTCGTGTAATAGCGAAATACCTGGCGGACAATCTAGTATGATGATATCGAATTGTTTTTTTAACGGTGCAATCATCGCAGCAAGTTTCTTCTTCGACTGTTTCAACTCGTTTAATAAAATGTCGGCTTGTCTTGCTGATAAATCTGCTGGGATAATACTTAAATTGTCAAAAGCTGTTGTTTGTAAGGCATCTAACAAGGATAGCTCGTTAGTCAGCAATTTCTTTGATTCATTTTTTACAGAAGCTTCTACGCCTAGAAAAAACGATGAACTACCTTGGGGATCTAAATCCCAAATAAGGGTTCTATAACCTTCTTGGGCAGATAAATAAGCCAAGTTAATAGAGGCAGTGGTTTTGCCAACACCGCCCTTGAGATTGTATAGTGCTAATGTTACCATGCAATAAATGTATAAAAAAATGATGGAAGCAGAAAAAATGTAAGTTTTCTAGGCTGTTTGTAGTGTAGACTCTCAGCGGTGCTTTCTAATTACCATGTATTTTGTAGTAGTATGCTTAATTAAATATTTATTGTTGCTAAGCTAGCTACTTAACGGGCAAATTGCTTTAATTTACACCTAAAGGCTTTTTGAGTCTTTTGACAACAACACATGCATCATTATAATGAGATTGGTTTAAAAACGAATGCTGGTATTTTTTCATTTGAAGTCCTTATTACCTTATCGTTAGATTAAGTTTAACACAGCGACAGCGTAATTAAATAAAATGCCGTCTATTTACAACAATAATCAACAGCAATAAAAGGGATGAAAAGAATTTGTTTTATACTATGCTTTCTGAGTGTCTATTTTATAGGCAAAGGGCAGACAATTACGATTAATACGACCGAGTTTGACGTTTCTAAACCATATGGCACTGGCTCAACTATTAGTTTGCCAATTACGCTGTCTTCAACTTCTTGTTTTGATGACACAAATGTGTTCAATCTATATCTTTCTGATCAAACAGGCAGTTTTGCTGGTAATACTTTAATCGGCAGTTTTACTGGTTTTTTTACTACCTACGTCAATGGTTTAATTCCAGCAGGAACACCTGCGGGCAACGGCTATAAACTAAAAATCACCTCTACATCTCCCATAATTTCTGCTATTTCTCCCGCTTTTTCTATTGCTACAACCTCGGGTGCTTTGGTATCAAAAGTTAATCCTCAAGTACCCTTAAGAATACTGAGCGACCAATTATATTTCGGTTGGTGTAGTACACAGCCACCTGGTACTGTATTAGATTTAGCCAATTTGTCTTCCGCGGGTGCAAGTGTTAGTTTTCAACTAAAAAATGGGAGTAATGGTGTGTCTTCTAATCCAACTCTGTCTGCCAATGTTTTAAGCATTCCATTACAACAAACTTATTATACACTTACTGTAAAGGCAGATTCTGCTGGTATACTTAGTACCAAAAGTTATTTTCTTATTAATACACCTAATATTTTAGGTATTGCTAATAATGGACAGCAAAAGCCTTGTTTTCCAGACTCTGTTAGTTTTCAAATACCAATTACGAGCGCAGCTAGCGGTGGTATTGGTGATAATTTCCCTGGTATGCGGTATCAAGTATTTTGGAATGATGGTACCACAAGTTATTATAAGCAATGCGATTTGGTGAATGCTAATGGCGTTATTTCTCATTTATATACCAAAAGTTCTTGTTCTACAGGAAATCCATACAGTGTAACGCCACAAAAAATATACCCTTATTTTCCAGCAGGCAGTACCCAAGTAAACCAGTGTAGTGATGTTGGGGGTGTAAATACGCAGGTGTTTGTATATTCAAGTGCTAAAGCTAAGTTCAGCAGCCCATCTTATGGATGTATAAACACAGCTATTAATTTTAGTAACAATAGTGATCCTGGCCAATCAAAGTCTTTTGGCTCTAATACTTGTAATTCATCGGCTTATTATACTTGGTTTGTAGATGGGTCAGTTGTATATTCATCCGCAACACCCGAATCAACACCGCCAAATTTATCGCAAAGTTTCTCAAGTGTAGGTACGCATACTGTTAGATTATTAGTCGATAATTTAAGTTGTGCTGTTTCAGATACTACTAGAACTATTTGTATTGAACCTGTGCCCGTACCCAACTTTAGTATGAATCCTGCAGCTTGTGTTCCTACAAGTTTTACGCCTGTAAATACCACTAATAGTAATCCATGTAGACCGATGACTTTTAGTTGGTCTATCTTAGATTCTTTGGGCAACAATACTGTGAATACAAGCTATTATACCATATCTGATCCATCTGCCTTTCAGCCAGTAATTACCATCCTAAAATCAGGGAAATATATTTTACAATTGTCTGTAAGTAACTCCTGTAGTACCGTTGTAAACAGACAAACCATTGTAACGGGTGGCGGTACACCTTTAGCTACTTTACCACCTGCTCAATCTTATTGTGGTGTAAAAACGATTGATTTTGGTGCCGATGCCAATCATAAACCCAATTATGACAGCCAATTTGGAAATGCTACTGTTTATAATTGGTCTGTAACGGGCGGAACGTATTCGTACGCTAATGGTACAAATGCAACATCGGCTTATCCGCAAATTACGTTCAACGATTTTGCTACGTATACTGTTGGTTTGACATATATTACTAATTGTGGAACATCTACAACCGTTACCCAACAAATTACTTTTAAGCCGATACCAACATTTACTGCACCAGCAAACCAAGTTGTTTGTGGTGGCATGGCTACTGTACCGATAAACTTTACGAGTTCGCCTGGTGGTGCTAGTTTCGCTTGGACGAATAGCAATGCATCTGTTGGTTTAGCAGCAAGCGGTAGTGGTAATATCGGTAGTTTTACAACTGTTAACCAAGCTAGTCAGCAAATTGCTACAATTACTGCTACCCCAACCTTAAATGGGTGTACTGGTAGTGCAAGTTCATTTACCATTACAGTTAACACAACGCCACCATTACCAACCGCTACAACTGCTATAGCGCTTTGCCAAAATTCAACACCAAATGCTTTAACAGCAACCCCATCCACAGGTAATACATTAAAGTGGTATGATGCAACCAATACCTTATTGCCTAGTGCACCTACACCTAATACAACTACAGTGGGTACTACTACTTATTATGTTAGTCAAGTTAATACATTGTCTAATTGCGAAGGTGCTAAGCTGGCTATATCAGTAACTGTAAACCCTGCCACAGTTATTGATACTTTGTCTACAAAAAATCCTTCTACCTGTCAAGGTTCAGATGGTGCGATCACTTTAAAAGGATTAGTGGCAAATACGGCTTATACACTTAACTATAGTAAAAATGGTGTGGCTATTGCACCACTTCCAATTATTGCAAGTGTTTCTGGTAGCTATGTAATCACAGGTTTATCAGCCGGGGCTTATACCAATATTACCGTTACAAGAAATAATTGCCCATCTAATACCTTAAATCCTATCAGCTTGTCAGATCCATCCGCACCTGCAACGCCTGTTATTAATTCAAATTCACCAATTTGCAGTGGTGCAACAATAACACTATCTGCCAACAGTACAACAGCAGGTGTATCGTATAGTTGGTCAGGTCCTAACGCATTTTCACAAACAGGTCCAACACAAAATATTCCAAACACCACTTTGGCAAATGCAGGTACTTATTCTGTTGTAGCCGTATTAAATGGTTGTACGTCTGCAAGTACCACAGTAAATGTTGTTATCAACGAAACACCAATAGTATCAGCAACTAATAATAATCCTTGTAGCGGGACTGCTTTAAATTTCACAGCAACAAGCAGCGTAAATGGGGTATCGTATAGTTGGACTGGTATTGGTTTCCCAACTGCAAATACGACTCAAAACCCATCTATTGCCAATGCCACAAGTGCTTTAAATGGTACTTATACAGTTACTGCTGCTACTGCCACTTGTAATGCAAGTGCTAGTACAATAGTATCCATTAAGCCAACACCAAATATTAGTTCGGCCACTTCTACTAATCCAACAAATTGTGGTAGTAGCACAGGTACTATTGTTTTAAATCTTTCTACAGCTAATACTTATTATGATGTTGCATACACGAAAAATGGGATTGCTAGCAGCTTTTTAATTTCATCAAACGCTTCTGGTGTGCTTACAATACCCAGCTTGGCTGCTGGTACCTATAGCGCTATTAGTGTTACTTTAAATGGTTGTACGTCTAATGTTGTGGGGCCATTTACATTAACCGATCCCAATGTACCTACAAAACCAACTGCTACATCTAACAGCCCTATTTGTACAGGTGCTACCTTAACACTAGGCGCATCAAGCGATGCTGGCGCTACATTTAGTTGGATTGGTCCTAATGGCTTTACAAGTACCCAAGCATCGCCTAGTATTCCAAATACTACTGCCGCAAATATTGGTACTTATAAGGTAGTCGCTATTTTAAATAGTTGTGTATCCGATACTGGTAGCGTTCCTGTTGCCATTAGTCAGTCACCAGTTTTAACAGTTACAAGCGATAATCCTTGTTCTGGTAATACCCTACATCTCACAGCGAGTAGTAGTGTAGCTGGTGTTAGCTATGCATGGTCGGGTCCTAATGGTTTTTCTAGTGCCTTGCAAAATCCAAGTTTTGGCAATGCAAGTACACTTCTAAATGGTACTTATAACGTGGTGGCTACTATTGGTGCTTGTAGTGGCTTTGGTAGTACTTCGGTAGTTGTAACACCAACGCCCGTTATTTCTGGCAGTACAAAGTCTAACCCTACAAGTTGTGGTACGGCTACTGGTAGTATCACCTTAAATGGATTATTGCCTAATACTAATTATACTATCAATTATAATTTTAATGGAGTTGCCATCACACCAATTGTTATTACATCAAATGCTAGTGGTGATGTGGTTATAGCAGCATTAGTAGCTGGTACCTACACTAATGTGACTGCCACTTTAAATGGTTGTCCTACTACTAACGTGATTGCCTATACTTTATCCGACCCAAGTGCACCAGCAACGCCAACGATTGCACCTGTTAATCCAATTTGTAGTGGTACAACACTAAATCTAACAGCAAATAGCACCACAGCAGGCGTAACCTATGCATGGACAGGCCCTAACGCTTTTACAAGTACTGTTAGTAATCCATCTATTACCAATGCGACTTTAGCTGCTGCTGGCACTTACACTGTTACCGCTACCATTAATAGTTGTATATCCTCACCGGCTACTGTTTCTGTAATGATTAATGAAACCCCTGCAAAACCTACTGTTGGTGGCAATAGTCCAGTATGTGAAAATGGCTCAATTAATCTTACTGCTACTAGTACTTCAACGGGTAGTCTTATGTACACATGGTCTGGCCCAAATGCGTTTACAAGTGCTATGCAAAACCCAACTATTAACAACGCTTTGCCTGTTAATGGTGGTTATTATAAAGTATTTGCAACCAATACGAATGGTAATTGTGTAGGAACAGCAGATTCTGTAAATATTGTAGTAAATGGTGCATTAACTAATACAATTACCAACACACCTCCATCTATTTGTGCCAAACAATCAGTAACTATTATAGGTCAAACACCGCTTGGTGGCAATGGTACTTATAACTATCAATGGCAGCAAAGCCCTGATAACAGTAACTGGACAGATATTACTGGCGCTACGCTTAATAATATCACTTTCAACCCAAGTGTTACGGTATATGTACGACGGGTAGTGGCTTCAAGTACTTGTACAGCACCAAGTAATGCTGTACTAATTACAGTGCAGCCATCTATCTTTAATAACACAGTATCTAAAGATTCAGCAATTTGTTTGGGTACTGCTGCACCTACATTGGTAGGTTCTTTGCCCACAGGTGGCAATAATACATATGCTTACCAATGGGAAAATAGTACGGACGGTGGTGCCACTTGGTTGTCTATTGCGTCCGCTACTGCTAAAGATTACTTACCACCCACACCTACTGCAAATGTTACATATAGAAGAATAGTAACCAGTAGCTTATGTACGGGTCCTCAAGCAGATACTAGTAATGTGGTAACGATTACAGTGAACCCACTTGCAAAAGCACAGTATACATATACCAAAGATGTATCATGTGCCGTGTTTGATATTGCTGCTACTGTTCAGAATATTACAAACCCCGCTAACGGTAGCTACCAATGGTATGCGAATAATACCTTAATTGGCACTGGCACAAGTATGCCAGCTTATTCAATTACCAACGGTTTTGACTCGGTAGTGATTAAATTAAAAGCCATCAGCTTATACGGTTGTAACAATGATAGCATAGAACATAAATTCTTTACATCGCCTTCTCCAGTACCAAGTTTTACTGTAAGTGACAGTGTAGGGTGTGGGCCATTAAGCGTATCATTTACCAATACGACCACTTATGGAAATTTATTCACCTATAATTGGAATTTTGGCACTGGCACAACCGCTACAGTGGCTAGCCCATCGGGTATAGTTTTCCCAACTAATCCTACGTATTACGATACGATTTACAATGTTACTTTATCTGCATTAAGTGCTTGTAAAACGGTAACATCCACCAAAGCGATCCGTGTGAAATCCAAACCACAGGCGTTGTTTACACCAAATAAGAGCGTGGGCTGCTCGCCATTGCCAATTACTTTCAATAATACCTCTCGTGGTAATAATATGACATTTGTATGGAACTTTGGTGATGGTTCGGCACCTGTTACTACAACTAGTAGCAATGCTATACAACACACATATAGTACTGGTATACAAGATACGTTTAACGTAAAACTAATCGCCACAAACGAGTGTGGTAGCGATACACTTACCTATAATATTATTGTATCGCCAAATACGATTAAATTAGATTTTGCAGTTAATGCTACCGATGTTTCGGCTTGTTTGCCAAGCACAGTGCATTTTATTAATAATACAAGTGGCGCTACATCGTTCAACTGGGATTTTGGTGATGGTAATGTTTTAACCACTACTAAAAATATTGATACGGTTACCCATGTGTATACATCGGCTGGTACATTTATTACCAAATTAACTGCTACTAATGGTTGCAGCGATACTACTGATTACGAACAAATTAAAGCTTTTGCCAAACCTATTGTGAAATTTACAGCTAGCCCACTAACGGCTTGTCTAGGTGATAGTATTCGTTTTGTGAACCAAACCGATACCGCAACTGGTTATACTTGGCGCTTCGGTAATGGTAATTCATCATCGCTTACCAACCCTACTTATGTTTATAATTCTGTAGGTACTTATCATACCCAATTAATTGCTGTTAGGCAATACCCTGCTATTGCTTGTAGTGACAGTGCGGCAACAACGATTAATGTAGTGGCTAAATTGAACGGTTCGTTTAAAGTGAGCGATAGTGTAAGTACTTGTGTACCATTTAAAGTGGTATTTACCAATCTTAGTGTGCCATCCATGTTAACCACATGGGATTATGGCGATGGCATTAAAGATACGGGTGATTTGGTTCAACATATTTACACCACTAGTAATACATTCGTGGCGAAAATGACGGCTGTAAATGCTGGGGGATGTACCTACGAAACCACAAAAAATATTGTAGTAAATGGCCCTACAGGTACATGGATTTATGATAAAGGATTAATCTGTGCGAAGAAGTCGGTACAGTTTCAGGTGAATGCCTTAAATGCAGATTCGTTACGTTTCAATTTTGGTGATGGCACCAGTTTAACTACCACAAACCCTATTGTAAATCATACTTATACACAATCTGGTAATTATTTGCCTTCTGTGCAATTATTATCTGGCACGTCATGTTATGTTAATTTGCAAGGTGTAGATACTATTAAAATTGATAAAATAACTGCAGGCTTTACAACTATACAACAAAAAACTTGCGGTAACACTACGGTTGGTTTTACCGATTCTACGCGTTCGTTCTATGGCGTACAAACTTGGCAATGGAATTATGGCGATGGAACACCTGTAGGTACTACTCAAAATACACAGCATATTTATACTGCTGGTAATACGTATAATATACAGTTAATTGTTGTAGGTAAAAGTGGTTGCAGCGATACGTCGGCATTACAATTGCCCATTAATATTAATAACAAGCCAAAGGCCTCAATTATTGCCGATGTTATTAGTTGTACCAATCAGCAAGTAAATTATACTGCTAACATTACATCTCAAGACAGTGTGGTACTAAAGCTGTGGAAATTTGCAACAGGGGCTTCTGCCACTGGTAGTACAACGTCTTATGTGTATACGTTACCAAACACCTATACCACTGCATTTATAACTGGCACAATCAATGGCTGTTTCGACACTGCTTATAATACTATTACTGTTAACCCAAGTCCTAGTTTATCAGTTTCTCCTGGTGTAACTATTTGTAAAGGTGCCTCCACACAATTATTAGCTACTGGTAGCAATAATGTTACATGGTTGCCAGCTACCAATTTAAGTTGTACTACCTGTACCAATCCATCTGCTTTCCCATTAGTTACTACTGCTTATGTTGCAAGTTCTACCAATAGTTTTGGTTGTACTTCTACTGATACTGTATTGGTTACGGTTATTCAACCATTCACTATTACAGTAACGCCAAGTGATAGTATTTGTGTGGGTCAGTCTACTAAGTTGGGCGCTTCTGGTGCGTTCTCATATGCATGGACACCTGCAACTGGTTTAAGTGATGCAACTATTCAAAATCCTGTGGCTAGTCCCTTGGTTACCACTACCTATCAAGTTACTGGTAAAGACCAATATAATTGCTTTACTTCCACAGCGTCGGTAGTAATTGGTGTGGGTGACTATCCTGTTGTAAATCTTGGTCAAAACCAAGTCTTAGCTGCGGGTTCTACTTATACGTTTACACCTTCTGTTATCAACGGTCCTATTGCTAGTTGGTTATGGACACCTGCTACCAATTTAGATTGCAGTACTTGCCCAACCCCTACGGCTACGGCTAAAAACGATATATGCTATGTTGTTAATGCAACTAATATTTATCACTGCTCTACCACAGATACAGTTTGTATAAAAGTATTCTGCGAAAGCTCGCAAGTGTTTATACCAAACGCTTTTATGCCTGGTACTGGTAGTGGTAAAAATGATATTTTAATGGTACGTGGTTCAGGTATTAAATTGGTGAAAAGCTTTAGAATTTTTAACCGTTGGGGGCAAGTGGTATTTGAGCGTGCCAATTTTGTACCGAATGATAGAAACTATGGCTGGGATGGTTTAATACAAGGCAAACCCGCCGATACCGATGTATATATTTATACCTGCGAGGTAGTGTGTGAAAACGATACACCTTTTGTATACAAAGGCAATGTGGCAGTAATTAGATAGTAAAAACAATTTTGTGTTTTTGTAGATTGAAAACTTAATAATAATGTTGAAACGTTTAATATATAGCTTAGCACTAACGCTAATAGTAAGTTTTGCGATTGGCCAAGATTTGACCTTCTCTCAATTTTATGAGAATGCACTCTTACGCAATCCTGCACTCGCGGGCGTTTTTGAGGGGGATGTACGCTTGGTAGGTTCATTTAGAAACCAATGGCAAAGTATTACCGTACCTTTTCAAACAATTGCTTTTAGTACCGAAGTAAAATTTCCTTTTGGTAAGCACAACGACTGGATTACGGCTGGTGTGCAAATAACACAAGACGCTGCTGGTGATATTAAACTGAAGCGTACTCAACTATTGCCTGTGGTCAATTTTCATAAATCGCTAAGTGGCGATAACGATAATTATTTATCGGTAGCTTTTATGGCTGGCCCCGTACGCTCGCAGTTCGATCCAACACAATTAAAAGTAGATGACCAGTTTCAAGGGGGTGTATACAATCCTAATTTACCTACCAACGCGATATTCGGCACCACTGGGTTTACCTATTGGGATTTTAGCGCAGGTATCTCCTACAGCAGCAGCTTTGGAAATGGTAATAAATATTATTTAGGTGCTGGCATGTTTCATATTAATAAACCATTGGTAGGCTTCTATACCAACAACGCTACCAGTGCGCTTAACAGAAAAATTGCTTTAAATGCAGGTTTATCTGTACCAACTAATGATTATAGTAAAGTGGTATTTTATGGTGATTATTTTTCGCAAGCAGGAAACCAACAATTTTTGGGTGGCTTAATGTATGGTACTGATTTAGTGCAAGGTATTGGCTACGATTCGTATGAGAACGTTACTTTATACGGCGGCTTATTTTACAGATGGAGCGATGCATTGATACCCGTTATTAAATTAGACATACATCAATTTACGGTTGGTGTTAGTTACGATGCCAACGTATCGCAATTAAAAACAGCTTCTCAATCGCAAGGTGGTTTTGAGTTTACGGCTACCTACCGCGCCAAGTTTAGAAATCGTAGTAATGCTGGCGATAAAGTACGCTGTGTAAGCGGATTTTAAAAAGTTGTGTTGATAACAAGTATTTATGATGGCAATGGTCTTTTATTAACCCGCCAAGTCTCAAAGACTTGGCGGGTTAATTTTTCCTGTATTTTCGTCCCTGATTTATATAATTAGAAACAACTATGAGCAAGCCCGTTTTACATACAGTATTATCTCCTCGTTTATTGGATATCTACGATTGCAGCAATAGTATTGTAGTTATTATTGATGTGTTTAGGGCTACAAGTACCATTGCTACGGCTTTGTACAATGGAGCGGCACGTGTCATACCCGTGGATGCGGTAGATAAATGTATTCAAATAGGTAAGGTAACTGGCGGTATCACGGCTGGCGAGCGTGATGGTAAAGTAATTGAAGGCTTGGCTTATGGCAATTCGCCTGCTGAATATCCACGAAATTTTATTGAAGGTAAAACCTTGGTATTAACCACTACTAATGGTACCAAACTGCTGCACATGGCATTACAAGCGGGTGCAGCAGAAGTGATAACCGGTTCTTTTCCTAATCTTAGTGCTGTATGTGATTATTTGGTGGCGCAAGGCAAGCCAGTAGTATTGGGTTGCAGTGGCTGGAAGGATAAATTTAACCTAGAAGATACCATGTTTGCAGGGGCGGTCATAAGCCGTGTGAAAAACCATTTTACCATTCACTGCGATAGTAGCTTGATGGCAGAAGAAATGTACAACAAGCACAAAGATGATCGATTGGCCTTCATTAGACAATTAACCCACTGGCACCGATTAGAAAAATTTGGCCTAGAAAAAGATTTAGAGTACTGCGTGACTGAAGATGTTGCCAATGTATTGCCATTGTTTAAAAATGGCGATTTAATAGCAGGATAGTGTGGTGCTCGTAGCTGCAGATACAGATTTCGAAAAGCTAGTTATAACATAATTATTTGTAAAAGCAGGTTCTCTGCATAACCAATGCAATTAGCAAAATATAAAGCTTGTTAATATTCTTTTATTCATCGCAATGATTGCTATTGTAATCAATCGGTTGGTTATATTTACGCCTACAATATTTTAAAGCGTATGAACAAGTTTTTAGCCATTAGTATATTCGTTCTTTCAACCTTATGTACCGTTGCGCAGGTAAAAAAAGTAATACCAACAAAACCTGTATCAGGTAGCAGTAGCAATGCTTCCAAAACACAAGATACCAAAGCTAATTCTGCTGTTGGTGGTAGAAATATCAGCATTACATTAACACCATATAAAAATACTTGGGTGTACTTAGGCTGTTATTTTGGTAAAAATAAAACCTTGTCAGACTCTGCTTATTTAAACGAAAAAAGCTACGGTGTTTTTAAAGGCAAAAACAAATTAACGCCAGGTATTTATTTTATTGTATCGCCACAGTACGCCATCTTATTCGATATTTTAATGGATAGCAAACAACAGTTTAGCATTGTAGCTGATACATTAAAAAAAGAAGATGCTGTTATTACAGGTTCTTTTGAAAACGATTTGTTCAAAAAATATTCTGAATTTTCATTGGTAAAAGGTAAAGCTACCAACGATTTAAAAATGGCCTATAGCAACGCCAAAACCAAAGCGGATTCATTAAAAATAGTGAATGAAATGACTGCCATTAGTAAAGATGTGCAGGCTTATCAAAACAATGTTATCAAGCAAAATCCTAACTCATTGTTGGCTACCTTATTTAACGCTTTGAAGCAACCCGAAGCGCCACCAATTCCAGTGGTCAATGGTAAGCCAGATTCTACTTATCCATTTAGATATGTGAAGGAACATTTTTGGGACGACGTGAATTTTAACGATGATAGGTTGCTGCGTACACCTTTTTTTGAACCTAAAATAGATAACTATTTTAAAAACTATGTGTCGCCTGAACCTGATAGTGTATATCCCGAAGTCAAATACATGTTGTTGCTGGCAAGAACTGGTAAAGAAATGTATCCTTACCTACTTACCAAGTTTACCAATAAATATATTAACCCCGAATTTATGGGGCAGGATAAAGTGTTCTTGAAAATATTTGAAGATTTTTATGCTAAAGGCGATACCACATATTTAAATCCTGCAAGCCGCAAAACCATCATCGAAAGGGCTTACAGCTTGATGGCTAATCAAATTGGTGGCCAAGCACCTATATTAGATTTAACAGATACATTGGGTAAAACGGTGCCTTTGTATGGGATTGATGCTAAGTTTACGTTCGTTGCATTTTGGGATCCAACTTGTGGCCACTGCAAAGAAGAAATTCCGCGAGTGGACAGTATATACAAAGCCAAATGGAAAGCCTTGGGTGTAAAAGTGTACAGTGTTAATGTGAATGAGCCTAAAATAGTAGAGTTTAAACAGTTTTTAGCTGAGAAAAAAATCAGCCAAGATTGGACGGAAGTATACCAAACCAAGGCAGCTAGAGATGCTGAACAAGCGGCTAACCAACCGAATTATAGACAATTATATGATATGTATAAAACGCCTACTTTTTATCTGCTAGACGAAAAGAAACGGATTATTGCCAAGCAATTAAGTTTAGAACAGTTTGATGATGTCATCGCTGCTAAACTAAAGAACAAATAAGCTGCGACTACCACCCAAACCTCGATTAACTGAAACATATGAAATCACAATGGTTGTTGCTAGCGGCGCTGATAGGTGGGCTAGTTGTCAATGGTCAAACCTTATTTACCTATGGTAAAAAAGCTGTAAGCAAACAAGAGTTTGAGAAGGCGTTTAATAAAAATCCTACTCCCGATGTAGAACGCAGCAAAGCCTTATCGGAATACCTAAACTTGTATATTAATTACAAGTTAAAGGTACAATCTGGTTATGACGAAAAATTGTATGAATCAGCATCTTTTCAGCTTGAAAGTAAAAACTTTGAGCAGCAACTAGCAGAGAATATTATTAAAGAAGAAGTAGGTATTAAAAAGCTTGTCAACGAAGCATTTTCCAGAAGCCAAAAAGATATTCACGCTGCGCATGTATTTATACCTATAGCACCAAATAGTGATACCATAAAAGCTTTACAGCAAATAACAGAAGCCTATAAAGCGTTGCAATCAGGTGCAGATTTTAGCGAGGTGGCAGCCAAATATTCTACCGACGAGAATGTAAGGAAAGTAAAAGGTGACCTTGGTTTTATCACCGTATTTACCTTGCAATATGCCATTGAATCGCAGATATATGCCTTGCAAGTAGGTCAGTTTTCTAAGCCTTATCGCAGCAAATATGGCTACCACATTTTTAAAAACATTGGTGAAAGGTCGGCTTTAGGCAAACGAAAAGTAGCGCAGCTATTATTATCTCTACCACCACAAGCAACAAGTGCAGATAAGCAAAAAGTAAGCAAGCTGGCAGACAGCGTGTACCAAATGCTACTGCATGGTGAAACCTTTGAAGCTGCTACTGCAAAATTTAGCAATGATACTAGAACAGCAAATAGTGGTGGCGTATTGCCAGAAATAAGTGTGGGTCAATTTGATGCCAATTATGAAGCCCAAATTTACAGCCTAAAAAAAGTGGGTGATATAAGCAAACCTTTTGAAACGAGTATTGGGTACCACATCGTAAAATTACTTGATATTTTACCCGTAGGTAGAGATTTAAACGACCCTAGTACCAATGCACAATTAAAACAACAAGTAGAAAACGACACAAGACTATTGCTTTACAAAAAAGCTAAGATTGCTACTTGGCTACAACTCACCAATTACAAGTCTGCCAGCTATCTGCAAGACGCATTGTGGGGCTACACTGATAGCGCTTTAGCCAATAAACCATTGAAAACTTATCAAGGCATTACAGATACAACAACACTATTTTCATTTGCAAAACAACGTATACCAGTCAGTGCATGGATCCAATACCTACGCAAAGAAGCAATCACGAATAGAATATTTTACAGCAAAGCTTTGAGCGATTTTGTAGATGAAAGTTGTATTAATTATTACACTGCTCATTTGGTCGATTACAATGCTACCATGCAACAGCAAGTAAAAGAATTTGATGAAGCCAACTTACTATTTGCAGCCATGGATGCGCATGTATGGGGAAAGGGGGGTACTAATATCGAAGGGCTTAAAAATTATTATAGTCAGCATTCAGAAAAGTACCAATGGGCAAGCGGTGTAAGTGCTTTGGTGTTTACTTGTAAAAGCAAAGTATTGGCTACAGAAATTGCTACTAAAATAAAAGCCGCACCAAACAACTGGCGAACTATAGTGGCAGATTACGGTGTCAATTGTATTGCTGATAGTGGTCGATTTGAACAAACAGCAATACCTATAAAAGCGAAGATAGAGCGTACAATCGGCTTTATGTCAGCACCAGAAGAAAACGCCAATGAAGATACTTATACCTTCATGTATGTAACAGCGGTGCATACTACCAAAGAGCAGCGCAACTTTGAAGATGCCAAAGGCATGGTCATAAATGACTACCAAAATTATTTAGAACAACAATGGTTGGAAGGTTTGAAGAAACAATATCCAGTAACCGTAAATACTGCAGTGTTTAAAACCATTCACTAAATTGATCAAACGCAGGATAATCAAAGTTGTAACTATTTGCTTATCTTGAACTTAATGGTTATACAGCGAATGAGCGATATTAAAGCTTTATTCTAATAACTTGTAGTTAATGCTAAGGTATCATGGTTGTAAATCCTTACACTACTGAAACGTTTAAAGGGAAAGCTATAATGCTATTAGAATATGTAGGAAACGTGGGGAGATATTTATATTGATACATTATTCTTTTTCTACTCATCTAATATATTAAATTATTTATCATGTATTTATACTTACATAATCAGTTGTTTATAGTAGGCGGTGCTACATCAGGATTGGGTAGAGCCATTGCCACCGCTTTGGTTAATGAAGGCGCTAAAGTAATAGCCATTGCAAGAAGTGCCGATCAGTTACACTTATTGCAAGAACAGTATCCAAATAATATAGAAACATTGGCGCTAGATATTACACAACCAACTGCTATAGAAAATATTTTGAATGCCATTGGTGATAGACAGTTACACGGCGTGGTATTAAATGCAGGTGGACCGCCAGCTAAGACAGTACTAGAAACAACCATGGAAGATTGGGATTCGGCCTACAACAATATCTTACGCTGGAAAGTGGCACTAACAAAAGCTTTAATACCTTTCATGCAAGCCAACAACTACGGTAGATGTGTATTTGTAGAAAGTTATTCTGTTAAGCAACCTGTAGAAAATTTGGTACTCAGTAATTCGCTGCGTTTAGCGGTAGTAGGCATGGTAAAAACCCTCAGCTTAGAAGTAGCCATTCAAGGTATTACTTTAAATATTCTAGCACCAGGCTCGCACAACACGCCTGCTATTAATCGTATTTACAAAAAGAAAAGTGAGCAAACGGGTATAGATGAGCCAACGGTAAAAGCTGCGGCTGTTGCACAAATACCAGTTCAGTTTTTAGGCGAGGCAGATGATTTTGCAAGTATAGCTGTATGGCTGCTAAGCAAGCACAGTCGCTATATCACAGGGCAAACCATTAGTGTAGATGGTGGTGCTGTAAAAGGTACCATGGGGTAAGGTTTGATGTATGATGTTGGATGTAAGATATATGATATTAGATGGTAGTAATTATTCATCTCTTATGATTGATGACACATAACTACTTTTGCTATCTAAATATTCACCATGAACTCAGTTTTTGATACAACAAAGCCCATTGCCTTAGGTGCAGACCACGCTGGTTTTGAATACAAAGAAGCGATTAAACTTTGGCTTACTAACAAAGGCTTTACCGTAAAAGATTTTGGTACCCATTCAATTGAAAGTGTTGACTATCCTGACTTTGCACACCCAACAGCTGCAAGTGTTGAAAGTGGCGAATGTGCATTTGGTATTTTGTTTTGTGGTAGTGCAAATGGTGTAGCTATTACGGCCAATAAACACCAACATATTCGTGCTGGTTTGGCTTGGCAAAATGATGTTGCGAAGTTAATTCGCCAGCATAACAATGCGAATATTGTCTGCATCCCTGCACGTTTTATTGCTTTAGCCCTAGTTGAAGAAATTATAGAAAACTTTATGACCACTGCATTTGAAGGTGGTAGGCATAGCAGACGAGTAGATAAAATTGCTTGTTAGGCATTCAATCGTCTTACATCTACTGATACCCTTAATTTGTGTGAGCCACTACTCAAGATTATACCTTTTAGTGGGGTGATGTCTGCATAATCTCTGCCCCAACCAATAGTTACATGCTGGTCGCTCGGTATCTGATTATTGGTTGGGTCAAAATCCATCCAGCCTAAGTTTGGTATAAATACCGAAAACCAAGCGTGTGAGGCATCTACACCTACTAGCTTTTCTTTGCCCGGCGGTGGTAAAGTTTCTATATAGCCACTGACATATCTTGCTGGTAAACCTATTGAGCGCAAGCAAGCAATGGCTAAATGGGCGAAATCTTGACAAACACCTCTCTTCAATCGCATGACTTCCGTTACTGGTGTAGACACTGTTGTAAAATCAGGATCAAATTTGAAGTCTTTGAAAATTCGTTGCATAAGATCTTTGGCGGCGTCAAAGATGGGTCTATTGGGCTTAAAAGATTGTAAAGCATATAATGTAATTTGCTCATCAATAGTTGTCATGCTCGTTTCAGTAATAAACTGTCTTGCATCAATATAATCTGGATTGGGTTCAAATAAATGTTGCCGCGCTTGCTCCCAAGCGATATTGCCATACAAATTACTAGCAGGTGATTTCTGCTTTTCAATTTCATTGGTAACCGTCACCGATAATTTTTTATGCTGATGTTGTATTGCAAAATACAGTACTTTATTGCCAAAAAAATCCTCATATTCATTCATTACGTCTGGCTCTGGGCTAATGTGGATGGTGGTTTTTTTGCGTAACTGCTGTTCCGTATCTCGTGGTATTAGCATGGCAATATTGTGACACAAACTAATAGAACCTGCGTAAGTGTATTCAGTAGTATGGGTAATTCTGTAGATCATGGGTATCTATTTACAAATCAGCCGAAAACAATTGCTTTTGCGCTTGCGCATGTTTAAAGTAGGTTTTAGAAATCGCATCTGGTATGGCCGATAACAAATTGTACACTTTATTTAAAAAATCACTCAGGTGGGTATACTCCAATACATCTTCGTTCAAATGTGCTAAATGCGTTTTGGTAGCCAATTTTACCAATGTATGCGCTTCGAGAATTAAGCGCTCGTGTTCGGCTAATTGTTCTAGGTTTCCAAACCTTGGTAGCTGCGTAAAATGTCCTTTAATTCTATCTAATTGGTGAATTAATGACCGGGGATTATTAATATCTAATAAAAGTAATTCAAGTACTAATGGCATCTGTATCGATACACGATACTTATAACGATAGTTTACCAAAGCCTCATTACTTTTTAATACCGCTTCCTGTAAATTGTAATCTACATCTTCATTAATAAAACTTACCAGTGTGGCTCTCAACATGCGAATAAGCAACAAGCTTTGTTCAATTTTTCTGCCAGTATCCAGCATTAGCCAGCCTTGCTCTCTAGAAATACTTTCTCTGTTCAAACCGATAAATGCTACTAGCGACGTGATGAGATTATCTAAGGCTGTCATCATTTTAAAATGTGTCAAATTTGCCTTAGAAGCCGTCATCCAATCTTCTTCCAGTGTGCGCAACACTCGCCATGTGTCGGTGCTCCATTGGCCTCGCACGGCATATACTGCACGGCTAAACAATTGCAAATTATAAGCAAGGCTACAATTACGTTTGTCATCAAACAAGACGCTACGTAGTTCCCCCCATACATCTTGTATTGGTTGATCTTCATCTACAAAACCCGGGTAGGTAAACGTAAAATTCGTAAGTGCTTGTAACAATACTTTTTCTGTTTCTACATCGTCATCGTCTATCAGCGATTTATGTCCGTCGGTAACCGATTGCATCACGGTGCGCTGGAATCTGGCGTTGCCTAATATGCGCTCGGCATAGCGACCTACCCAAAATAGATTTTCAGCTGTATGGCTTGGTAATACGCCGCTAGAGGCTGGTGTTATGGTTTTAAACAACTCTTTCCGATGGTGATGCGCATGGTCTTTATTGGCTGAAATAATCCAAGTATCTTTACTAATACCCCCAAGCTGATTCGAAATCAGCATATTGTCTTTACGAGACGATGTTCTAGTAAGCCCGCCAGACATAGCCGTATAGGTATCGTGGCTACTTACTAAAAAGCTTCTAAACAGGGCATTTCGGGGTTCTATTTTCCCATTAACCAAAGCAGGTGTAGATGCAAACACCACTTTTTCTTGCCCTACAAATAAGTGTGGGTGTGTTTTGATGTCTTGCTTTAATTGATAGATTTTCTCTTTCGATAACAATGCTGCATCTATAGAATTACTACCAGCTAAATTGTTTCTAAATATTTTTTTAATTACCAGCTTTTCTAGGTTGTTCAACACATAGTTTAGTTCTTTGGGCTGCCCACACCACCAAGAAGCAATAGTAGGTAAAATTAAATCTTCTTTAAAAAAGCGACGAGCAATCCCTTGCAAAAATGGCATCAAGCCTGGGTTTTCTAGTATGCTACTACCAAGCGGATTGGCAATGCTCACATTACCGCAACGTACCGCTTGTAGTAAACCTGGTACACCTAATTGCGAGTCGCTTTTCAGTTCCAATGGGTCGCAATAAATGTCATCTACTCTGCGAAGTATCACATCTACTTTTTCAAGTCCCCCAATGGTTTTTAACCAAACATAATTATCTCTTACCATCAAATCATCGCCTTGCACCAAAGTAAAGCCCATATAAGATGAGAGGTAAGAGTGCTCAAAATAGGTTTCATTACTGGGCCCAGGCGTTAAAATAACCACCCTTGGGTTTTCATGATCATGTGGGGCAATACTTTGTAGCGATTGTTGTAAATCATTAAAATAAGCCGATAGCTGCCTTACTTTTAAACCCGTAAATAACTCGGGATTGATGCGACTCATCGCCGTTCTGTTTTCTAAGGCATAGCCATAGCCAGACGGGGCTTGTGTTCTATCGTTTAGTACCCAAATATTGCCATTGGCACTACGTGCTAGGTCGGCAGAATATAAAATTAAACTGTGCTTACTTTGGGGCGCAATACCTACACATTGGCGCAGAAAACCATTGTGGTTATAAATGAGTTCGGCTGGTAGCAAACCCTGCTTTATGAGTAATCTGTCCCCATAAATATCTTTTAAAATCAGGTCCAGTAAGTTGGCCCGTTGAACCAAGCCTGGTTCTACTTTTTTCCATTCTTCCTTGCTGATGAGAAAAGGAATAAGGTCTAAATTCCAAGGGCGGTTAAGGCCAGAGGGATCATCGTAAATATTATAGGTAACGCCATTTTCTTTCAGCAGGCGCAATATATCACGGCTTCTATCTTCAATTTCTGCTTGCCCGAGTTTGTTGAGCGATTCAAAAAATATGCTCCAAAAAGCTTGCAGATGCCCATCTTCACCCAACAATTCATTATAAGAATACTGATTGGCTAATACCTGTTGCGAGAGATAGTCTTTTGTTAATTGTGTAATCATTGAATGCTTAAAAAACAGCTAGAGTAAATTTGTGTTGGTTGCTACTTGCTAAAATTAGGTATTTACCGTTAAATGAAAGTTATAAAAAGCCCCACAGGTGAGGGGGCAATGGATATTATGGAGCATCAATAATATTTTGTTAATCAATTCGCTCAAAATCCTTTCTGTTTAAAGTGGCAAATGATAAGTCATCCCGCCGATGATGGTATTCTTCACCAACATCTCAACTTCGCTAATAGGCTTCCCACTTCTCTACAAAATGTCAATGGCAACTACCACTAATAGATAGTTTGGCTAAGCTATAATAATACGCTTCTACTTGCTCGCATCGTCTATGACTGATGTTGGTGTTCTTCACCAACATCTCAACTTTCCTAATATGCTTCCCACTTCTCTACAAAATTCCAATGGCAACTACGACTAATAGATAGTTTGACTGAGCTATAATAACATGTTTCTACTTGCTCGCATCGCCTATGACTGATATTGGTGTTCTTCACCAACATCGGCGGGAAACTTCAATCCAAAATATGAACTGATATTATTGATATGTACTTTTATTTATTTAATGGTAATTATTTAATACAGTTTTTACCGATTTTAGTCTTTTTTGGTTAATTTAAGTTTTAATATTTCTACTATGTTAAGAGTTGTGAATCTATTATTGATATGTTTAAGTATTTTCTTTTTAACAAACTGTAAAAAAGATTCATTGAATTCGACTAGTAATTGGAAATTAATTCAATCTCCATTCAAAGGAAATCTTGTTGATGTTAACTTTTTAAATGCTGATACTGGATACATTCTTGGGATAAATCAAGAAGTTGGAAATTACTTTAATGTATTACTTCGAACTGAGGATGGTGGAAGTACTTGGAGCATTAAAACATTTCCGGTACCAGAAGCTGGTGGCGTAGGTGAGTTATTTGCTTTAAACGCAAATGATATTTATACGGGATTTTATAGTGTTTTTAGAAGCACTGATGGTGGAGCGAGTTGGAAAAATTTAGATACATCATTAACTTCAGCTAGTGCCTATATTAGTAAAATTGATTTCACAGATAGTACAAATAGAATCTTGCTGAAAGGAAATGTTGTATATAAATATGATGGGACTCATTTTCAGCCTCTTTTTGTTAACCCTATTGTTACTAGTTATAACGATTTTCAGAGAGTTTCAAATAGTGTTTTATATGCATCTTCTGGTATATTTCCTAGTTATGGGAGCTTAACCAAATCTAGTGATGGTGGCATTACATGGAAAAATTTATCATTTAATTTAGGGTTTATTAACAGTTTTTATTTTATAAGTGAAAATATTGGGTACGTTATGGTCGGATATAACATCTATCAAACTATTGATGGTGGAATTTCATGGCAAAAACAAAATAACGCAACGCTTAAGTTTAATACTGGCAAAATCAACTTCATTAATAAACAGGAAGCTTTTTGGATTACACCTTTTGACGGAATTTATCATTCTCTTGATGAGGGTAAGAATTGGCAATTAGAAAAAATCTATGATTCAATTCAGTTGAATAAGATATTTATAAATCAAGATAGAATATTTATAATTGGTTCTAAAGGTAGTATCATTACAAATAAATAATTCCGCCGATGTTGGTATTCTTCACCAACATCTCAACTCCGCTAATAGGCTTCCCACTTCTCTACAAAATTCCAATGGCAACTACGACTAATAGATAGTTTGACTGAGCTATAATAATATGTTTCTACTTGCTCGCACATCTATGACTGATATTGATGAAGAACACCAACATCGGCAGGAATTGGACATAATATAGTAACTGATTGGTGATGTAATCCATTGAGGAAAGGATATTAGATTATAATCGGGTACGCAATTACATATGTCATAAAAAAGCCCCACAATATTTGTGAGGCTTTTTTCATTATTCATCATCCTTACAGCAACTATTTATTACCGCCACCTTGAGGGCGACCACCGCCTTGACGTTGTTGTGCCAATACATCTTTTACTTTTTGTGCTACATCTTTTGGTAAGGCAGCGTCTAATCTTTTATCTCTGGCTTCGGCAGATTTTTTCATGGCAGCTTGTCTATCTTCATCACTCATCTCTCTCATGCCTCTCATGCCACTACGTGCATCTATTACAATGTTTACTACCGAATCTAACTGCACAGGTGTTAGAAAACTCATAGATTCTTTGAATCTATTTTTCATCATTTCTTTCATTTGGGCAGGATCATAACCGCCTTGTGGTGGTTGAGCGTTGACGTTGGTGATAACTGCTAATACGATAGCAAGTAATGCGATTAACTTTTTCATAATTGTGGTGTGTTTTTAAATTGTATGGTGAATGTAACTGCTATTGGTGCATATCAATTTTTTAGCCCTTCTTTTTTGGTTGCAATTCGGCGAGTTTGGCTTTTTGTTCGGTGGTTACTATCGCTTTTAGTTTTTTGCGTTCTTCATGTTTTATTTTCTCTGTTCAGCTTGCTTTTGAGTACCGTTAGTGTGTTGGTTTATCTAATTACCACTACATCAAATACAAAAGCCACCCAATTATATGGATGGCTTTTGTAAAATGCGTTTGTAAGTAGGTTAAAACTTAATTTCTTCTTCGTTCTCGTCGTAAAATTTAAACTCTATCAAATGGAAATTATTATTGGCTTCAATAGATAATTTGGTTTTATGTTTCCGTTTCCATCGTTTAAAAATAGAGTTGAATATGCCTTTTGTGAGATGCGAGTACAAGATAGGGTGTACCATTAGCATTAAGTTTTTGTGCGAATGGCTAATTAAATATTGTAAACGCTTTTCTATTTCATCTTCTAGTAATAGGGTAGAAGATATTTTACCCGTACCACTACATACTGGGCATACTTCCGAGGTATTGATACTTAGTTCTGGGCGCATGCGCTGCCTAGTCAATTGCATCAAGCCAAATTTAGAAATCGGCAATACGGCATGTTTCGCACGGTCAGTTTGCATAAACTTTTCCATGGCTTCTTGCAATTGCTTTCTATTATCTGGCAGTTTCATGTCTATAAAATCTACCACTATAATACCGCCAATATCGCGTAAGCGCAACTGCCTTGCAATTTCTTCCGCCGCTTCTAAGTTGGTTTGTAAGGCGTTTTCTTCCTGACTATTGCTCACACTTTTATACCCACTGTTCACGTCTATAACGTGCAAAGCTTCGGTGTGTTCTATAATTAAATAAGCCCCACTTGGTAGATTCACCGTTTTGCCAAAAGCGCTTTTTACTTGCTTGGTTACGCCATAGGTATCAAATATTGGTAGCGGGCCGTTGTGGTAGCTTACAATATCTGTTTTGTCTGGAGCAATTTTATCAATATAGCTTTTGGTATCGTTATAAATATTTTTATCATTAATAACGATACGGTTAAAATCTGCGCTCAGTAAGTCGCGTAAAATACTAGTCGCTCGGTTCTGCTCGCTGAGTATTTTGGCGGGTGCCACGGCATTTTTTAAGTTGGCTTGAATACTGTTCCAAGTATCAATTAAGCTTAATAAATCTTGGTGAATTTCTGCCGTGCTTTTGCCTTCGGCAGCCGTACGTACAATTACACCAAAGTTTTTCGGGCGAATAGATTCTACAATTTTTTGTAAGCGTTTTCTTTCTTCGCCAGAATGAATTTTTTTAGATACAGCAACAATTTCGTTAAAAGGCGTAACAACAATAAATCTGCCTGGTAAGCTTAATTCGCAACTAAGGCGTGGCCCTTTTGCCGCAATTGGCTCTTTTAATATTTGTACCAAAATGCTTGGCTTTCCATTTAATACCTCATTTATTTTACCTGTTTTAACTATTTCAGGTTCTATATTAAATTTCGAGAAATCAAAGCCATTGTCATCCTTGTCTACAATAGCCATCTGTGTAAATTTCAATAATGATTTTACATAGGGCGATAAATCTGTATAGTGCAAGAAAGCATCTTTCTCAAAACCAACATCTATAAATGCGGCGTTTAAGCCAGGAATTAATTTTTTAACTTTACCAAGGTATAAGTCGCCAACGCCGAAATTGGCATCAGACTTTTCGTTGTGGAGTTCTACCAGCTTTTTTTCTTCTAAAAATGCAATTTCTACGCCCGAGGGACTAGCATTTATAATTAATTCTTTGTTCACAAAATTTGCAACTTTAATATAAATAAAAATCAACAACACCCCAACGAATTGCGGTGCATATGTCACAACTATTAGTGCTTGCTACTTACTATTGAAGATGAGGTAGAGGAATAGATAAAGTTGCGTAAGGTAGAAACAATAGTAACAAGCCTAATAATGTGTAAATGGTGCAGCACATGCGTACTGCACCATTTTATAAAGTCTGAATAAGAAAAAATTATTTCTTCTTATGACGATTCTTTCTTAAACGTTTTTTGCGTTTGTGCGTAGCAATTTTATGACGTTTTCTCTTTTTACCACAAGGCATACCAAGACATTTTTAATTTGTTAAAAAATTCAATTTATGATGATAAATAACGCACTAAACGATTGTTACTTATTGAGTCAACTGTTTTATTCTATTCGTTAATTCCTTCTGAGCTTCCTCATTAGGAATTCTTTTCTTCACTTCTGTGTACCATTTTACGGCATTGGCTTTGTCGCCCTTTCCATCATAACATTCTGCCAAGTTTAGTAACCCTTCAAGGTCATTTGGCTTTTCTGTTACGATGACAGTAAAACGTTCTATCGCTTTATCGTATTGACCACTTTTTTTACCACCTAAGCCCAAAATTAATTGTGCATAGAGATTTTTAGGATTTTTATCAGCAATCTGCTTGATAGGTAAAATGCCCTGCATTGGATTGTTAGAAATATTACCTAAAATATAACAAGCGCCTAGGCCAATAATACTGCTATCGTTGGCTGGATTTAGCTTTAAAGCCTGCTCAAAAAGAACTTTTGCGTTGGTGGCTAACCATGTTTGCATAGCAGGGTCACCTTCTACCATCAAGTTATCTAAAAATTGATGGGCGGCAAATGTGAGGTTTTTTTCTGAATTTTCCAACTTTGCGGCTTCGGCATTATAAAATATATAGGGTTCAAGCACTTTGGCCGAATCTCTCCAAAACCGAGCGAGCTGGTGATAGATATGTAATTGTTGTTCTTTTACATCGCCACGTGTTACGCTATTCTCCAATCTCGTAATACGTTCGTTTTGTTCAGGGGTAAGTTTTTGTTTGGCTTTGGCCAATAAATCTGTAAAGTTTACAGTTGCAGGGGCTTGCTGGTTATTTGCAGCGGCAGCCATTGCTACATTGGGTTTCTTTGGAGGAACTGTTTGCCCGAAGATAAATAAAGCCAATATAGCAGCGATGCCACTGCCTACCAGAATAGATTGTTGTTTCGTCACTATAAAAAATTTGCTACAAAATTAGCTGACTTGCTCTTTGCAATTCGCTTTAACTTCTGTAATAAATTCTTTGGCTGGTTTAAATGCTGGAATATAATGTTCTGGAATATTAACAGCTATGTTTTTTTTAATATTTCTACCAATTTTAGCAGCTCTTCTTTTCGGATAAAAGCTACCAAAACCACGTATATAAATGCTTTCTCCTTTAGTTATATTTTCTTTCACTTCTTTGAACATCGTTTCCAATGTTACCAAAACATCTACTTTAGGAATGCCCGTTCTGTCGGCAATCTGATTGATTAAATCTTGTTTTCTCATTGTTGTTAATTTGAGTGAATCGTTAGAGGTTATAAAATAAAACAAAATTGACCATAACTACATCTAAAATTACAAACTATTTTTTAGTATTTTTTATTATTTATTTAAGCAATAGGTCAATTACTTTTTTTCGGTTAAGCATATAATATAAAAAATGCGGAAGTTTAATTCGTTGTAGAAACGAAATTTTTCTATTTCTAGTATTTATGGCAATAAACAAAAATGGACTGCAAGTAAAATAATTTACATAGCAATCCATGATAGGGGTTAACTTGGGTTTAGGGTTCAAACAACTAATGTTTAAACAATAGTTATTGCAATACTAATCTACCTAATTTCTTTATAGATGATTTTAGTAAAGGAAAATGTGTCAAATCAACTATTTGACACATTTTGCATCCTGCTTATTAAGGATAAATTATCTAATCTGTTGATTTTCAAGTACCACTAGTCATCTAATTGTGGCGATTTTTTAGATAATCTTTTGGGGAACAATTCTCAAATTTGAGAAATGCGCGAGAAAATGTTGCTCTAGAGCTAAAACCAGCTTTCTTTGAGATAGCTTCTAGCGTATATAAGTTAGATTCTGGACTTTCTAAAATGGCTTTCACATAGTTAATTCTGTATTTATTAACTAACTCATTAAAATTTAATTGGTATTCTTGATTGATAATGGTTGATAAATATGTGTAGGGAATATTTGTGATATCACTCATGTCTTTTAAACTAAAGCCTGGCTGCAAAAAAGGTTCTAGTTCATTCATTTTCCGTTCAATGCATTTCAAATACTGCTCTTTTTTTTCTTTTGGAATCGCCAGTTGCTTGCTATCCACTTTCTCAAATCTCGCTTCGGATTGTTCAGGTGGCATCGTTTCCCCATATTGTTTTGTAGGGGATATGGGCAGACCATACAGAATATTTGGGTGAAAAAACAGTGTAATGCCTGTTGATATCAGTAAACAACTTGTTTCAATCAAGTTAGTTAAAAAAACATTATAATTTTTTAAGAATTGCAGTGTGAAAATGTGAAAACCGAGTGTACTAACCAATAAAAGATTAAACGCTAAAAATAAGTTAAGCCATTTATACACCGAAATATCAATGGCGGTATTGTTGGAATGATTTTTTTTAGCACCATGAAGTAGGCGATAACTATAAAAGATACACACTGCTGATAAAATGAATATAAGGATGGGATGAATATAGGCGGGAAGAAAGCCTTCATCGTTTTTTAAGCTAGCGTTCATATCCTTAAAAAAAGAAGCAACTTGCTGCTGTTTGGTAGCTCTATCGGTGAAGTAAAAGGGAATCAAATCTACAAAATGCAATAGGGTAGGAATAAATAGGAGGTAGTCTTTTTTTTGTAAAGATTGTTCTTGCTTTACAGTGGCTCTTACGTACAAGTACACAAGCGCGCCGGGTAAATAATGTAAAAATTTAGTGACCCTAAATGCATAGGGAAATTGATTGAGTAAACCTGTTACCACTAGTAAGTTATGAACTGCAAACAAAGAAAACGTAAGAATATAGATGGCTAGGAGTCTGCTGCTGTGTTTCTGACTGGTATTCTTAAAAAACAGTGCAATGAAAATCAGAAACCCTAAAAAGGTAGCAATGAGAAATACAAAGCTTAAAAAGCTAAATTGCATAGTTAGTGTTTGGATTTGCAATATCTCATTTTTTTGCTAAAACCAATCATACTGTTTATGCCTTGCTTTAATGAATTTGAACCATTGTATAAAGTTGACATAAAAAAAGAGACAATCAAACTTGATTGTCTCTTTTTGGTCGGGAAGACAGGATTCGAACCTGCGACCCCCTGGTCCCAAACCAGGTGCGCTACCGGCCTGCGCTACTTCCCGATGGTGGTTTTGCTAAACCTCAGCGGTGAGGAAGGGATTCGAACCCTTGGTACAGTTTAACCCGTACGGCAGTTTAGCAAACTACTGATTTCAGCCACTCATCCACCTCACCTCCTTTCTCTCATTCGTGTGAAAGGGCTGCAAATATAGAGTGCTGATATTTAAAAGCCAAAACAAAATCTGAGTTTTTTGAAAATATATTTTTAGGTATAATCATCAGTTACATGTTTTGGCTTTTACACTATATAATGGTATCAAGTAAAAGCCTTGCTCAGTAGGCATTGTAGCTAATACAGAAGTGTTAATAATAAATAGTGTGCTGCATCAAAAAAGCCCAAAATCAAGCATTGATTTTGGGCTTTGCGCAAATTTTTTTCAATCAATTACATGGCTGCTAACTGCACTTTTTGGGTTAATTCCATCACGTTTTCGCGGAAAATAGAATCCGTATCCATTAAGTCTTTAACGGTTTGACAAGAGTGGATAACCGTGGTATGATCTCTACCGCCAAAATGCTCACCAATGGTTTTAAGCGAGTTTTTGGTAAACGCTTTTGCCAGATACATGGTTATTTGACGTGCTTGAACTATTTCGCGTTTACGGGTTTTTTGTAGCAGTTTATCGTAACTAACTGCAAAGTATTCACACACCATTTTTTGAATAGCATCTATGGTAATCTCCTTACTGCTTGTTTTTACAAAATTTCGCAAGACTTTCTTAGCTAATTCAAGGTCAATTTCTTTTCTATTGAGCGATGATTGAGCCAATAATGAAATTAAAGCACCTTCAAGCTCACGTACATTGGTATTAATATTATAAGCCACATATTTTACGACTTCCTTGCTCATTTCAAGACCATCGTTTTTCATTTTGCGCTCTAATATTTCTATTCTTGTTTCGTAGTCAGGCAATTGGATATCTGCGCTTAAACCCCAACGAAAACGACTCAATAAACGCTCCTGTAAGCCATCTAAATCTTTTGGTGCTTTATCGCTGGTGAGTACCAATTGTTTGCCACTTTGGTGCAAATGGTTGAAGATGGCGAAGAATGCATCTTGACTTTTCTCGGCACGCGCAAAAAACTGTACATCATCTATAATTAAAACATCTATCAGTTGGTAAAAATGGATGAAATCGTTAATCGCATTATTGCGGCTATGGTCTTGAAATTGGTTGATGAATTTTTCGCTGCTCACATATAATACCACCTTATTAGGGTGCAATCTTTTTACCTCATTGCCTATTGCTTGGCCAAGGTGTGTTTTACCCAAACCAACGCCACCATAAATCACCAATGGATTAAATGAGTTGGCACCGGGTTTCTCGGCAACGGTTTTGCCGGCACGTCTTGCTACACGATTGCTATCGCCTTCTACATAACTATCAAATGTGTAATTATGATTTAATTGTGGATCTATTTGCATTTTCTTTAACCCCGGTATTACAAACGGATTTTTTACTGGATTATCAATTACCAGTGGAAAATTCATTTCGTTGTGGCTAAACGTTTTTTGATTACTAGCAGGAATGTCCATGCTACCATTTCGGCCATTACCACTGTCTACCATAATACGGTATTCCAAACGTGCATCTTTGCCCAATTCACGCTTTAATGTTTTGGCTAATAGGTTTACGTAATGCTCTTCCAAATACTCGTAGAAAAACTGACTCGGTACTTGAATCATTAATACATTACCTTTTATTTCCACAGGTGTGATTGGTTCAAACCAGGTCTTAAAGTGTTGCCATTCCACAATATCCTTGATAATTTTCAAGCAATTGATCCATACACTTTCTGCGGTTTTAGCCACGATGTTCGCCATGTTAGTTAATCATTTTATATAGTTAGTTAAGATGGTTTCTTTCAGGTTATGGTCTATAAGTGTTTGCAACTTTACAGCTACAAAAAAGTTATACAGGGCTGCGAATATGTACACTTTATGTTGAAAAAAAAATTTTTTATTCTCTTGTTTTTCTCTCGACTAATACAGAGTGGGCTTTCATGAGTTTTTTATTTTTTCTCCCCTCAAATTTATAGTCTAGTCTACCCAAACTGAGGCCGCCCCACCCCACTTGATTCACCAAAGTATCGCCCCCACTTTTATTGGTATACTTACGAGGCTCACTAAAAAAACGATGGGTATGCCCCCCAATGATTAAGTCTATATCATAACAGTTTTTGGCCAACACCTCATCGCTTACCTTATTATCGTCATATTTATCGCCAAGGTGGGATAAACAAATAATCATATCGCAACCTGCCTGTTTTAATATTTTGGTAATAGCGTTGACGCTTTCTATGGGATCTTTATAAATCGTATTGCCGTATAAATTGTCAGCTACTAAATCTTGTAATTCAATCCCCACGCCAGTTACGCCCACTTTAATGCCTTTTTTATCAAATATTTTGTAAGGTAAATACTTATTGGCCATTGCGGTATTACTGAAGTCGTAGTTGCAAAGCAGTATGGGGAAACTAGCATGTTGTAATTGGAAAGCAAAATTGTCGATGCCAGCCGCAAAATCGTGATTGCCCATAGTGGCCGCATCGTATTGCATCCTACTCATGGCTTTCATTTCTGGTTCGCCTTTATAGAGATTAAAGTAGGGCGTACCTTCAAAAATATCGCCTGCATCTAGCAATAATACATTGTCTGTCTCTAAGCGAATTTGGTTAATAATAGCCGCCCTTGTAGCTACGCCGCCCAAGCCCGCATTTTTGCTACCATCCATCGGAAAAGGTTCTAATCTGCTATGCACATCATTGGTGTGTAAAATACTAATGGTATCACTATCTTTTGTAGTAGTAAATGTATTAGCATTTACACCACTTGCCGATGCGATAATCGCCCCGCTTGCTAAGGCAGATTGCTGTAAAAATTGTCTTCTATTAACGGGCATACACAATTCTTTTTTCTGTTTTTGCATCTACTGATTGTCCTTTTTCGGTAAGCCATTGCGTGTAAGCAATTAGGGCGTCACGGAGTAGGTAGCCAATATTATATTGTGGAAAAGGTTTTAGCATTTTGATAGCATCACCACCATTTGCGATATAGTCAGAATTCGCAATAGTATAGATAGCCGCTGTTTCTAAAGGTTTACCTTCTACCATAATGTTGATGGCTTTATTATCTTTTATGCCAAAACTAATGCCACTTATTGGCCAGCCATTCCTTTCTGCAATGGCATTTAAAAAACTTTGCAAACTATCACCCTTGATATCTTGTAAAACCACCACATTTTCAAATGGCATAAGCTCAAACATATTGCCTATTGTAATATCACCCTTGGGTAAATAAGCCCGAACGCCACCATAATTTACAAAAGCTGCATGTATATGTTTTTTAAATTTTTTTTCCGACATGTATCGCATGGCATCGGTCATAAAATTCCCTAAGCCACTTTCTGGTTGTTTCTTAGTAAGTCCTTGGGTTGAAAAACCAATCACCGTATTCATGGTTTTGTTAATACTGTCTTTGTAAGCGGCTAATAGTTGAACCATTGAGGAATCGACTACCATATTGCTTTTTATTGGGTAGTTACCATAGGCCACGGTTAGCTTTTGCGACCACACAACAGCCGAACAAAAACAAGATAGTATAAGCATACAAATAAAACGGCGCATCATACATTAACAAGTGAAAATGGAAGATACAATTTTTATACACCTGATAAATATTTTTTTGATGCCAAGCCTCGGCTCTAAAACATTACATTTGCTGCACAAAATTTATCTATCATGAGTTATGAAATTACGGGAAAACTAATTGCGAAATACGATACGGTACAACGTACGGAGACCTTTAAAACCCGCGAATTTGTAATTGAAAAAAGTGAAGATATTGGCGGTAGAGTAATTACCAACTATGTGAAGTTTCAGAGCGTACAAGACAAGACCGCTTTATTGGATAGATATAATATTGGCGATGACATTAAAGTCCAATTTAATATTAAAGGTACTAAATGGAATAAGAGTGGGGTAGATAACTACATTACCAATTTAGATGCTTGGCGTATCGAAGCTGTAAAACTGGGCGGTCCAGAAGCGGCGGCTGAGGTAAACTACAATGATGTACCGCCTACAGTTGAGGATGGTGTAGATGATTTGCCCTTCTAAACTACTGATTTAAATCATTTGAATGATGCAATGATGATTTGCGAATAATTTTAAATCAGTCTCTTTCTCAATCATTTTGTTCATTTCAATCATTTCAATCAGTGATCAAACAACTCTCTCTAAAACTAAAGCCTGCAGAAGCTTTAGATGATACTATTATAAAAGACTATATCGCGCAGTCGCTTGCTAAGCCAAGCGATGCTATTACTGGTTTTCATACACTCAAGCAATCTATCGATGCAAGAAGTAGGCAACAAGTTTGGATCAATATTACTGTAAATGCTTTTATTGATGAACCATTTGCGCAGCGCAATATCAATAGGGTTCAACTAAAAGAGGTTACTAATGCCAGTAAAAAAGTCATCATTATAGGTGCTGGCCCTGCGGGTTTATTTGCTGCGCTAAAATTGATGGAACTTGGTATTCAGCCCATTATTTTAGAGCGTGGCAAAGATGTACGTGCTAGACGTAGAGACCTTGCTGCGCTGAATAAAGAAGGCATTGTAAACCCCGAAAGTAATTATTGCTTTGGAGAGGGCGGTGCAGGCACGTATAGTGATGGTAAATTATATACCCGTAGCAATAAGCGTGGCGATATTAACCGCATCTTAAACCTATTTGTACAGTTTGGTGCCGAAGAAAAAATATTATACCAAGCCCATCCCCATATTGGAACAAATAAATTGCCGCAAATTATTACAGCTATGCGTGAAGCCATTATCGGTCATGGCGGGCAGTTTTTATTTGAGCAAAAAGTAACCGATTTTATTGTTGACAATAAGGTGCTTAAAGGGGTTGTCACGCAAGCTCGTCATCGCTTTATGGCCGATGCCGTGATATTGGCTACAGGCCATTCTGCGAGAGATATTTTTGAATTACTTTATGCAAAAAATATACTAATAGAAGCCAAACCCTTTGCACTTGGCGTGCGCATTGAACATCCACAACAAATTATCGATAGTATACAATACCACTGCGTTACTCGAGGTGATGCCTTACCACCTTCTTCCTATAGCTTGGTAGAACAAGTAAATGGTAGAGGCGTATTTAGCTTCTGTATGTGTCCGGGCGGTATTATTGCCCCAGCAGCTACCAATCCGAATGAATTAGTGGTTAATGGTTGGAGCCCTAGTAAGCGGAATAATCCTTATGCCAATAGCGGTATGGTGGTAAGTGTTGAACTGGAAGATGCGATTAAAACACTGTCGACCGTCGACCGTCGACCAACAACCAATAACGAGCAACCAGTAACTAGTAACCCTCTCACCTTAATGCATTTTCAGCAAGGCATAGAGGCACAAGCTTATGCTGTTGGTGGCGGTAAGTTTGTGGCGCCTGCCCAACGCATGGTAGACTTTTGTAACAATATTGTCTCCTCTTCATTACCAGATAATAGTTATTTACCTGGGCTTAATGCAGTAAGTATCGCAGATGTGTTACCGCCTTTTATCAATAAAACATTGCAAGAAGGCTTTAAAGCTTTTGGTAAAAAAATGAAAGGATATTATACCAACGAAGCAGTAGTGGTAGCAACAGAGAGTAGAACATCCTCACCTGTGCGCATACCACGAGATGCTACTACCTTACAACACCCACAAATAGCCAATTTATATCCTTGTGGCGAAGGTGCCGGCTATGCAGGTGGTATTGTAAGTGCTGCCATGGATGGCGAAAGAGTAGCCGCGATGATTGGTGAGATAGTGGGGAAATAAACGTTACCTAATCACTAGAAAAATACACAATTGTTTTTTGCTTCTTTTTTGAGTAGGCAATACCATAAGTACCTTCATAACCATAATTATAGGTAAAACCGATAGCCGTTTTATCGCTATTAATATCATCCCAATTTTCTTTATTCGATTGGTCTTCGTTGTATTGGGGGATAAGTTCTATTGCAGGTTGTATAAATCTATCTTTTGTAAAAAAGACTTTCATCCTTGCAATAATTGTATCTGCATGTTTGTTGTGCGGTATTATATCGCCCTCGTCAAACAGTAAATCAAAGGCATAAAATACTTCTTTGTGTATTTCATTGCCATTAACGTCTAAAATCTTAAAAGTTAGCATGCCTTCTCTTATCGATTTCCCAGATAATGTTAGGGTAAAACTGTCAAGCGTATTTACGTTAGAGAAAGGATGCTTAAAGCTTACGGCAAAAAGATGTGTAGTATCATTATGATTGATAGAATCAACTAAACGACTTGTTGTTTCTGGTGTTTTATTAATCAGCGATAACAAACTATCACTATTCACTTTTGGTGTATTAATGGTTGGCTTTTTTTCATCTTTACAAGCCATATAAATAAACGCCAGTATTGTAAATACTAGCCACGATTTTGGTAACATTGAAAAGTTGTTTTGATTGATATAGTTCATTGCCCAATATAGTACTGAAAGCTCCAATGTGCGACGCAACGATGCTACATAGTAGTACAAATGTTGGCCACAAATGTCCTATCCTTTCCTACCTTTTTTATACCGCGCTACTAAATCTACTACTTGGTTATTTTGTAAAATAGATGGATTCAGTTCTATAAACTTTTTTAAATGCTTGGGTGCTATTTCCATACCTTTTTCTAGTTGTAATAAGCCCTCTTTGCTTTTACCCAACTGGAACAAGGTGGCACTATAGTAGAAAATAAATATAGGTTTGTTGACGGTTGCGGTAATAGCTAGTAAGCAGTGTTCTAGCGCTTCTTCAAGGTAATCGGCTTTTATAAGGCAGCGTATTAAAGCCTCCCAGCCTGCCTGATTTTTAGGCTTGTTGCGTACCACATTACCAAAGTATTGTATGGCCTCTTTGATGCGGTTTAAATGCATCATACATTCGCCCATGGCTAGGTTAAAATCGGCCACAGCACGGTGAATACGCATAGCATTTTCTAAGTGCTTAGTTGCTTGTTGCCATTGTTCTTCGAGCATATAAGTAACGGCCACCTTGTATTGCAGGCGACTATCATCGGGGTTTAAATGCGTGGCTTTTTTATAGTTAAAGCGGGCTTGTGCAAAATTACCCATGCGGTGGTAGCAATGACCAATGGCTTCGTAAATCACATCTTCTGGGCGAGAGAGTTCTAGCACTTTTTCTAACGCTTCTATGGCTTCTTTGTATTTGCGCAAGCGTAAATAAGCATCGCCCATATTGCGATACGCATAGTCAAATTTCTCTTCAATCACAATGGCGTATTGATACGCATCGATGGCTTTCTCGTACAGCTTCAGCCCTTGGTAGGCAGCCGCAAGATTAAACCATGCTATTTCGTTGTAAGGAAACTCGTCTATTATTTTTTGATGTAGTTGTATGCCTTCTTCATTTCGGCCTGTAAAGTCGGTCCAGAAGCAAATTTTGTACAAGGCTTCTTCATTGTTAGGGTCTTCTTCTAGTATAAGCTTTAGACAGTCAAATACTTTGTCAAATTCTTCGTAATCATCGTACACATCAGCGAGTTCAAACAATAGTTCTAAGCGTTCTTCGCCTTCAAATTGTTCTAAGGCTGCCACCAATATTTCTACCGCTTTATCTTGTTGGTCTAAAGCAAGGTATACATCGGTTTTTAGTATAAACAAGTTAATGTCTGTACTGTCATACAATTCAGCATTTTCAAGTGTTTCAAGGGCTTCGTGGTATTTGCGTAGCGCTAGCAACACATCTGCTTTGCGTATCATCAAGTGCGATGAATAAGGAAACTGTTCAAGACCAGATTCAGCAGCCATCAATGCTTCTGCAAAATCATCTGTTTCATCGTAATGATCGATGATTCGGTCAAAATCATCTTCTTCTATAAAAGCATGACTACGACCCGTTTTAAGGTTTTGGTATTGCCTTAAAAGCGCTTGTAGTTCTTCTCTGTCTTCATGGTAAGGATTCTCCCTCATGGGCAATAAAGTTTACTCAATCTAAGATGAATAATAATACCATACAAACAATACGATGTATCATTTATTAACGCTTTGTTGATAAATGCATTACAGGGAGTAAACTAAAACATGGGTAAGATTGCCGAGACTACTTTTTTTTTTGTGTTTGCTTGGCGTAATTCAGTATAACATCTATAGATTTTTGGCTAGGAGACTGTTTTTCAAGCTTGTCTAACTGCTTAATCGTGCGTTGCAAGGTTTTAACTTCTTTTTGCAGGTCTATATCATCTTTTATAGCAGTATCAATGGCAAGGTGTAATATTGGCGAGGCTTCCCCATACAGGTACTGCATTAGTTGTTCCTGTGAAAATTTTTGCATAGTCAAATAAACATGATTGTGTGAAACAATAACTGCTTCGGTAGGGGCGGGATATGATAAAAACGAGCAGTGCAATCTTTTATTGTGGTAGTTAGGATTTTTTAGTGGCGGCGCTATCTTCTATTATGAAAATATCTTCACCGTCTTTCTTCATCAGATATTTCTCTCGAGCAAATTTTTCTAGGGCTGCAGGGCTATTTTGAAGGTTGTCAAGGTCTTTCTTAGCCTTTTCTATTTCTAATTGATAGTAGCGTTTTTTTGCTTCTAAGTTTTTTAATTTTTGTTTTTGCTCTAGGGTATTGAAGATATCTCTTTGATCAAAAAAACACATCCACACCGCAAAAAATACGATGGCTAATAAATATTTATTGGTAAGAATGGGGATGATTTTTTTCATAAGTGTTAGACGATTTAGATGACAGGTGATAAATGACAGTTGACGGAATACATAGTTACCGTCAACTGTCATCTAAACAACCGTCAACTTAATTATTTACCAAACTTAATTTTTCCGCTTGGGTATATACCAGTGCTACCTAGTTCTTCCTCAATGCGAATCAATTGGTTGTATTTTGCAATACGATCTGTACGGCTAGCCGAACCAGTTTTAATTTGACCACAGTTCAATGCTACTGCAAGGTCTGCAATTGTTACGTCTTCTGTTTCACCACTTCTATGGCTCATAATGGTATTGTAACCATTGTGTTGTGCCAAGGTAACAGCGTTGATGGTTTCAGTAACAGTACCAATTTGGTTTACTTTTACTAGTAAGCCATTGGCTATACCTTTGTCAATACCTTCTTGCAAGCGCAATACATTGGTTACAAATAAATCGTCACCTACTAGTTGACATTTGCTACCTACTGCTTGCGTTAATGCTTTCCAACCGTTCCAATCGTCTTCAGCCATACCATCTTCAATAGAAATAATAGGGTATTGGTTTACCCAGCTTTCCCAGAATTTCACTAGCTCGTCGCTGCTCATTTCTTTACCACTGCTTTTGTGGAACACATATTTATTTTTATCAGCTTTCCACAATTCGCTGTTAGCAGCATCCATCGCAATGGCAACTTCGGTACCAAGTTTGTAACCAGCAGCAGTAATAGCTTCAAGTACAGTTTCTATCGCTTCTTCGTTGCTTTGAATATTTGGTGCAAAACCACCTTCGTCACCTACGTTAGTGCTATAGCCTTTTTTCTTCAATACACCTTTTAATGTGTGGAAAATTTCAACACCCCAACGCAAACCTTCGCTAAAAGAAGCGGCGCCTACTGGCATTACCATAAACTCTTGGAAGTCAATTTTATTATCCGCATGTGCACCACCGTTTAAGATGTTCATCATAGGGATAGGTAAGGTACGTGCATTAGTACCACCTATATAGCGGTATAGCGGTGTGCCAGCTTCTTCAGCAGCAGCTTTCGCTACAGCCATACTTACAGCTAGCATCGCATTAGCGCCTAGTTTGCCTTTATTAGCAGTACCATCTAACTCTATCATAGCAGCATCAATAGCCGCTTGTTGTGTTACATCAAAGCCAGTTAAAGCTTCTGCAATCACTTCATTTACATTTTTTACTGCTTGTAATACGCCTTTACCTACGTATACGCTTTTATCGTTATCACGTAATTCTACTGCTTCGTGAATACCTGTACTAGCACCACTTGGTACTGCTGCACGGCCTAATGCACCGTCGTCTGTAGTAACATCTACTTCTACGGTAGGGTTACCACGGCTATCTAATATCTGACGCGCATGAACTTCGATAATGTAACTCATAGTTTTGTTGCTTTGTTTGTAATTTAAAATATGTGTGTGTTGCTGTAATCAGCTTTTGTTTAGTAATCGTGCTTCGTTGCGTCGCACACTTGTACGTTCTGTTCGCTTTGCAACCAGCATTTGTGCAAACGTTGCCGTAAAAGTAAGCATTATTTTTTTGACGTTAAATCTCTAAACACATCCTCTAAATTGGAATTGTTATCGTTGCTTAACGATACTATGTTTAGCTGCTGTTCTAAAATAATACCCATCAGTTGTTTTCTAGTTGCCTCAGCATCATTGGTACTAAACTGCCATTTAGTGCTACTCACTTGTTTGGCATTTAGCCCCGCAAAAATACCAATGTTTACTGCTTCTTGTAGTTCTAGCACTATGATAGTGGTCATTTTTTGGGTAGTAAGTTTGCTCAATACATCATCAGCCACAATTTCTCCTTTATTGATAATAATGATTCTATCACAAATCGCTTCTACTTCTTGCAAGATGTGCGACGAAAACAATACCGTCTTGTCAGCACCTTGTGCCTTTATCACGTTGCGTATTTCTATTATTTGATTGGGGTCAAGACCACTTGTTGGCTCGTCTAGTATCAGCACTTCTGGGCTGTGTATTAGCGCTGCTGCAAGCCCCACACGTTGTTTGTAGCCCTTAGATAGTTGTCCAATTTTCTTTTTACTTTCTAGGGTTAGCCCTGTTAGTTCTATGGCGCTGTTAACTTCAAACGCTATATTCGAAATATGATGCACCCCACCTATAAAAGCCAAATATTCCTTCACATACATATCAAAGTACAATGGATTGGCCTCAGGCAGGTAGCCTATTTTTTTCTTAATCGCTATTACATTCGTTGATACATCCAGTCCACATATTTGTAAGCTGCCTGCATCAGGCTGTAAATAGCCTGTCAGCATTTTCATGGTAGTGCTTTTACCTGCACCATTTGGGCCTAAAAAACCAACTATTTCACCTTTATTTACTGAGAAGGAAATATTATTTACAGCTCTTTGTGTACCGTAAATCTTAGTAAGTTGATTTACCTGAATAGACATGCGGTAAAACTAAATAGTTTCTATTACTTATGAGACTAGTTTTTTAAACACAAACGTTAGCAATTGTTTAAATTTTTAGTAGCAGTGACCATGCAAAACAAAAGCCGCATTACAACCAAGTGATGCGGCTTTTGTTATTTTACCTATTTATACACTAAACCTACAACTTCAATGACTAATTAAGCCTTCTCTCTGTCATCTATCATCCAACATCTGCTTACTTCTCCCTCCTTGCCTTCCTGCCTCTATGCCTTCTCTCTGTCATCTATCATCCAACATCTGCTTACTTCTCCCTCCTTGCCTTCCTGCCTCTATGCCTTCTCTCCGTCATCTATCATCCAACATCTGCTTACTTCTCCCTCCTTGCCTTCCTGCCTCTATGCCTTCTCTCTGCCATCTATCATCCAACATCTGCTTACGTCTCCCTACTTTCTCCCTCCTTGCCTTCATGCCTCTTTGCCTTCTCACTGTTGTCTATGGACTATCGACTGCTCTCCTCTTTACTCCTCTTCGCTACCAGTTTTTCCAAATCGGCGAATAATACCTCTGCCACTTTCGCGGATAAAGGTTACAATTTCATCACGTTCATCGCTAGCTTCTAATTCTTCTTCTATAAAATCTATCGCTTGCGATGTATTCAAACCTTTATTGTAAATAATACGATAAATATCTAGTATATGATTAATTTGTGCTAGCTGAAAACCTCTGCGCTTAAGGCCTACACTATTCACACCGCCATAGCTTAATGGATTACGCACGGCTTTAATATATGGCGGTACATCTTTACTTACCAAGCTACCGCCGGCTACAAATACATGCTGACCAATATGTACAAATTGGTGTACAGCACTTACCCCGCCAATAATGGTCCAGTCCCCTATCACTACGTGACCAGCACATTGTACACTATTGCTTAGTATGCAGTTGTCGCCAATAATACAGTCGTGGGCTACGTGGCAATAAGCCATAATTAAGCAGTTGTTGCCTACTTTGGTTTTACCCCTATCTTCTGTGCCACGGTTGATGGTAACACATTCGCGAATAGTGGTATTATCACCTATTTCTACGGTTGTTTTTTCGCCACTAAACTTTAAGTCTTGCGGTATCGCACCTATTACTGCGCCTGGAAAGATGCGGCAATTTTTGCCGATTCTGCTGCCTTCCATAATGGTAACGTTGCTGCCTATCCAAGTGCCTTCGCCGATGATAACATCACCGTGTATAACGGTAAATGGATCTATCTTCACGTTAGAAGCTACTCTAGCGTTTGGGTCTATATACGTGTAGGGATGTGTCATCCGCTTTGTTTTTGGTTTTGGTGTATCTACTACTATTTCCATGATGGGGGGCTTAGTAGTAAAAAAGATGCCAAAATTAGTTTTTTAGCTGCATCAATCTTGTACCCACTTTTACGAAAGGCTTAATATCTGCTCATTTTCAATTGAAATGCGTCAAATAAAACCCATCCTTTTAGGTAAATATTAACGTTCGCAAAATTAGTTTCTTTTTACCACTTGTGCTACTAGCAACGCCTCGGTAGCTACTTTGCCATTCACGTAAACCGTACCGTGCATTTCGCAGATACCTCTACGGATAGGGCTAGCGAGTTCCATTTTTAATATCATGGTATCGCCGGGCACTACTTTTTGCTTAAACTTACAATTATCTATTTTTAAGAAATAGGTATCGTAAGTACCTTCAGGCATAGAGTTAATGCATAATATACCACCTGTTTGTGCAAGGGCTTCTATTTGCAACACACCCGGCATCACAGGGTTGTTAGGAAAATGACCTTGGAAAAACCACTCGTTAAATGTTACATTTTTAATACCGATAATATGCTTATCTGTAAGCTCTGTAATCTTATCTACTAATAAAAATGGATATCTGTGTGGTAATGTTTTCTCTATCTTCTCTAGGTTAAACACAGGCGGCAGTGTAGGGTCGTACACAGGTACATCTTTCAGTTGTTTATTCTTGCGGATGTACTGCTTTATTTTACGAGCAAACTCTACATTGGTGCTATGCCCTGGGCGGTTAGCAATAATGCGTGCTTTAATAGGATAGCCTATCAAAGCAAGATCGCCCACTACATCTAATAGTTTGTGTCTTGCAGGCTCGTTAGGAAAGCGTAGCTCCAAGTTGTTTAAATAACCCTCTGTTTTTACTTCTATCTTATCACGCTTAAACACTTTGGCTAGGCGGGTCATTTCTTCGTCAGAAATTTGTTTATCTACCACCACAATGGCGTTGTTAATGTCGCCACCTTTTATTAAATCGTTGTCTAGCAACGCTTCTAACTCGTGTAAAAAGCAGAAGGTACGGCAAGGCGCTATTTCGGTAATAAAATCCTTCATGGTTTTTAAACCTGCGTGCTGCGTACCCAGTACAGGGCTATTAAAATCTATTAAAGTAGTAATTTGATAGTCTACCGATGGCAAAGCCACCATTTCTACACGCTTTGCTTCGTCGTAGTGATAAATGTTTTCGTCTAAGCTATACCAAGCTTTTGCCGCCTCTTGTTCTAGTACACCTGCCTTATCTATGAGTTCTATAAATGGCTGCGAACTACCATCCATAATGGGTATTTCTGGGCCATTAAGTTCTATCAATACATTATCTACACCCATACCTACAAGGGCTGCTAGTACATGTTCTACTGTACTTACTTTGGCATCGCCTACTTGTAGGGTAGTACCACGGCTAGTATCGGTTACTAGGTCGCAGTCGGCTTTAATGATAGGCTGCTGTGGCAAATCAATGCGCTGAAATTGGATACCAAAACCAGGATTCGCTGGTTTTAAGATCATATCTACCAAAATACCTGTATGTAAGCCAGTACCGCTAATGCTAATAGAATTGCCGAGCGTATGCTGCTTATCTGGGTTAAAATTTATGTCCATTCTACGTATTGTTTGTTAAACAAATAAGGCGCAAGAAGCCCTCACCTGTTTAAGATAATGCCGCAAAAATAAGCGATACGATAAAAGCGTGTAGAAAAGTTTTGTGAAGGGGGCGGAGGAAGCAGACGACCGTCCATAGTCTACAGTCCATAGACGATAGCGGGAGGATATAGGGCAAAAAGGCAGGATGTGGATATGTAGAATTAATAGTCTATTACCTATAAAGAATCGTTTTTTTTAATCTGCTGGTATTATTAGCGCAGTTGCACAATTGTAATGTTGGTGGAGATTTGGCACATTGGGCAGTATTTTAAATTTCATCTAATCCCAATTCTTTCAAAAACGCGTTGTGCTTATCAGTATTGATTTTGATGCTTTCGTTAATAGCCACCAATTTCTTATTGATTTCAACTAAATCTATTTTTTCTTCTTCAATAGAAGTGCTTACATATCTGGAAATATTGAGATTGTAGCCATTCTTTTCTATTTCATCCATAGAAACCCTACGGGCATAACGTGGAATTTCATCTGGACGATATTTATAAGTGTCCACTATTTTTTGGATGTCGTTTGGTTCTCCGTTTTCACCCTCTCTAAGGGTGTTTTGTCTAGATAGTTTTTGGTAATGCTCACTGGCATTAATAAACAATACATCATCCTGCTTTTTACACTTCTTTAACACTAAAATACAAACAGGAATACCTGTTGAATAAAACAGATTAGAAGGTAAACCAATCACTGTGTCAATATGATTGTCCTTCAGTAATTTAGTTCGTATGCGTTCCTCAGCACCACCTCTAAACAACACACCATGTGGCAATATAATAGCCATTACGCCCTCTTTTCCTAGAAAGTGAAAGCCATGTAATAAAAACGCAAAGTCTGCTGCTGATTTAGGCGCTAAGCCATAGCTTTTGAAACGAAAATCTTCGGCTAGGGTATCATTTGGCTCCCATCGTAAACTAAAGGGTGGATTGGCCACAATAGCATCAAATTCTATTTTCTTTGCAGGGTTTGGTTCGTTAAGCAAAGGCCATTGGTTCTCTAAAGTATCGCCGTGAAAAATTTCAAACTCGGTATCCTTCATGCCGTGCAGTAGCATGTTCATACGTGCAAGGTTATAGGTGGTAATATTCTTTTCTTGCCCGTAAATTTTACCAATACTGCCTTTGTTGTCTTTAATTTGCTTACGCACATTTAGTAGTAACGAACCCGACCCACAGGTTAAATCTAGCACTTTATCTAGTTTAGGTTTAGGGCCAGTGGTAGGCTCTTGGCTATCTAGAATAACGATTTTTGATAGTATGGTAGAAATTTGCTGTGGTGTGTAAAACTCACCTGCTTTTTTGCCACTGCCTGCTGCAAACTCACCTATTAAGTATTCATAGGCATCACCCAAAGTATCTGCATCAGTACTAAACTCTGCAATACCCTCTGCAATTTTTTGAATCACCACACAAAGCTTCTTATTTCTTTCGGATGAAGTTCTTCCTAACTTCTCTGAGTTTAAATTAATTTCTGAAAACAAACCTTGAAAAGAGTTATCGAAAGATTGGTCTTCTATGTATTTAAAACCTGCTTCAAGCGTAATTAATAGGTCTTCACTTTGGGTACGTGCTAGTTCGCTAATGTTACTCCACAAATGTTTTGGTTCTATTACATAATGCACTTTTCTGCGCATTTGCTTTTCAAAGTCTTCTATATCATCTGGGTTCTCATTATACCAAATTTCTAAAGGTGTTTTTACCCGTAGTGTTTGGATTACTTCTTTTGGTGTATCATCAGGATAATCACTGCCTAACTCTTTTTTGGCTGCTTCTTCATAGTTGGCAGATAAATAGCGTAAGAATAAAAACGACAGCATATAATCTCTAAAATCATCTGCGTTCATGGCGCCACGCAAGTTGTCTGCTATTGCCCAAAGGGTTTTGCCTAGTTGTTGTTGTATTTTTTGTGTCATACCGTTGCTGTTTCTTCATTAAAAATCTGTGGAAAGTCAAACTCATACTTTCCAAGGAATCCATTTAAAATGCGTAAGAATAAGTCCTTGTTATCCTCACCCATTTCTACTGGGTCAAAAATTGAATACTTGCCGTGACTGAATAATTGCAATGCCCTTTCAAACAATACTTCATCTTCCAAACCATTAATGCACTTATCAATTTTATCATAGCCAAAAAAGGTGGCTGTTTTTTCTAAAATGGTTCTTAGTGCATTAAAATGATAAGTGTATATCTTAGGCGGATTATCAATATCTTGTTTATCACGTATATTTTTCAGTTCACTAATGGTTGCAATATGATGAAAAAAAGGTGTGTCGTCTGTGTCTTTTAAAGCATAGCCATTTGTTCCTTTCTTATGCAAGAAGTAGCGTTTGTGTTTTACTTTCCTTCCAAACTCATTACAAAGTACATTGTAAAATAAACTGTGGTGTGTGGAAATTATTGTTTTAATCAACATCTTAACTTTCCCGTCGCCATCTTCTTGTGTTACAAGGTTTACTAAGTCACAGGCTATAGCAATAGCATTGTTTTCATCAAGAGATGAAATTGGGTCATCAATATAAACATATTTAGCCCAATTATAAGCAGGGTCTTTATCAATTACTAATTGACAAATGGCTAAGAAAAAGCACCAAATAAAAAGTGTTTCTTCGCCTCTTGATATCTTGATATTTTCAATTCTCTGTGCTACACCGTCAACAATAATACTTCTTGAAAATCTCACATTTCCATCGTCATAATTAATATCAGCTTTTAAGTCAACATAATTGTGTAAAAAGGCTTCAATCTTCGCATCTAAATCTAATTCTCTCAATCCGTCAAAAAATGCTGATTCTGTATTAAGTTCTAAATATCTTTCAGCATCATTCTCTAAATCGTTATTCCAGGAAAATAAGTCTTCTGTAAAGGCATTAAAGTACAGGGTATCTCTTTTAGTTACTTTACCTTCAGCATCAAATTCTTTTCCTGCTTGTTTGAAGTCCATAGAAAGTCTGGTTTTTCCAGTGCCATTATGGGCAAAAAACAAAACCAAATCCTTCAAGGGGCGGTGGTCTCCTGTTAAATCTTTTCTGAAATGCTGGGCGACATCTGCTAGTGTTGAAAAATTCGTTATTGTACTCATGTCTAATTTTTTATTGTAGGAAATAACCCCTGCATTAACCCCTTTTTATGCAACTTCAATTGCTCTATTTTTTCTGCTTGTGCAGTAATTAAGGCATCTAAAGAAGACAAACAGGAAGCGATTTTTTGTTGTTCTTTGGGAGATTTAGGGACAATTAACTCTATTTCTCTAAGTGTATCTAAACCAATTCTCTTTCTTGTTGAACCTGTTGCTCTCTTTTCAATTACTTCTCTTATTCCTTCTGAATTTAGTAATAAATAAATGAAATACTTAGAGTATTTCGTTTCATCTACAACTAATCTTATACCATCGGAAGCCATAATACATCTATGTAAATTTTCAGGAATGATACAAGCTCTTCCAACAGGGTCGCCCATTTTTGATATAATAATATCACCTGCGTAAATATTACAACTAAGAAGCTCGTCAGCCTTTTCAATAGAAGTGTAGATTTTATTATCATCATTAAATACACCATCGCCAATATTTTGAAGTTGTATAATTCTAAGTCCACTTTTCGTGTAATCACTTGCCATAAGGTTAGAACCGAATGGACCACCAGTAAAACTCCACTTTACTTTCTTATCTGCTGTATCAATTAATGTTCTCTCCACCCACGCACCATCTTTTTCAAACTCCTTAAACCGCCATTTAGGAATCATTTCTCCAGCTTGTGGAAACAAGTTTTGCAGCAAGCCTTTTTTATGGCTTTTAAGTAGGTCTAATTTTTGGCTATGGGCTGTAATCACTTCATCTAAAGAAGACAAGCAAGCAGCGATTTTTTGTTGTTCTTCTGGTTTTGGTTTGGGTACTGATAGGCTTCTAATATCATCACTATTAACCGCATCAAAAGTTCCGCCTTGTGAAATATTGTGCCAATGAATTTCGTAAGAAAATAACCATTGATACAAATACTCTTGGGAATTTGGATTTTTAACTCTTAATGATGAAATACCTCGTCCGATACAAGCATTGTGTAAAGATTTTGCAACTGTACCAACAGGTGCTCTAACACTTAGTAAAATATCTCCGATTTCACATTCTTTGGTAATTTCAGTTGTATAAATCCTTGGTGATGATAATCTGTTTTTTATATCTGCATTTCCTTGTAATAATGGAAGCCCAATTTTATTTTCATTATAAGAAGTGGAACTAGGTGATGAACCCATTGTAATATTAGCAATGACTGATAACTGATTTTCTTCCCATTCACCCTCATTCACAAACTCAGGAAAACGCAATGCTGGTAGTAATGTGTGGTTGCTCATTTGTCTGAATTGGGATTTTTAGGATTTGAAGATTGTAGGATTTCTGTTTGAGCAGGTAGGGTAATCTTATCATTCTTTAATCTGTTTAATCCTAATTCAGACGACTTCTTATTTTCGGGGTGATTCAGGTTGTACACCCTTTTAAATTCTAAACTTTTTGCCCCAAAGTTTAACAACAAACCAATAGGCAAATTGTAGGCTTGGCAATAATTCATTGCTTGTGCTAAATGCACTTCTTCTAATTTTATCAGCGCTTTTAATTCTACCATTATATTGTCTTCTACAAAAAAATCTACTCTGCGTGTGCCAATATCAACGCCTTCATAATAAATACTCATTTCCATCTCACGCATAAAATTTAATCCTTGTTTTTGCATTTCAATGGCCATTGCACGCTGGTAAATCACTTCTTGAAAACCATTACCTAAAGTGCTATGAACTTTCATGGCACAGCCAATAATTTTATGAGTTAAATCTTCGTGTTTCATTTAAAATCTTTTATTGTCTGAATTGGGATTTTTAGGATTTGAAGATTGTAGGATTTCTGCTTTTGTTGATGATATAATCCTATCATCCTTTAATCCCTTGAATCCTAATTCAGACGCTTTACTCATAAGCTGCTAGTCCTGCAATGTCTTGCCCTTGGGCTAGTTTTTTTAATTGTGGTACAAGGTCGGCCATTAAAGCCAATTCTTTTACCCTGCGTTCTTTCCAGCTTAATGCTAGTGGTGCTAATAAGTCAGTCAGTTTTTCTCCATCAAATATCATTCGGCTTAGCACTGTTTCTATAAAAGCTTTTAGGTCAGCCGTTGGTAAGCCATGTGTATGGGCAATAGCTGCCAGTTCTTTGTTGTATTTATCCTCCTTAAAGCTGTCGTACATCGTTTTTAGCTCATCTGCGCCATAGCCTTTTGTCCAGTCTAGCCCATTTATAAACTCGGTTAGGTCTTCCTGCTCGTCAATAAGGTTGGCATTAGCACTTAGTAGGCTAATTACCTGAGCCTTGGTCATTCTCTGCTTGCTAGGTTTGCGCTGTGTACTTTCAGCAATTAGGTTCATTATATAATCGTAATCAATAACCGCAGAGGCAAACAATACAAATTCAAAATCTAATTGCTGCACATCTTGTGGTGCATTGTCACCTTGCTTTTGTTGTATGTCTCGTAGCTGCTTGGCAGTTTCTATATAAGAGCTTCTAAATGCTTGTAAAGTTTCTTTTGGCAATATTGCTTCAATGGTAGCTTGTTGCTCGTCATTAATATCGGTGTATTGGTCTAGCTGTGTTTTTAGCCTTTGTACCTCTTTAAAGTTTTTTACAAAAGCAATTTTTGCTGCATCGCCTCTTAAGCCATATACTTCTTCTGGTTCGCAAGCTAGGTTGTGCTGTTCCATAAAGCCTTCCAGTTTTTCTACTGCGGCTTTGTATTTATCTATTACCACAGGTGCAGGGTCTACCAACCATATTTCTTTAGGGTTGCCGGTTTGTTCACCAGAAAATAGGGCAATGGCTTTGTTCACGGCATCTTGCTGTGAGCGAAAATCTAAAATATTGCCATAAGGTTTGGTATCGTTTAGTACACGGTTGGTACGGCTAAATGCCTGTATTAAACCGTGGTATTTCAGGTTCTTATCTACGTACAACGTATTTAAGTATTTGCTGTCAAACCCAGTAAGTAGCATGTCTACTACTATGGTTATATCTATCTTGTTTTTATGTGGATAGTCTTTATTACTGTATTTCTGGTATTTAATACGGCTTTGCACATCTTGATAATACAAGTCAAACTCGTTAATCGTATGGTTGGTGCCAAACTGTTGGTTATAATCCGCAATAATGGTAGTTAAAGCCTGTTTCTTTTCTTCTGGGTTTTGTTGGTTATCCGCTTTTTCTTGTGTTAAATCATCTTGTATCTGCTGAATGTCTTTGTTGCCTTCGGCAGGTGGCGAAAACACACAAGCAATATTTAGTTTGGTATAATCAGGATTTTCTTCCTGCTTTTTATACTGAATGGTTTTAAATAATTGGTAGTAGCTAATAGCTTCATTGATAGAGCCTGTAGCCAGTATCGCATTAAAACGCATTTGGTTGGTAGCAGCAAAATGCTTGTCTAGTATGGCTTCTGCCACTGCTTGTTGTGCAATTGGCTCGCCAGGTTTTGGTGTTTGCGTGCCTTTGCCCTTAAAATAATCTATATGAAACTTTAAAACATTTCTATCATCAATGGCATGGGTAATGGTATAGGCATGCAATTGCTTTTGAAAGATGTCTTGGGTTGTTCTATTTGTTTTTTCGTCGCCATCAATCTGTGAATAAGAAGCATTTTCATCAAAAATGGGTGTACCAGTAAATCCAAACAGCTGTGCATTAGGGAAGAATTTAACAATGGCTCTATGGTTTTCACCAAATTGAGATCGGTGGCACTCATCAAAAATAAACACCATTCTTTTGTTCCGTAATGGTTCTAATCTTTCATAATAATTTCTAGCATTGGTACTATCAATAGCCAACGATAATTTTTGTATGGTGGTAACAATTACTTTATCTGCATAATCGGTAGATAATAGACGCCTTACTAGAGTTTCGGTATTGGTATTTTCTTCTACGCTGCCTTCTTGAAATTTGTTGAACTCTTCACGGGTTTGCCTGTCTAAATCCTTTCTATCTACTACAAAAAGACATTTTTCAATGTCTGGATTGTCCTTTAATAGTGTAGAAGCTTTGAAAGAAGTGAGCGTTTTACCACTACCTGTTGTGTGCCATATGTAACCATTGCCACGGTTATCGTTAATACAATCTACAATGGCTTTTACAGCATAAATCTGGTAAGGGCGCATCACCAACAATTTCTGTTCGCTTTGTACCAATACCATGTATTTACTAATCATTTCACCCAAGGTACATTTGGTTAAAAAACTATCTGCAAAGTCATATAGGCCATTGATTTTTTTATTGTCTCTATCTGCTAATTCATATACTGGCAAAAATTGCTCGTCTGCATCAAAAGCAAAATGTTGGTTTTTGTTATTGGCAAAATAGAGTGTTCTGCTTACGTTGCTTACAATAAATAATTGCATAAAACAAAGCAGCGAATTGCCATAGCCATTGCCGGGCTCATTTTTATAATCAACAATTTGCTGAATGGCATTGCGATGCGAAACATCCCCTTTTTTTAATTCAATTTGCACCAAAGGCAAACCATTAATCAACAAAATAATATCGTAGCGTTGGTGACTGTTTTCAGTATTGATGCGTAATTGGTTAATGACTTCAAAGTCATTTTTGCACCAGTCTTTATTGTTTACTAGTGTATAATGTAGGGGCGTGCCATCTTCACGTTGGAAGTAATGCCTTTCTCGCAGCATTTTGGATGCAGTGAAAACATCTGCGGTTATAATTTCCTCTCTTATTCTAAGAAATTCATTGTTCGATAGCCGCACACGATTTAAGGCTTCAAATTTTTCTTTGAAGTTTTGTTCCAAGCTATGCCTGTCCCTAATATCAGGGCGGTAGGTATATTTTAAGTCGGTTAGTTTTTGTATAAAAGCCTGTTCTATTTGTTGTTCTGTCGTCATAAATGTATCATCAGTTTACAAAAATGTTGTAAGCAAGATGTATTAAAATGGTTACGAACAAATGTACCTAGTTAGTAAATGCAATTTATAATTTTATTGTAAGTGAAAGTATTTGATTTGGCTTAATTATTAACAAAATATAACACTAAGCACTATTCAAACTTCTCATAAAAGCACCGTAATAGGAATTACCAAGAACACTAGAAAAATATGTTTATGTAGGTAATCTGATTGAAGGCAAGAGAGACAAAAAAGGAAATAATGCAAGCCCATCCCACCTCAAGTATCCCCAAGGTATAGCTGAAGTATACCCGAAGTATGGATAGTGTATGAGGAGTGTATGAAATCGCTAACCCTATTTCTGTAGAAATAAGGGTGATACATAAATAATATATAAAATATAATCAGCTAGCTGATGCATGAGGACAGTTTCACCAATTGAAGTTGGTGTCTGTTTCTTCTAAATCATTGTCATCCTACAAAATCTTGGTTCAGACATGGGGCTTAAGAGGCTACTTTTTCAGCCAATAACTGCTGTATTAGTTTTTCTAATTCGGTAATGCGTTTCTCAAAGCTTGGTAGGTTGCGGCTAAGGGCTTGGCTGCGTAGGGTGGCGGTAAAGTCGTACGCAGGGCTACCTGTAACGGTGGTATTGGGCTGCTTAATAGACTTACTAACACCGCTTTGGGCGTTAATACGGCTGCCATCGGCTATGGTAATATGGCCTACAATACCTGCTTGGCCACCAATCATTACATTGCTACCTATTTTGGTACTACCACTTACGCCTGCTTGGGCAGCTACTACCGTATTGCTGCCTATTTCGGCATTGTGCCCTACTTGTATCAAGTTATCTAGCTTTGCACCTTGCTTTACAATAGTGCTACCCATAGTTGCCCGGTCAATGGTGGCATTAGCTCCTATTTCTACATAATCTTCTAGTATAACATTGCCTATTTGTGGTATCTTTTTAAACGTTCCATCGGGCATGGGCGCAAAGCCAAAACCATCGCCACCAATCACACTGCCTGCATGTATGGTTACATGGCTGCCAATGATACAATCGTGGTAAATTTTTACCCCTGGATAAATGGTACAATGGTCTGCAATGCTGACGTTATTGCCAATAAACGCACCTGGATAAATTTTTACATGGTTGCCAATGGTTACTTGCTCGCCGATATACGCAAAAGCGCCTATGTAAATATGCTCGCCTAGCTTGGCAGAGCTTGCGATATAAGACGGTTGCTGAACGCCATTTAGTTGCTGCGCTACAATGTCTTGGTATTTAGACAATAAGGCGGCAAAAGCGGCATAAGCATCTGGTACACGCAAAAGCGTAGCACTTACAGGCTGCTTTAACTCTAACGTATTATTTACAATAACAATAGAAGCCTTGGTGGTATATAAATAGTCTTCGTACTTTGGATTCGCCAAAAATGCAAGATCGCCTGTGGTCGCTTCTTCTATTTTTCCAAAATTGCCAACTGAAACGGTGGCGTCACCTTCTAGTTGGCCATTAATCATCATGGCTATTTGCGCAGCAGTAAATTGCATAGGCTGTATGTTAGCTGTTCTAAGTGCTTGGTTTTGTGATAATTGCTGGTGTAGGTACTACAATGGCATAGAACATCGTACACTAAAACAATTTACATTAGTGTGCAAATGTAGAATTTTTTGGCGGCGGCTGGAAATTGTTTGCAATTAGGGTTGTTAATAGTGTGCCTTGATTACACCGCTTACAGATAGCACACGAAAAACTTTTTAATGGGTGCAGAAATGGTTTGGTTAATTAATGGGTCGTCTATGGCCGTAATATCTTTCACGCTACCATCTTTAAATAAAATATTAATACCCTCTTTATTGGTGGTGTACATGGTATTGTCTGCCTCGCCTGCAAATACAAAATAACCCGCTTCTTCTAGGCTAATACCCAATTGTGTAGCCGCGGCTTGTAGTTTGTGGGCTACAAAATCGGCCTCAAAGGGGTCTGACTGAATGTTGATTTTTAAAAGCTGGCGGTTGAGCAATCGGTTGGCGAGAGTTTGCAATACCATATCTGTATGGGTACCCCATTTTTTAACCGCTACTAGTAAGTCGCCATCGTCTAGCTTGCAAAATTTATCTAAAGTGTCTAGGTTCATTACACCATCAAAGTTGAATAAGAAAAAATCGATACCACAGTGGGTGTGTAAATCGGTAGCGCCTTGTGCTATCAAGTCTCTAACCCGTTGCAACAGGTTTACCAGCATTTTCTCGGCACTAAGCACCGTTTTATGTAAATACACTTGCCAATACATTTGGCGCCTTGCCACTAGAAATTTCTCTATACTGTAAATGCCTTTTTCTTCTACCATTAGCTCGCCATTGTGTACGGTCAGCATTTTTAAAATGCGGTCGTAGCCAATAACGCCCTCGCTTACGCCTGTAAAAAAACTGTCACGGGTGAGGTAATCCATTCTATCTACATCTAGCTGCCCGCTAATAAGCTGGTGTAAAAACTTTTTAGGATAATTATTGGTAAATATATCTATCGCCATTTGCAGCTGCCCACCCAATTGTGTGTTCATGATTTTCATAATCATCAGGCTGATGTCTTCGTGATGTACCCCTTGTAGCAATTGGCTTTCAAGGGCGTGCGAAAAAGGGCCGTGGCCTACATCGTGTAGTAAAATGCCTGCTTTGGCAGCCATTTCTTCTTCGGGTGTAATGTATACGCCTTTGGCACGTAGCTCGTTTACCGCATTGCACATTAAGTGGTAAGCCCCTAGCGAATGCAATAATCTGGTATGCACCGCACCAGGATATACCAAATAAGCCAACGCCATTTGGTGAATGCGGCGCAAGCGCTGGTAATAGGGGTGCGAAATAATGCTAAAAAGTAAGGGATGATTGATGGTAATAAAACCGTAAACAGGGTCGTTAATGATTTTTTGCTTTTGCGCCATAATTTGTTGCGAGATGGTTAAACCAAGATTGCAAAAGTACAGGTATAGCAGAATGGAATATAGTTACCTGTTTTGTATTTATCGAATAGTATATTGAAGTCACCAATCATTTTGAGGGGTGCAAAAGGAATGTTTTGCTGAACAATAGCCCCGATTATTAAAATAAATAGGCTATCATTTTAAAATAGCTGTATTTTGTTTTCAGCTTGAAACCACGACATATTTATGAGAAAACATTGGGTACCTATAATGCTTGTCATCATCCTTGTGATGGTAATAGTAATGGAAGGTATTGAAAACTATCAAAAAAGGCGGGCTACTTTACAACAGATAGCGACATATATTGCTGCAGAGCCTGTAGATACTGTTTGGCGTGGCTGGAACAAATGCCAAATTAAAATAAGTACCGATAGCGGTCAACTCATTTGGTATGGCCATGAATTGATTGCTAATACCGCTTATTATTTAGGCCCCAAAGGCATTGTGGCCCATACCACCAACGGCATGAATTGCCAAAACTGTCACCTTGATGGCGGCACGATTCCTTATGGTAATAATTTTGGTAAAGTATATGCTACTTACCCGCAATTTAGGGCAAGGAATAATGGTATTCAAAGTATTTATGATAGGGTAAACGATTGTTTTGAACGTAGCTTAAATGGTAAGCCCTTGGATAGTAGTACGCACGAAATGCAGGCCATTTATGCGTATATCCAATGGTTGGGAAGCGATATACCAAAGGGTATGGTGCGGGGCGGAACGAGTATTGCTAAATTGAAATACAGTGCCGTTGCTGCCAACCCAGTTGCTGGTAAAAAAGTATATATCGCCAACTGCCAATCTTGTCATGGTGCAAATGGGCAAGGTCAGTTAAATGGTGACGGCAATGTTTATGTTTATCCACCCTTATGGGGTGCTAATAGCTACAATGATGGTGCTGGTTTGTATCGCATTGGTAGTTTTGCTGGGTTTGTTAAAAACAATATGCCTTTTGGTACAGATTATCACAATCCAAAACTTACCGACCAAGCGGCATGGGATGTAGCAGCTTTTGTAAATAGCCAGCCTAGACCACATAAAGACCAAACAAAAGACTGGAAAAATATTGCCAAAAAACCGATTGATTTTCCTTTTGGTCCCTATAATGATACATTTACTGAACAACAACATAAATATGGGCCTTTTGCAGCCATCAAAAATGCACAATTAGCAACCAATAAAAATTAAATACATGAAACAAATATCATTGTTCCTGCTTCTAATCTGCCTTGTAACAATTACTAGCAATGCACAAACCAATAGTGTGGCATTTGAAACCAATAAAGCATTTACAGGTGCCAAAGCCCCTAAAAAAACAGTTCATGCCATTTACCCAATGGATACAAATGACCCCAAAGTGATTGAAAAAACCTTTCGTCATATTAATAATGCCTTAAACGATGAAAGATTGGTAGGCAAAGTGCAAATTGAATTAATAGCGTTTGGTGGCGGTACAGAGGTTTATTTAAAAAATAGCAAATACGAAGAAGATTTAAAAGCATTGCTAGAAAAAGGTGTTATTATAGCTCAATGCAATAATAGCTTACGTGAAAGAAAAATAAGTCGCGACCAGCTTTATGATTTTATTGCTGTGGTGCCTAGTGCGAATGGTGAATTAATTATTCGTCAGGCAGAGGGCTGGGCTGTGGTTAAGCAATAAACAGCTATAAAAATGCCTATAAAACGGCCTTACATGCATTTAGTTGTTGTGGCTTTGTTAAACCAATCTTGTAATCTACGCCATTTTGGATGGATGGGATATATTTAGACACTGAACAACTAACGCATTCAACCGCTGATGATTTGTTAGGTATTGATAGCCATGATTTGGATGCGTTTAGGCAGAACATAGTGGCAAATGTAGAATAGCCACTACCAACAAAGAAGGCATTCATATGGCGTTGCCGAAAGCTTTCGGTAATGAAAGGCAAAAGAAGCGGCATATTGGGTTGAAGTTGGTAAACAATAGCATTAAAAATTAAGCATTAGAAATTAAAAATTGCCATATGTCCTTAGCTAAAATTGTATGGGTAGATGATGAGATGGAAAGCTTACAGAGTCAGAAACTGTTTTTAGAAAACAAGGGTTATGATGTAACCGTGTTTTCCAATGGTTTTGATGCGCTAGACTATCTGAAAGAGAATGTGGTGGATGTGGTACTAATGGACGAAACCATGCCGGGTATTACTGGGCTAGAAACCTTGGCGAAGATTAAGGAAATTAACCAGCAAATACCGGTGGTATTGATTACCAAAAATGAGACTGAGAACTTAATGGATGATGCGATAGGTAGCCAAATAGCAGACTATTTGATCAAACCCGTAAACCCGAATCAGGTGTTGCTAAGCTTGAAAAAGATAATAGACAATAAGCGTTTGGTAGCTGAGAAAACAACTACTTCCTATCAGCAACAATTTAGAAACTTGTTTACTGCCCTCAATAGCAATCCCGACTATAACGAGTGGATGGACATCTATAAAAAACTGGTATACTGGGAGCTGGAAATGGAAAAAAGCGATAGCCCTGAAATGCAGGAGATACTAGCATCGCAGAAAGCAGAAGCAAATACAGAGTTTTTTAAATTTATTAGTAGAAACTATGCCAAATGGGTACATCCTAAAAGCGACGAAGCGCCTATTATGAGCCATAACTTGTTTAAGTACAAAGTAATGCCGCATGTAGAAAAAGGTGTACCTACGTTTTTTATATTGATCGATAATTTGCGCTACGACCAATGGAAAACCATTCAGCCCATATTTGCTGAAAGCTTTAGAATACTAGAAGAAGAAACCTTTTACTCTATTTTGCCAACGGCTACACAATATGCGCGAAATGCCATTTTTAGCGGCATGCTGCCCATAGATATAGAAAAACAATTTCCGCTAGAATGGAAGAATGATGAGGAAGAAGGCGGTAAAAATTTGTTTGAAGAAACCTTTTTACGTTCCCAACTTAAGCGTTTAAAAAGAGAGGATATTAAGGCGAGTTATACCAAAGTGGTACACCACCACGATGGTGTGAACCTGGTAAATAATGTACATAACTTGTTGAATAACGACTTGAATGTAATAGTATATAATTTTGTAGATATGCTAAGCCATGCGCGAACAGAAATGGAAGTGCTAAAAGAATTGGCTGGTGATGAAGTGAGTTATAGAAGTATTACTAAAAGTTGGTTTGAACACAGTGCATTACACCAAGCTTTGAAGAAAATAGCTGACAAGAAAATCAACTTAATAGTGGCTACCGACCATGGTACTGTGAGGGTAAAAACACCGCATAAAGTAGTGGGCGATAAGCAGACGACGGCCAACCTACGTTATAAACATGGCAGAAACCTAAACTATGAAGGCAGAGATGTTTTGGCCTTTAGAGACCCGAGAGAAGCGGGCTTGCCGGTGCCTAATGTAAATTCATCATTCATATTTGCAAAAGAAGATGGCTTTTTGTGCTATCCTAATAACTATAATCATTATGTAAACTATTACCGCAATACGTTTCAGCATGGCGGGGTAAGCTTAGAGGAAATGATAGTGCCTGTGATTAAAATGGTGAGTAAATAGAAAAAGTCCGCAGTCGACAGTAGCGAGTACCGATTAGTGAAAGGTTAGAATACATTAAAGTTCAACCACTTCTTAAAAAGTTTGAAGTTGAAAAAGCGAACTATTGGCTTTGTGTTATTAGCTGTAAGGCTTTGATGGGTAGCCACTTTTATAACGCCGCCTATTGCTTAAGATATAGCTTATCACCAGTTTAGCGACCAAGTAGCATTTATTACTACTAATAACTTACCAAAAAAGAAAGGCAATTGATAACAAGCTATAGCTATTGTGGTTTGTGGAAAAAACAACGCTCTTTGTGATAGTGTATCAAGTTAGTTTTGCACTAACCTCAAAAAATGGGGCAACATGAAACCAACACAAGGCAATTTAGATAAATTAGAGAATATTTTAAGTCAAAGTGACTATGTGGTGCGCTATGAGCGCGGCACTTTTCAAAGTGGATGGTGCTTGCTAGAAGCCAAAAAGATTGTGGTATTGAATAAATTTTTAGATACAGAAGGTAGGATGAATACCCTCACAGAATTAATACCGCAAGTGGCTATTGACTATGATAAATTAACCATCGAAAGTCAAAAATTGTACGAAGATTTGGTAAAGAAATTTGAGCTACCGGTTACCACCACTACCGAAGCATCAGCATAATTTAGTAGTATTATTGGAATGACAGACAATGCAGACTATCCGACCATTACCGTTACCTTTCTTGGCACAGGCACAAGTAGTGGCGTACCAATGGTGTGTTGCGATTGCGCGGTATGTACCTCCATTGATAGTAAAGACAAACGCCTGCGCAGTAGCATTTTAGTACAATCTGCCCATACCACTTTTGTAATAGATACCACGCCAGATTTTAGGTATCAAATGCTACGTATTAATAATAAAAAGTTAGACGCGGTCCTATTTACCCACCCCCATAAAGACCATGTGGCTGGTTTAGATGATATACGTGCCTACAATTATTTTCAGGCAAAGCCGATGGAAGTATTTGCCAATACACTCACACAAGAAGCCTTGTTTCGTGAGTTCCAATACGCTTTTGCAGAGAAAAAATACCCTGGTATACCACAAATAGAATTACGCACCATAGACGAGATACCTTTTGTCATTGGCGATATTGCGGTAATACCCATCAAAGTGTGGCACTTAAAAATGCCCGTACTTGGTTTTAGAATGGGTAATTTTACCTATATAACCGACGCTAATAAAATTGATGAGGCAGAAAAAGAAAAAATTCGCGGTTCTAAAATATTAGTGTTAAACGCATTGCGACATGATAAGCATATATCGCACTTTACACTGCCAGAAGCAGTAACGCTTGCCCAAGAACTACAAATACCTACGGTTTATTTTACCCATATTAGCCACCAATTAGGCTTACACCAAAACGTTAATGAACAATTACAGCCCAATATGCAATTGGCATACGATGGATTAAAATTGCATATCTAATTAGATTTATTTGTATCTTACATCCAAATTTTTAAGATGTGAATAAGATACTCAAAGACTATTTTTCTTTTTCTAAGAAAGAATCTACTGCGGCTATTATATTGCTATTAATCGTTGGCGGTTTTATTGTACTACCTTATGTATATAAAAAAGAAGCTAAGCTACCCACAATAGACCCACAGGTAAAAGCCGCTGTTGAAGCCATTCAACCGAAAAATAATGTGAAACAAAATATAGAGGAGGATTTTGCAGACCGTTACCAACCAGCACCAACAGAGGTGGAAACCAAGTATGCTTTATTTGAATTTGACCCTAATACGTTAGATGCCGCTGGCTGGAAACGCCTTGGCTTGAGAGATAAAACCATTACTACCTTATTAAATTATCGCAATAAAGGCGGTAAATTTCGTAAGGCCGAAGACTTAAAGAAAATATGGGGCTTGCGCCCACAAGAAGCTGATAGAATTATACCGTATGCTAGAATTGATGCGCCGCAAAACAACTTTTCCAAGCAAGCTTTTGGAAGTGCTGCGCCTTCGGCAAAAACAATTGCCGTGGTAGATATAAACACAGCACAGCCCGAAGACCTACGCCATATTCCTGGTATGGAAAATGGCTTGCAATATCGCATTGTAAAGTTTCGGGAAAAGCTTGGTGGCTTTATAAGCTTAGAACAGGTAAAAGAAACCTATGGTATGACCGATTCCGCATTTGCGGCTATGGAGCCTTATATTAAGTTTGTGCCTGCTACGATAGCTAAATTAAACATTAACACAGCGTCTGATTTTGAGCTAAATGCACATCCATACATCAATAAGCCTGTAGCCAAAGCCATTGCGCTGTATAGAGTTCAGCATGGTAGCTATCAATCGGTAGCTGATATTAAAAAGATTGCGTTTATTAAAGAAGAGGTGTTTCAGAAAATAGCTCCTTATTTAACGGTAGAGTAGTTACTAAACCCGTCAGGTTTTGAAACCTGATTGGTCTATTGCAGTTTTATTTCAATTTTATTTGTGCAAAATAGGTAGGGAAAATATTTTTTTTGCTACAATATAGCCTAGCCATGTATAATATGACCAAATTGGGTATAAAGCTATTGATTTCTCACCCCTCAAACTAAGCTAACCAACCTTTTAGCCTGTGGTATATATTTGCAGCCATAATAGCAATGTACAATGACGATTAGTTACAATTGGTTAAGCGAGTATTTACCAGAAGTGATAGAGCCTGAAAAGCTATCGCATATATTAACAAGTATTGGTCTAGAGGTAGAAAGTTTAGAGAAATATGAGAGCGTAAAAGGTGGTTTGCAAGGCCTTGTAATAGGCGAGGTATTGGCTTGTGAGCAACATCCCAACGCTGATAAACTAAGAGTAACCAAGGTAAATATTGGCGTATCCGAACCTTTGCAAATAGTGTGCGGTGCACCTAATGTAGCGGCAGGACAAAAAGTAGTTGTAGCCATTGTAGGCACTACTATTTATCCTACAAGCGGCGAACCATTGACCATGAAAGTGGCTAAAATACGTGGTACAGAAAGCCATGGTATGCTTTGCGCTGAAGATGAAATTGGTATTGGTGGCAGCCATGCAGGTATCATGATTTTGCCAGAAGATGTAGTGGTAGGTACACCTGCATCTGAGTACTTTCTGCCGTACAACGATTTTATTTATGAGATTGGGCTAACACCCAATAGAATGGATGCGATGAGTCACCTTGGTGTGGCGAAAGATGTGTGTGCTTATCTCTCACATCACAGACAGGAAGCAAGAGTTAAAAGTCCTTTTAGTAATAGTTTTAAAGTAGATAATACAAATGCGCCGATTGCTGTAACCGTTAAAAATTCTGCCGCTTGCCCAAGATATAGCGGTGTAACTATCAGCGGTGTTACCGTGGCAGATTCGCCAAAATGGTTGCAACATAAATTGATAGCTATTGGTCAGAGACCGATTAATAATATTGTAGACATTACCAATTTTATTTTACACGAAACTGGTCAACCATTACATGCTTTTGATGTGGCTGCCATTGCTAATAATACCGTAATTGTAAAAAACTTAGCAGAAGGTACTGCCTTTACCACGCTAGATGAAAAGGAAAGAAAACTAAGCGCAGAAGACTTACTAATCTGTGATGGTAATGGTGCGCCAATGTGCCTTGCAGGTGTATTTGGCGGTGCTACAAGTGGTGTAAAAGCAAGTACTACCACCATATTTTTAGAAAGTGCTTGTTTTGCTTCTACGGCTATTCGTAAAACATCGGTAAAGCATGGTTTAAGAACCGATGCTGCTACGAGATTTGAAAAAGGTGTAGATATTTCTAACACTATTAATGTATTAAAACGTGCCGCTTTATTAATTAAAGAAATAGCTGGCGGCGAAATAAGCAGCGAGATAGTAGACATTTACCCAACACCAAAAGAAAAAACAGAGGTTTCGCTTAAATACCATTATCTAAAAAAACTAAGTGGTAAAAATTATCACGTAGATGCAGTGAAAAAAATTCTCACTGCACTTGGTTTTGAGGTATTGAAAGAAGGTATGGACGAAATACGTGTGTCGGTGCCGTTTAGCAAGCCCGACATTAGCTTACAAGCAGATATTGTAGAAGAAATATTACGCATAGATGGGCTTGATAATATTACGATACCTACAAGTATCACCATGTCGCCAGCTGTAGAAACGCTTGGTATAAAAGAAGTGCTGAAAGACAAGATAGCGATGTATTTGGTAGGGCAAGGTTTCAACGAAATATTTACCAATTCTATTACCAATAGCAATTATTTTGACAACACAACGCTTAACAGCACCGTTAAAATGATGAATAATCTCAGTGCCGATTTAGATGTGTTACGTCCATCTATTTTAGAAACGGGTTTAGAATGTATTGCTTACAATAACAATCGTAGAAATACCAATTTACAATTGTTTGAATATGGTAAAACCTACCATACTTCTGGAATAGGTAATTACCGCGAGGAAGAACATTTAGCCTTGTATATTACAGGTAATAACCATGAAGATACTTGGCAGGCAAAAGGTGCGGTGTACGATTTTTATCGAGCAAAAGGTATTGCTACTGCGGTATTACAACTTTGTGGTTTGCTAGATGTAAATTTTACAAAAACAGATACTGCAAACAGTCTTACAATTAACAATGGCAAGCAAGCCATAGGTAGTTTATTGCAGGTAGATGCTACCAAACTAAAGTCCTTTGACATCAAACAAGTAGTGTATTTTATAGATTTTAACTACGAAACACTTGTAAAAGCGGTAGAGCACAAAAAGATTGTGTATAAAGAGGTAAGTAAGTTTCCTGCGGTACAAAGAGACCTTGCATTGATAGTAAATACTAGTACCACTTTTGATATGATTGAAGCTGCGGTACAAAAAACAAAATTGACCAAGCTCACCAATGTGCGTTTGTTTGATGTATTTGAAAGTGATAAGCTTGGTGCAGGCAAAAAATCGATGGCGGTAAACTTTACTTTTTTAGATGAAGAAAAAACATTGGTAGATAAAGAGGTAGATAGTATGGTGAATAAATTAATTACCACTTTTGAAGCAGAGTTACAAGCAGAAATAAGAAAATAAATGGTGAAAAATTTGTGAGTGTAAAGCATTAAATGGTTTATGATGAATTATTAAGCTTATGCCAACTTATGAACTGTTTAAATTAAATGAATGAGCGATATTAATAGTCAACTTCAAGTATTGCAGGTGCGCTTGCAATTGCTGATAAAAAATTATCAGCAATTGCAGAAAGAGCATGTGCAATTGAAAAAGAATTTGGCTAAAAAAGAAACAGAAGTAGCCACAAAAGATGAGGAAATACAGCATCTTCAGCATCAATTAGATGCTTTAAAGCTTACCAAAAGTGCCTTTGACGAAACAGAGAGAGCAATGCTTGAAAAACGAATAGATATTTATTTGAAAGAGATAGACAAATGCTTGGCATTACTAAATAGTGAGGCTTAAAAGTTCAAACTACAAACTAAATCATGTCAGAATTAATACCTATAAATATTGCTATTGCAGATAGAACCTATCGCTTAAAATTACGACCTGAAGATGAGGAAGTGGTGCGCAAAACGGTGAAAATGATCAATGAGAAGATTGTAGAGTTTAAAACCAATTTTGCAGGTAAAGACATACAAGACTACATCAGTATGGTATTAATATGGCTGGCTACGGAGCAAACGCAATCTGCTATTCAATTGATACAATTAAAAGATGCGACTGAAAAAATAACCATGTTGCAAAATAATATTGATAAAGCATTGGCTGCCTCGTCTGAGAATGTGTGATAGAAATGGTAATTTACTAGCACAAAGCCATGCTAGTTTTAATAATTAGTTACTTTTGCTTTTTAGAAAGTCAATTTTACTACAAACTTTAAACTACTACACATGCCAGGTTTTGAACTATTTGGTGCCGAAGAAAGACAACATATTAATGATGTTATGGAAACAGGCATTTTAATGCGTTATGGTTTTGATGGGCCACGTAAAGGCATTTTTAAAGCCAATGAGCTTGAGCAAAAAATTACAGAAGTATTCGGTTGCGGTTATGCCCAGCTTACAAGTAGCGGTACAGCAGCATTAACCACTGCTATGGCTGCTTTAAATATAGGTGTGGGCGACGAAGTGATTATGCCCAGTTTTACGTTTGTTGCCAGCTTTGAAGCAGTGTTAAGCGTAGGTGCAATACCAGTTTTGGTAGATATCGATGAGACATTAACCTTACATCCTGAAGCTGTAAAAGCTGCCATTACACCCAAAACAAGATGTGTAATGCCAGTGCATATGTGTGGTAGTATGGCTGATTTAGATGCGCTAAAAGCTATATGTGACGAACATGATTTAATATTACTAGAAGATGCTTGCCAAAGCATAGGTGGCACTTATAAAGGTAAAGCTTTAGGTACAATTGGTCATGCGGGCACTTTTAGTTTCGATTTTGTAAAAACCATTACCTGCGGTGAAGGTGGTGTGGTAATGACTAATAGCAAAGATATATTTGAAAAATGTGATGGTTACACCGATCATGGTCATGACCATAAAGGCGTTGATAGGGGGGCAGATTTACATCCGTTTATTGGCTACAATTTTAGAATAAGCGAGCTGCACGCAGCTATTGGGTTGGCGCAAATAGGTAAGCTAGATCAAATTTTGGCTATCCAAAAAAAGAACAACCAATTACTGCGTAGTTATCTAGAACAAATACCAGACATCACCTTTAGAGTAGTACCAGAAGGTGGTGTAGATAATTTTGCATTTTTAAGTTGGTTTTTACCAACAGAAGATTTGATGCGTGCAGCTATTGCAGAGATGAAAGCACAAGGTATTTTGGCTGGTAATTTCTACTGGTACGATAATAACTGGCATTATATTCGTAAATGGCAGCATTTACATAATGCAACTACGCTTAACAATATTAGCGATGCACAAAAAGCAGCTTTACACGATTTGAAAACACAAGATTTTAGTGTAAGTGATGCTATTATGAGCCGTTGTATTTCTACTGCTATCAGCCTTACTTGGACAGAAGAACAAATACACGACAAAGGTGCTAAAATGGCTGCTGCTATTAAAAAAGCAATTGCTGAAGCAAGTGTTGTGGCGTAAAATGACTCTTTATTTAACACTATCACACTAAAAAATGAATCAAGCGTTTAAGTTAGAAATAGCGCCAAGCCTTGCAAGTAGAGTTAAAAAATGGGATTGGATATTGTATGGGATTTGGTGTCTTTTGAGTGCGTATAGCTATCATTTGTATAAGAGAAATACGGATTTATTTATCTTAATTACTACTTGTATTATTGTTATATTAAGATTTCTGCCTAAAAAGGCAGAAACCAATTTCGTTGAGATTTCGGGCGAAAGAGTTAGATGGCAGCTTTCAAAAGATATTCCAAAAGTATATAGAAGTTGGGCAGAAATTGAATGGATTAAGTTTGAAAAAGATGTAGTTAGCTTCTATGAAAAGAACAGTTTCAATAATTTCTTATCTACTGAATCTTTTACCCAAGCACAAAAAGAGAAGCTTAATAAAGCAATTACTGAAATAGCTTCTGAGAAAAATATCAGACTAGAACATTGACATTCACTTTTTTTTAGTGCTTCTGTGGCAAATCCTATGGTTTACCACTGTGCTTTCCTTCCAATTTATCTACTTCTTCTACGCTGCCTATTCTAAACTTAACGGGTACTTTCGTAATTTTTTGAATTTGTAATTCTTGCTTACAAAAAAAAGATAAATTATTGCTATAATAATTCGAGGCTACAACACGCAAAGGCAAGTTTCTTAAACTATCAAGCGGTAATTTTTTTGTTGCATTTGGCAATGTCATTTGCGCAGCTAGCTTTTGGCTAATTACTGTTACAATCAACACAATCAACATTTTTTTAAGCATAAGTACTTTTAATTAAGAGGTATAAAGCTATTAAGTTTTTATATAGACAATCCAGAAAAGTAATTATTTAACAAAATGCCATTTTTTTGTATTTAAACAAAGTAATTTTAATAAAGTTTAAGATAAAATACCATATATATAAATGGGTTTCCACGCAAACGTTCTCATCATTTCATAGCATTTTAATTACTGTTTGCTTTGTGGTTTGCCCTATTTTTGCCACGCATTAAAAAAGATGCAACCAGTTAGCTATGTCAGTGTTAGTTAATAAAGATTCTAAAATTATTGTACAAGGGTTTACCGGTACAGAAGGTACATTTCACGCTACTCAAATGATTGAGTACGGTACACAAGTAGTAGGTGGTGTTACACCAAATAAAGGTGGTACGCTACACTTAGATCGTCCTGTTTTTAACACAGTAGCCGATGCTGTTGCGAGCACAGGTGCTAATGTGAGTATCATTTTTGTACCACCAGCATTTGCTGCCGATGCCATCATGGAAGCTGCCGAAGCAGGGATTGCTTTAGTAGTTTGTATTACAGAAGGTATTCCTGTACAAGATATGGTAAAGGTTAAAAACTACCTTGTAGGTAAAAATACTCGCCTAATTGGGCCAAATTGCCCTGGGGTTATTACTGCCGAAGAAGCAAAAGTGGGCATTATGCCAGGCTTTATATTCAAAAAAGGTCGTGTAGGTATTGTATCAAAATCTGGTACGTTAACGTACGAAGCGGCTGACCAAACTGTAAAAGCAGGTTTAGGTATCAGCACTGCTATTGGTATTGGTGGCGACCCAATTATTGGTACACCTACAGTAGAAGCAGTAAAATTATTAATGGCCGATCCTGAAACTGACGGTATTATTATGATTGGTGAAATTGGTGGTAGCATGGAAGCAGATGCTGCCCGTTGGATAAAAGACAATGCAACCAAACCCGTGGTAGGCTTTATTGCTGGCCAAACAGCGCCTCCAGGTCGTAGAATGGGCCATGCAGGTGCTATTATTGGTGGTGCCGATGATACTGCTGCTGCAAAAATGAAAATTATGGCTGAATGTGGCATCCACGTAGTTGCAAGCCCTGCTGACATTGGTAAAACAATGGCAGAAGCTTTAAAAAAGTAGTTTTTAGTGAGATGAGTTATAACAAAAAGCCCTTGTAATTACAAGGGCTTTTTGTTTGGTGTATTATTTTTATAAGACCAGCTTTGGCGCTACTATCTAGCTTCGTTGCGTCGCACACTTGTACGTTCATCCCATTATTGAGCTTTTATCGTAGCGGTTATTGATCTCATCGTTAATAATGATGAGCATCATTATGGGTTTAAATACAAGAATATTATTTCAAATTATCTTATATTCATTTTACAAAATCCCTTAAAATGCCTATTAACCCTTTTGACAGCACTATTACATATGCACTTAATCAAGTGGTGCATACTTCTCAACACTTTGACGAATTAGTCGTTTTTTTATCTAATTGCCAACTTCTAAAAGGCGGTGTATTAATAACCGCATTGTAGTGGGTATGGTTTTCTGAGTGGGATAATCAGAAAGAAAAACGCATTGCTATTATCTCTGGTATTTTGGGTTGTTTCGTAGCCATGTTTATTGCACGCGTTTGTGCCAATTTACTACCGTTTCGAATTCGCCCAATTCTTGATGTGCAAAATCATTTACGGGAAGCCTATAATTTAAATACCGATTTGTTTGATAACCTCAGTTCTTTTCCTAGCGACCATGCGACATTGTTTTTTGGGCTCTCTTTAGGTTTATGGTTTGCTTCTAAGAAAATAGGGCTATTTGCAGTGTTATATACCACTATTTTTATTGCTCTGCCTCGCATTTATCTCGGCTTGCATTATACTACAGATATCTTAGGCGGCGCCGCTATTGGTTGTATAATGGTCGCATTAGCTAATACCACTTTTATAAGGCACAAAATATCAGCAACCATACTAGCAATGGGCGAACGTAGGCGACATATTTTTTATCCGCTGTTCTTTTTACTGTCGTATCAAATAGCTGATATGTTCGTTAGCACAAGAAATATAGCCACTTTTGTTATTCATTTACTCCACTAATACCTTTGCTATTTAGTTGGTTGGTATATGGTCTTTGGTAACGTTTAAGCTTACTTTTGTAGCTTATTGTTATGAGTATAAATACCCACATATCTACACCAAAGCAACTACGGTATGGTGTAGCCGCTTTCTTTTTTGTATCAGGCTTTGGTTTTGCAAGCTGGGCTAGTCGTATTCCTACGCTACAACAAAAACTACATTTAAACGATGCCCAACTTGGTACGGCATTGTTTGCAGCGCCATTGGGCTTAATAGTAACACTACCCATTACAGGTATTTTGTTACAGAAATATAGTAGTCGTTATATTATGTTGATTGGTTCTATATTGTATAATATATTGTTATTTTCTTTAGGCTTTGTTACCAATAATTGGCAGTTTATGGGTGTGCTTTTCTTATTTGGCATTTCTCGTAATATGATGAATATCCCAGTCAATACACAAGCTGTAGGGGTGCAAAAATTATTTCCTAAGTCTATTATCTCTACATTTCACGGTATATGGAGCGTTTCGGGTTTTGCGGCTGCTGCTGTTGGTGGGTGGATGATTTCGAAAGATATTACACCTGTGTGGCATTTTTTTATGGTGGGTGCGTTATGTTTTATTATCATGTCTATCGCTTATAAGCACACCGTACGATACGATGCTAAAAAAACTGAAGATATTAGTGCCAAAGCATCGTGGTTTAATTTGCCGGATAGGGCGCTTCTAAAAATTGGTTTAATTGCTTTCGCTTGTATGGCTTGTGAAGGTATTATGTACGACTGGAGCGGTATTTATTTCCAAAAAATAGTAAACGCCCCTAAAGCATTAATCGCAGCTGGCTATATTGCTTTTATGAGTGCCTCTTCTACAGGTAGGTTTTTGGGCGATTGGATGATTAATAAAATAGGTACTAAAAAAGTGTTGCAAGGTTGTAGTTGCTTTATCGCCCTTGGTCTTTTGCTATCTATAAGTTTGCCTTATGTAATACCAGCAATTTTAGGGTTTATATTGGTAGGTCTAGGCGTTTCGTGCATTATACCATTAACAATGGCGCTTGCTGGTAGAAGCAGTACAAGAGCGCCAGGTGTGGCGATTGCCTCTGTATCTACAGTTAGTTATTTAGGCTTTTTATTAGGGCCGCCAGCTATAGGTTATGTGGCAGAAGTAGCCAATTTGAGATGGTCTTTTGCCATGGGCGTATTAATGTCTTTAGGGATGCTAGCACTGGTAACCAAAATGAAGATTAAGAGTTAGAAACCAATAGCGATTTTATTTTCAACAAATTGTAAGTGTTCAGTTATTTTTCGATAAGTTGCAAAGCAACAAAAAACGCGTCATATGATAACCCGAAACACCTTTCAGTGGAGCGAGAAACCCGAACCACATAAGCAAAGAACATCTGCAATTATTAAAGAACACCCAGAAATTAGACAACTAATTGGTCGAAATCCTTACACCTTTCTAATCATTTTATTTTGCGTAGCCGTGCAGTTGGTATTGGCTTATGTTTTACAAGATAAAAATTGGTGGCTAGTATTTGGAGCGGCCTATTTAATAGGCGCATTTGCCTGCCACACTTTATTTGTATGCATTCACGAATGTGCGCATAACTTGGTATTTAAAGCTAAAAGCTCAAATAAAATCGCCGCCATTATTGCTAATTTGCCAATGGTGCTGCCAAGTGCTATTTCTTTTCAAAAATATCATATCAAGCACCACTCTTTTCAAGGCGTAGAAGAACTAGATGGCGATATGCCTTACCATTGGGAAGCGCGATTAATTAACAACTCTGTTATTGGTAAAGCTATTTGGTTATTGCTTTATCCATTGTTTCAAATGTTACGCCCAGCAAGGTTAAAAGAGATTTCTTTATTAGACACATGGACTATTGTAAATATTGTTGTGGAAGTTACTTTTATGGGTGCATTGGTTTTTTTTCTTGGGCCGAAAGCTTTGGTATTTCTACTAGTGAGTTTTTTCTTTTCTGTTGGTTTGCACCCTTTGGGCGCAAGATGGGTGCAAGAGCATTATTTAACCCACGGTGACCAAGAAACGAAAAGCTATTATGGACCATTAAATACAGTGAACTTAAATGTAGGTTATCATAACGAGCACCATGATTTTCCATCAATACCTTGGAATAATTTACCAAAGCTGAAAGCTATTGGTGGCATATATTATGATTCTTTGCATAGCCATAAATCGTATACAATATTATTGTTTCAGTTTTTGTTTAATAAAGAATTATCAGTGTTTTCAAGAATGGCAAGAGCAAACCGCGGGAAAGCCAAATTGAATGATATGGCTATGTATGATGTAGAAACATCAAAAGATTTATTGGCGCAGGAAATGTAATAATAGATTTGAATATAAAGAAAGCCGTTGAATTTCAACGGCTTTCTTTCGTAAATATAGTGTCTATCGACTAATGGACTATGGACTTTTATCTTACATATGTGCTTTTAAGAAAGCAATAGTTTTAATGTGTGCATCTTCTGTAGCAGCTTTGTCGTATACAGGATTACTTGGGTTAGCAAAACCATGACCAGCATCATAACGATTAACAGTAATATTTTTGCCAATCTCTTTCATTGTCTTTTCAAAAGCATCTACTGCTGCAGGTGGAATACCTTGGTCTTTATTTGCAAAAAAGCCAATTACATCGCAGTTGATTGTTTTTAATCGATCAACATTGGTTTCTGGACGACCGTAATACATTACACAACCTGCCGCTTGCTTACCAGCTAGTAATGTGGTTTGAAGGCTCCAACCACCACCGAAGCACCATCCTACAGTATAAATTTTAGCAGAAGTACCTGCATAAGCCAAACCACCTTTTACAATTGCTTCCAAACGTTCAGATTTTGCATTGCGCATATATTGCATGGCGCTGTCTGGTACGCTTGCCACTTTTCCATCATACATGTCTAGTGCTAAAATATTAACATCACCCAATTCTTTTGAAAATGTTTCAGCTTCTTTTTTGATGTTATCGTTTAAGCCCCACCATTCTTGGATTACAAACAGCCATTTATTCGTTTTCTTCTTACTTTTAATAAAATAGCCTTTTGCATCACCGCCTTCTGCTTTAAAACTAATCATAGTGCCTGTTGGGTTTTCAAGCTTATAATAAGCTGGCGCCATGTGTAGTGCTGCAAAATTTGGATTAGCGGCATCTAATTCAATTTGATCTTTGGTTTGATGATAGCAGGCGATGTACCCTTCACGAGATAAAAAAGCTGGCTCTGATGGTTTAAATGTGTAGCTAAGTAAGGCAGCTGTTGCAAAAGCTGCTACTGTTAATGTTAATAATTTTTTCATGTGTTTATTGTGGTTAATGTTTCAACATTAAAATAACAGTATCTTGTTTAGCTTGTTCGCTTTTGGTAGTACAATTTTTTTTAAACGCTTTTTTTCTTTTAGTTTTGCATGACTTCAATAGTGGGTTTATACTCAATAATCATTCTATTTTAAGGTCAAAAACTAGTATTGCCACCAAGGCATTTGGTCGAAAGGTGGTGATGGGTAGTTTTATTGCTGTTTGTTTTGGTGTTTTTGTGATAAAAGTTGCATAAAGAACAAGGCGTTCAAGTGTGCGACGCAACGATGCAACATTGAAAAGCTGAAGCTGGTAGCCAAAAAGAATTAATAAAAAGTATACAAAGAAGATATATATGGCAAAGTACATTTTTGTTACAGGTGGTGTAACGAGCAGTTTGGGTAAAGGTATTATCGCGGCAAGTTTGGCAAAATTGCTGCAAGCAAGAGGTTTGAGTGTAACCATTCAAAAATTAGACCCCTATATTAACGTAGATCCAGGAACTTTAAACCCTTACGAACATGGTGAGTGTTATGTAACAGAAGATGGTGCAGAAACGGATTTGGATTTAGGCCACTATGAGCGTTTTTTAAATAGCTATACATCGCAAGCGAATAACGTAACCACGGGTAAAATTTACCAAACGGTAATTAATAAAGAGCGTGCAGGCGATTTTTTGGGTAAAACAGTACAGGTAATTCCGCACATTACCGATGAAATTAAACGTAGAATGTTGTTGCTTGGTAAAGGCGGCAAATTTGATATTGTGATTACTGAAATTGGTGGTACCGTTGGTGATATTGAAAGTTTGCCGTTTGTAGAAGCCGTTCGTCAGTTGCAATGGGAATTACCCGAAGATAGAGTGATGGTGATTCACCTAACCTTGGTGCCTTACTTAAAAGCAGCTAAAGAATTGAAAACCAAACCTACTCAACATAGTGTAAAACTATTAAGTGAAAATGGTGTACATCCAGATGTGTTAGTATGTAGAACGGAAGAACCGCTTGGTAATGATATTAGAAGAAAAATAGCTTTATTCTGTAATGTAAAACAAGAAGCAGTAATAGAAGCGATGGATGCGAGTACCATTTACGAAGTACCAATGCTCATGTTGCGTGAAAAGCTAGATTTAATTTGCTTGAAAAAGTTGAATATTACTGAATATAGCGAGCCTAAACTAGATAGATGGAAAGAGTATTTGGATAAATTGAAATATCCAAAAAGTAAAGTAACCATTGGTTTAATAGGGAAATATATAGAACTTCAAGATGCGTATAAATCTATTTTAGAAAGCTTTATTCATGCAGGAGCTATGAACGAAGTAAAAGTAGAGGTGATAAATGTGCATAGCGAATTTATTACAAATGATAATGTGCAAGAAAAGTTAGAAGGTTTAGACGGTTTGTTGGTAGCGCCTGGTTTTGGTCATAGAGGTATTGATGGTAAAATTATTGCAGTGCAATATGCTCGTGAGAATGGGTTGCCATTTTTTGGTATTTGCTTGGGTATGCAAATGGCCGTGATAGAATATGGCAGACATATTTTAGGTTTAAAAGATGCACACTCAACAGAAATGGATGCCAATACTACCAATCCGGTAATAAATATGATGGAAGAGCAGAAGAAAATTAAGATGATGGGCGGTACCATGCGTTTGGGCGCTTACCCATGTGAGATTACTGCAGGTACATTGGCGCATAAAATTTATAATACGACAACTATAAGTGAGCGCCATCGCCACCGCTATGAGTTTAACAATGATTACCTAGAGCAATACAAAGCAAATGGTATGGTCATGAGTGGTGTAAACCCAGATACGGGCTTGGTAGAAATTATTGAATTACCAAATCATCCATTCTTTATCGGTGTGCAATACCACCCAGAATTGAAAAGTACGGTAGAAGCACCCGCACCATTATTTGTAAGTTTTATTGGGGCAGCCAAAGAATATAACGATAAAAAAGACAGTTTAAAATCATCTGCGGCATTGCAAGATTCGTTGATATAAGAAGTGTTGTTGTGAAAGGTGAAGTTTTTGTCAAGGCGAAACGCAAGTTTCGCCTTGACTGTTTTATATCTTATTGTCTTAAGGAAAAGGGGAAAGCAAAATCCGTCTTAGTCCTTTAAATTAGCGTCATCTGCGTTCCAATCATTCTACACCAAATCATTCCAAATACGCCAGTTTTCTTCTGCTTGTAGTACTAACATATCGTAACCATTTTTTACAGTAGCACCTTGCGCTTTGCCAAGTTGTAAAAACTTAGTTTCTGCAGGGTTATATACTAAGTCAAACAGATAATGTTGTGGCGTTAATAAGTGATAAGGTAGGTTAGGGGCTTCCTCTACATTTGGATAAGTGCCTACTGGGGAGGCATTAATGATGATGGTATATTCTTGCAATAAAGCAGCATCTACTTCTTCATACACTAAATAATTACGTTCATCTTTTTTGCTACGTGATACAATTTTGTAGTCAATACCACGCTTGTTTAAAATAAATTCTACCGCAGCAGAAGCGCCACCAGAACCTAATACCAAAGCCTTGGTATGATGTGGTTGCAATAGCGGGGCAAACGATAGTTCAAAGCCCAGCACATCTGTATTGTGGCCAAATAACTTACCATTTTTTATTCGCACACAGTTACAAGCACCCATCACTTTTACAGCGGTAGTGCTTTCGTTTAAAAAATCTAAAACAGCTTTTTTGTGTGGTATGGTAATGGCAAAACCTTCAAGGTTTGGATGGCTTGCTAATATGCCTTTTAAATCATCAATTTGCTCAAAAGAAAATGCCTTGAAATTAGCATCGGTAATCCCTTCACGAGCAAATTTTTCAGTAAAATATTTCTCTGAAAATGAGTGTGTCAACGGAAAACCAATAAGGGCAAATAAGCGCATAAAAGGAAGTTGACAGTTGGCAGATGTTAGTTGACAGTCTTTGACTATTTGTCATCTGTCAACTAACATCTATCAACTTATTTATTTAAGTACAAATGAAATGTATCGCCTCTTAAACCAATACGCATTGCTTCTAAAGGAATTACCTCGTTTGGTGCAATATTGCCAAGGTTTACGTTATGGTCTATTAATTCTAGGAAATATAATTGTTGTGCTTTTTGTGGTGCCTCCCAAATAATTTTTTCAGCTGGTATTTGGGTTAAAATTTCTTGTACCAAGCCCTCCCTTACCTCACCACTACCACGGTAAATACCAACGTTACCAGCTTCTCTTGCCTCAGCAATTACATAACTTGCCCCAGCTTCTAGTTCAGCGCGCATTAATTCTATCCATTTGTAAGGCGCCATAATATGTGTTGCATCTTTACTACCAACTTCGCTTAACACCGTAAAATGTTTGGTCAATTTTTCGATATATCCGCATTTTTCGGCATGTGGTATTGAGATAGAACCATCACTTACCTCAACATGTGTAATATTATAATCTTTGCAAACCGCTATAAAATCATCAATTTGATTTCTAATTAAAAAGGCTTCAAACAAAGTGCCACCAAAGTACAAAGGCACATTATAGGTTTGGTAAGCTTCTATTTTTTCACGCAGTTTTGGTGTTACAAACGAGGTACCAAAACCCAATTTCACAATATCCGTATGCGGTCCGCAACCTTCCATAAAATTATGAACTTCGCTTAAACTAAGACCTTTATCCATCACCATGGTAAGGCCATTAACACGTGGTTGACTTGTGCGTACTGGAATTTGTGATAAATTGAAATTCATGTGTTTTATTTTATGATTACCTGCCGATAAGTATTTTTAATATGTGCAAGTGCTTATCGGCACTTTTCTAATTTGGGTTTTATCAGTGGTCGCAAAAATAAGGATAAGTAGCTTTTTAAAAGTCTTTTATAGCCCTAGTGTCGTTTTAACATTGTTAAATATTAGGTATTTTATTTGGTTACCAACAGTTGTAGTACTATTAAGCATCGTTGCGTCGCACACTTGTACGTTCATATCATTATGAAGCTTTATCTACCCGAGTCAATAGGTAGCTTTTGGCTATCTTTTTTCGAGTATACAATATTTTATTTCCTAGTTCGTCAGCCTTTATTAAGATGGATGCAGCAGTTACCTTAGCAACATCAATGCAAGATGTTAAACGAAATAATATAGCCGACGTTGTAAGTACTTACAGCAAACGTTTAATGGGCTTTATTCGCAGACGTGTGAATACAGACGCAGATGCAGAAGACATTTTGCAAGATGTTTTTTATCAATTTATCGGTAATACACAACCTATAGAACAAGTTACCGCATGGTTGTTTAGAGTGGCTCGTAATAGAATTACCGATGTACAGCGCAAGCATAAGCCAGAATTGCTAGACGATATTTACGAAACCAATGATGATGACATGCTTGGCTGGGCAGAACTTTTTTCTGATATAAACGATAATCCTGAAACTGCCTACTTGCGCAATATGTTTTGGGAAACGTTGCAAACCGCATTAGACGAATTACCAGAAGAACAAAAGCAAGTTTTTGTAATGCACGAGCTAGAAGATATTTCTTACAAAGACATTGCACAGATAACTGGTGCATCCATAAACACATTATTGTCTAGAAAACGCTATGCAGTGCTGCATTTAAGAGAACGCTTGCAAGTGTTAAAAGACGAATTATTAAACTATTAAACAACGAATGATGAATAAGCAATTTTGGTTTAAAAAAATAATTGGCTTCTCTGTTATGGCCGTAGCTTTTGTAGCATTGATTGGCTATGTGGTTATGCGCTTATGGAATGGCGTATTGGTAGATGTAACCTCAGTAAAACTAATTACTTACCCACAAGCCATCGGTATTTTAGTATTGGCTAAAATATTATTTGGTGGTTTTAAAGGTAATTGTTGGTGTGGCAAAGGCAATAGCTGGAAGCAAAATATGAAAGAAAAATGGGAGAAAATGAACCCAGAAGAACGTGAGAGATTTAAGCAAGAATGGCGTAATAAATGCAAAACTTGGGGAAAACTAAGTTCGAATGACTAAAAACCATATACTATAACCATAACACTAACTATTATGAACATACTTGTGTTTAAAACTAATATAGAGGACAAGAAACAATTAAAATACTTGTCACCTCACTTAAAATTAATAGATGGTATTTTAGCTTGGAACGTAGACTTGCACGATTGTGACAGAGTACTACGCATAGAAGCTGAACAATTGCACCCAAATACTGTCGTAACCGTGCTTAACAATGCAGGTTACTATTGCGCTGAACTAGTAGATTAATATTTACTACCTTTTATCAAATTCGAACTTTTGCTAGCGTCATTAGTTGTATTTTTAAAACATTATCAAAACTAATTAACTTATGACAAAGCATTTTCAACTCACAATTTTCAACTTTTTGCTGATTACAGCAATATTTGCGCAAAAAACGACCGCTATAAAGTGCGGTCAAGTTTTAAACACCAAAGCTGGTCAAGTACTTACTAATCAAACGATTATTGTCAGCAACAACATTATTCAAAGCATTGTGGCAACCAAAGACGTGACTGTCAAGGCAGATACAGTTATCGATTTATCGGGCTATTTTGTTATGCCAGGTTTAATAGATTGCCACACACATATTTTATTGCAAGGCGATATTACAAGTGAAGATTACGACGTTCAATTATTAAAAGAAAGCATTCCTTATAGAACATTAAGGGCTTCACGCAGTTGTGCTATTGCTTTAAATAATGGGTTTACAACTTTACGTGATCTTGGTACAGAAGGCGCTGGGTATGCAGATGTGGATGTAAAAAAAGCAATTAATAAAGGCATTATTCCTGGGCCAAGACTATTTGTATCTACTTTGGCTTTAAACACTACGGGTCATTATCCAATAAAAGAAAGTGATTATGCTTGGGAGTTAAAAATGCCTAAGGGCTTACAAGAAATTACTGGTGCTGATGAAGCGAGACGCGCCACAAGGGAGCAAATAACGCGTGGTGCAGATTGGATAAAAATTTATGCTGATAGAAGCTATTATCGCATTAACGATACTACTTATAGAAGCATTCCCAATTTTACGACAGAAGAAATTACAGCCATTGGAGACGAAACGACAAGAAATCGTAGAAAAATGGCAGCACATGCAATGACACGTGATGGTATTTTAGCTGCCATAAATGCAGGTGCTTCTACCATAGAGCATGGTAGTGGGATGGATGAAGAATGTATGAACCTGATGGTTAAAAAAGGTATTTTTTGGTGCCCTACCATTTTTGTTAACGATTTTGTTGCAGATGGTAGACTAAAAGCGGGTAGCCCAATAAATGCTTATTTCAGAGAAACTGTACCTGGCATGTTTAAAAAGGCATTAGCCAAGGGTGTAAAAATTGCATATGGTACTGATATAGGTGGTTACGATTGGAATTTACCGCAAGCTAACGACTTTGGCTTTATGGTACAATGGGGTATGACGCCAACGCAAGCCATACAAACAGCTACTACAACCGCAGCAGAATTGCTAGACCAACAAGGTAAAATTGGTGAATTAAAAACAGGCGCGTTTGCAGATATTATAGCCGTTAAAGGTGATGCCACTAAAAACATTGCTTTGTTAAACGATGTGAAATTTGTAATGAAAGATGGTGTTGTATATAAATCCATTAAATAATATTTCCAATGCGGCAATGTTATATTGTCATAAGATAGTGTTAGCGCATGATTGTTGACTTCGCAAGACACCAAAATACAATTGAATGAAGCTTTTAATTACGTACCTTAAACCTTACAAATGGCAATTAGTACTAGCCATGCTTTTGGCCGCTATTAATCAGGTGTTTTCTTTGCTAGATCCAACCATTTTTGGTAAAATCATAGATTATATGAATACTGCTGGTGATTTAAGTAAAAGCAGTGGTTATATCATAAAACCATCTGTTGGTAAAACTGAGTTTTTAAAGCATACAAGTTTTTTGTTGTTTCTTTCTATTTGCGTAGCAATGGTATCTCGTATTGCTAAATCTTTTCAAGATTATGTAGTAAATAGAGTAGTACAAAAATTTGGTGCGAAAGTGTTTACCGACGGGTTGCAACATTCTATGCGCTTACCTTACCAAGATTTTGCAGATCAAAGGAGTGGTGAAACATTATCCATTTTACAAAAAGTACGACAAGATTGTTCACAATTTATTGGCTATTTTATTAATGTGTTATTCCCGATTTTAGTAGGAATTGTTTTCTTGTTAATAGTTACTATTGCTATTCATTGGAGCTTGATAGTTGTATATTTTGTGGGTATTATAATATTAGCATTTTTAGTAGGCGCATTAAGTAAAAAAATAAAAACGATTCAAAAAACTATCGTAAAAGAGACAGCTGTTTTAGCAGGTAGTACCACTGAAAGTTTGCGCAATATTGAGTTGATTAAAAGTTTAGGTTTAACACAGCAAGAAGTAAAGCGTTTAAATGAAAATACATACAAGATTTTGGGATTAGAATTATCCAAAATCAAACGTGTTCGAAGCATTGCTTTTTTGCAGGGTACCACTGTACACTTTTTGCGAGCTTGCATTTTGTTTATCTTAACTTGGTTGGTATTTGGTGGTAAGCTTACAACAGGTCAGTTAATCTCAATGCAATTTTATAGTTTCTTCATTTTTGGGCCATTGCAAGAACTCGGAAGCATTATTACTTCTTACCGTGAAGCAGAAACATCTATTAATAATTTCGATACGCTCATGAACAAATCGGTAGATCCTAAACCAACAAATCCTTTGCAAGTTGGCGATATTGATGCTTTGAAATTTGATGATATTTCTTTCCAACACAATACGGCTTCGTACAAGGCTTTAGAGCATATTTCATTTGATGTAAAATTGGGCGAAACCATCGCATTTGTTGGTCCAAGTGGTGCTGGAAAAAGTACGTTGGTAAAACTTTTGGTAGGTTTATATAGCCCACAAGAAGGCACTATTTTTTATAATGGTAATCCTGGTAATGCTATTGACTTTGATGAATTACGTGGACAAATTGGTTTTGTAACCCAAGATACCCAATTATTTAGTGGCACAATTAAAGAAAATTTATTATTTGCAGCGCCAAATGCTACCGAAGCCGACTTGATGGATGCTTTGAACAAAGCAAGTTGTCAAGGTTTATTATCACGAGCTGAGAAAGGGTTAGACACCATGATTGGTGAGGGTGGTTTAAAATTGAGTGGTGGGGAAAAGCAACGTTTGTCAATTGCTAGAGCGCTTATTAGAAAGCCTCATTTACTCATTTTTGATGAAGCAACTTCTGCTTTAGATTCTATTACCGAAGAGGCGATTACCAATACCATCCGAGCTATTTCTGAAGAGAAAAATCAGATTACTGTAATGATTGCACACCGCTTGAGTACCATCATGCATGCAGATCGTATTTATGTACTTGAAAAGGGGCAAATTGTAGAAACGGGCAGTCATCATGAATTGCTTACCGAAAAAGGTTTATATTACGCAATGTGGCGTCAACAAATTGGTGAGCGTAAAAACGCATGATAAATTCCATTTACAAGAAGTTATAAAAAGAAACGTTCACCCCAAATGGGTGAACGTTCTTTTTTATATTTATCTATCAGGGGGTATTGATATGCTTAGTGTTTTAACTCATTAATACTTACTTGTGGAACTAGTAAATTGGTAAGTTGTTGCACAGTGATATCTTTTGGTACGTTAAAGCTGCCAGTTTGCTGAATTAACATACTTGATTTACCAACTTTAGCAGTGTATTTACCTGCTTCAGCCACCCATGCTGCTGCTTTGGTGTCGTATGATGCAAGGCTTCTAGCATCAATGGTAAAGGTTATCGTTTGCGATTCATTTGGCTGTAATAATCTAGTTTTTGCAAAACCTTTTAACTCTTCTGTTGGCTTATCTAATTTATTACTTGGCGCACTTATGTATAGTTCTACCACTTCTTTACCAGCTGTTTTGCCACTATTGGTAATAGTTACAGATGCGGTGATTTTATCGGTAAAAGTGTTGCTGCTTAACTTTAAATTGCTGTAAGTAAAGTTGGTGTACGACAAGCCATATCCAAATTCATAAGCAGGTTTTACATTGAAGGTACTGTAGTAACGGTAACCTACATAAATGCCTTCTTCGTATACCACTTCTGATTTGCTACCTTTTTGCAAGCCACCAATTAGCATTTCAACATCATTAGAAGTTTGCTTGCCAGGGAAATTTTTTGCTGAAGGCACATCGCTGTAAGCCACAGGAAAACTTGTAGCTAGCTTACCAGAAGGATTTACTTTGCCACTTAATACATCAGCCAGAGCATTGCCACTTTCTTGACCGCCTTGCCATGCAATTACAATAGCATCAGCATAGTCTCTCCAGCTTGCAGTTTCAATAACGCCACCCGTATTTACCAGTACAATTAATTTTTTGCCCTTTGCGTGAAATGCGGCTGAAACATTTTTTATCAGTTCCATTTCAGTAGCACTTATGTTAAAATCGTTCTCAAGTTTTCTATCTTGAAACTCACCAGAAATTCTACCAATCGTAATAATAGCGACATCAGATTCTATTGCTTTCTTTTCTATCAAACCCTTGTCAGCAGGCATTTCTGGTACAGGTGGTACTAGCTCAAAGAAGAATTTTGGTTTAGGTTGTTTGGCTTTTTCATCCGCAATATAATGCTCGTAAATAGGTTTTAATTCTGCATCTAAAATGTAGCCTGTATTGTTTAAACCTTCTACTAACGAAACAGTGTATGCTTTATTTACGTCGCCACTACCAGTACCGCCAGCAATAAAATTGTATGACGTATTACCAAAAGCAGCCACTTTTTTTGCTGACACTAACGGTAAAGTGTGCCCTTCATTTTTTAGTAATACAATACCTTCTACAGCAGCAGCTCTTGCAACAGCTGCATGTAGTTTTAAGTCTGGTTGATTTGAGAATTTGTACTGCTTAAATGTAGATGAGTGCAGTACTAAATTTAAAATACGCGCAACATTTGTATTTAATACTGATTCTGCTAAGCTGCCATTTTTCACTGCTTCTTCTATTGCTGCTATTTGTGGTGGTATACCTGGCATCAATAAATCGTTGCCTGCTTTCATTTGTGCTACCGCATCTTTACCGCCAAACCAATCGGTCATTACCATGCCTTTATAGCCCCATTCTTTTCTTAAAATTTTAGTCAATAAATCATTACTTTCTGATGTATACACGCCATTAATATAGTTATAGGAACTCATAACTGTCCATGGTTGCGATTGCTTAATGGCAATTTCAAAGCCTGTTAAATAGAGTTCTCTCAAGGCTCTTTCGCTAGCAACGGTGTTTACTAGCATTCTATTGGTTTCTTGGTTGTTGGCGGCAAAATGTTTGATAGAAGTCCCAACGCCGTTTGATTGAATACCATTTACTATTGATTTAGTGATGTAGCCAGCAATCAAAGGGTCTTCTGAATAGTATTCAAAGTTTCTGCCGCCAAGTGGGTTTCGATGAATGTTTAAAGCTGGTGCAAGTAATACATCTACACCATACTCTTTTACCTCATTACCTATGGCCATACCTACTTTTCTTACAAGTGCAGTATCCCATGTAGAGGCAAGCATGGTGCCTACAGGAAACGCCGTGCAGTAATAGGTTTTAGTATCGTTATCTCTTTTAGGTTGGATGCGTAAGCCTGCAGGACCATCGGCAACAACGATGGATGGTATACCCAAGCGAGGAATGCTGAATGTAGTACCAGCAGCACCAGGTACTTTGTCTTGGGTTTGGCCTACCGCACCACCTGTAGATGCGCCCGGGATTTTCATACCCATACCTACTACAAGTTTTACTTTTTCTTCCAAAGTCATGGCAGCTACTACTTCTTTAATACTGTTCTTGCCTAGCTGTGGCAATGTATTACTGCTTTTGCTTTGCGCAAGCAGACTTGAGCTCGCTAGCAATATAATGCTAGCGGTGGTCAAAAATTTTTTGTTCATGATGGCAAATTTTAATTATCATTGTGTCAGTGTGACGCAATGATAAAATTATTTTCTCAATAAAATAGACTTTGCACATTTTAATTTTACTTAGCGGCATGGCTTTAAAACGTAACATAGAATCGATAGTGGTAAACGGTGCTTCTATGTTTTTACCATCGGTATCTGTAGACTGTGTGATTTTTGGTTTTCACGATAATGAAATGAAGGTGCTGTTATTACAAATGAAACATACTGATGAGTATGGATTACCAGGTGGTTTTGTACTAAAAGATGAGGCTTTAGATGCAGCAGCAACAAGGGTTTTACAGGAACGCACAGGCTTAACGGATATTTTTTTACAGCAGTTTGCAACCTTTGGCGAACCAAAGCGCTCTGATAAAAAATTTCATCTAAAAGCGATGAAAAAAGAAGGGATTACAATTGATAAAAACAATTGGCTATTACAGCGGTTTATTACTGTTGGTTATTATGCATTAGTTGATTTTTCGAAAGTAATACCAAAGATTGATGAATTATCTATCGGTTGTTCGTGGTTTCATTTGCAAAATGTACCTACATTAATGATGGATCATAATCTTATCTTGAATAAAGCGCTAGAAACCATGCAACAGCAAATTAACCATCAACCAATTGGCTATAATTTGCTGCCTCAAAAATTTACTATGCCAGAGCTTCAAAAGCTGTATGAAGCTATTTTAAATAAAAAGCTTGATAGAAGAAATTTTCAACGAAAAATATTGGTGTACGGTATTTTAAAAAAGCTAAAAGAAGTAAAACAGGGCGTTGCGCACAAAGCCCCGTTTTTATATAGTTTTGATATTAAAAAATACAATCAAGCCTTGAAAAATGGCTACACAGGTGGTTGGTAATAGTTTTACAACGCTTCCATAATAAAAAAGCCATAAGCCGGCACAATTAGGTACTCGTTATCGTTACCAATTTTGAATTCCTTTTTAGAAAAGTGATCGTATAATTTTGAAGGCGGATTGCCTTTTTCTTTAAACGCAAACCAAGTAAGATAAGCATCTCTGTTACTAAAATTAAACACACAGAAAATACGTTTATCGCCCTGATTTCTAATATAGGCTGCGATATGAATGTTGTGTGGCGTTATCCATTGCAAGTTGCTATAATCGGCAATAGCATTGAGACTTTTTCGAATACTAATTAGATGTTTGGTTGCAGAGAAAATTTGTCCTTCAATACTAGTGCTATCTTTTACTTTTTCATTTTTTTTCCAATCAATAACTGGTCTGTGCATCCATCTATTGTCGTAGGCTTTAGCTTCATCTTGCAAGTAAGAATAATCGTTGGTATAACCAACTTCATCACCATAAAACAACATTGGTACACCACCTAAAAAAATGCTATGTGCTTGCATCATAATTACTTTATTGATGCTCTCTTTAATGTCTTTTTTGTTGTTACTTTTAATAGCTCTTTCTAATCCACAAAGCGATGCTAACGAACCACTCAATCTAGCATCTTGTGTTTTTGGGTTAAAGGCAAATAATGCACCTGTTGCTTTAGAATAAGGATGATTACCTGAGTAATAATTTTTCAAAAACATACGATGGCTATAAGCGTTGAAGCCAGCTTGTTGAATCATATAATCATCGTAACCTAAACCAATATCATCGTGGCAGCGGGTATAAGTAATCCAAGATGTGCCAAATGGTTTTTGTAAAATTTCATGTTGAGCTGCAAGCATTACCCTCGTATCCCCTGTGGCCAAAGCATCCCATTGTAATGCCATATGTGTAGCATTGTATGCAAAATCACATTCTCTAGCTGTAAATTCATCTTTGCCAAAATATTCCATAATGGCTTTAGGTGCTACAATGGCTTCGCCTAAAAGCGCCATACCTGGCGTGGCTATTTGTACACATTGTTTTATTAATCGTAGCAAAGTATGTGCTTGTGGCAAGTTTTGACAGGTAGTACCAAGTTGTTTCCAAATAAAGGCGGGCGCATCTATACGTAAAATGTCTACACCTAAATTGGCATAAAAAAATATGGTATCAAGCATGGCTAGAAAAACCGCAGGATTGGTATAATTTAAATCCCACTGATAGCTATGAAAAACTGTCATAACCCATTTATTGATCTCAGGCACATAGCTAAAACTACCCGGTGAACTTTCTGGGAAAACTTCTGGCATGGTCTTGTCAAATTCATCTGGCCAATACCTATCATCAAACATGTAAAAGAAATCTTGATAATATTTGTCGCCAGCCTTAGCTTTTTCTGCCCATTCGTGCCTGTGAGAAGTATGGTTTAATACAATATCTAGCATTAAATAAAAGTCTTGTTTCTGCATGTTTTTTTGCAGTGTTTGCAAGTCTTTTAAAGTGCCAAATCGTTCATCTACTTCTCTAAAATTGGACACAGCATAACCACCGTCGCTTTCACCTTCAGGGCTTTTAAATAAAGGCATTAAATGAAGTAAGTTGACACCTAAATCTTTTAAATAATCAAGCTTGTCATTCATGTTCTGTAAGCTCCCCGCAAAGCGATCCACATACAAACTCATGCCAGTAATCTCATTGCTTAAAAACCAATTACCTCTCGCACCTTTACTTGCATCTTTTTGTTTTAAAGCCACACTACGGTTTGTATAAGCTTTGGTAATAGTTTTTAGTAAATCATTGAAATGTGCATCGGCATGTTGGTGTTGGCCATACAACTGGTTATATAGGTTTTGGATAGCAGAAACATTAGCAATAAAGCTTGTATAGAAATAGTTATCAAGGTCAGTAATATCCAACTGAAACTCTTTCACGTAAGCTTTTATGTTTTGATGAATTTGATAATTATACATACCAATAGCTTTTCTATTGCAGAATTTGATTATTTAAAAATTTAAAAGCTTCCATAGCACCCATATATTCGCAAGTTCTTGCGCCAGCCTTATTGGCATTATCAATAATATGCTGCCACTGTGTAACAGTTAAAGCTTTAATGGCGCTTAAATCCATGTCTTTTAGTTGGTACAAAACCGCACCCGTAAAAGCATCGCCTGCACCTGTTGTATCTATTGGTTTGATAGGAATACTTGGTATTATTTCTGTATGCTTATTAAACCCTAACATCGTTCCATCTTTACCAAGTGTAATAGTAAATGTGGCCGTTGTTTGTTGCAACAATGCCGTTGCAGCTTCATTAACCGTATTGGTATTTGTTAAAAGCATGGCCTCTTCATCGCTTACTTTAAAAAAGTGACAGTTTTTAAGGAAATGCCAGCTTTGCCTTACGAAACTGTCTGTATTATCTTTAAATAACAAGTGTCTATAGTTGGGATCAAAACTGATGCAACAATTGTGTGCAATAGCTCTTTGCAAAAGGCTTGTGTAAGCTTGCTGCAAAGGTCCTTCGAGAAAACCAGTCGCTGAGCCAAAGTGCACAATATTGTAGTCGACAAGATTGATAGAAGCAATATCTGCTTCACTTAATTGACCATCAGCACCGCGGCTAAAAACAAAATCGCGTTCACCATTATCCATTAATGAGACAAAAGCAATGGTAGTAAAATGCGTTGCATCTTGAAGCATGAAAGTTGTATCTACATTAAAATCTTTCATTACGTCAATTAACTGTGTACCAAATGGATCTTTACCCACTTTTGCAGCCAAAGCTACTTTACCCCCGAGTGCTGCAATTGCAGCAGCTACATTAGTAGGTGCGCCTCCTGTTTTCTTTAAAAAGTGTTCGCCCTTAGATAACGAGGTGTTGGTATCGGTACATATCATATCTATCAAAGCCTCGCCAATACAAAGTATTTTCATTGTAATCTTTCTTTAAATTAAGTTGTTAATGACCACCGCCCTGCATGATTACTTCATCAGCGTTTGGTTTACTGCTTTTAATCAATAATGTAAGTGACGCAGCTATCAATAAAAAAACGCCTGCAAATGCAATAGCATTAGTAGGATTGTTGTTTAAAAAGTGTTTAAGTATATAGCCAAATGTGGTTGTTTGAATAAACATTGGTATTACAATCATCATATTAATGATTCCCATATACACACCATATCTTTCTTTAGGTACTTGGCTTACCACCATTAAATACGGTATGCCCATCATGCTTGCCCAGCCAATACCAAAGCCAGTAATAGCGGGAAATAACAAATATTTGTTTTCAATAAAAGGAAACACTAATAGACCAATACCCGCAATGACCAAGCAGCCAAAGTGTACTAGTTTTGGCGAGTATTTTCTTGCAAACCATACCAATATAAAAGCACTTAAAAAAGTAACCACATTGTACCAGCCATTGACCAAACCAGTCCACGCTACTGCTTTTTCGTACAATGCGCTATTGCTTTGTGGTGTAGCATGCCATACAGACAATGCCACACTTTTAGAAGAATTTTGCCAATAGCAAAACAAAGCATACCACTGAAACAAGTACACAAGTGCAAGCTGCCACATTACTTTGGGCATGAATTTTATGGCTTTGATAATATCTATAAAAGGAGATAAAACATTTAATGGCTCTTCTTTCATTTTTTGTAATTCTTCTGTAGTAGGGGGTATTTCTGCAGTGGTTTTAGAACTCCACCATACCGAGCCAATAGAACAAACAGAACCAAGTATAAACGACGCAAATACCCACGTAGGTAACTTACCAGTTTTGCCAATAAATATCATTGGAAAAATGAAAAGTGAAACGTTGGCAAGTGTTTGGCCAAAGCCAGTAAAAAAACTTTGTGCCAAAAAACCAGTTGGCTGTTGTTTAGCGTCGAGCTTATCTGCAATAAAAGCTCTATAAGGTTCCATAGCCGTATTATTACCAGCATCTAGTAACCAAAGTAATCCAGTTGCCATCCATAAAGAACTGCTGAAAGGGAATAAAAATAAAGCAAGGCTGCAGACTAAAGCGCCAATGAAAAAGAAAGGTTTTCGTCTCCCTAATTTTGGTATCCATGTTTTATCGCTTAGCGCACCTATTACTGGTTGTATTAATAAGCCTGTTAATGGTCCTGCCAAATTTAACCACGGTATTTCATCAGGCTTGGCACCTAAAAAATCGTAGATAGGATTTACCGCACTTTGTTGCAAACCAAAACTATATTGAATGCCAAAGAACCCAACATTCATATTAATGATTTGCGCAAACGTAAGATGGGGTTTGGAATTAGACATGATACAGCAAATTATTTTATCGTTAGAAACTAAAGATAAGTGCTGTACAATATTACCTAGTTAGACGCAATCTGTTGCAAACGATTGTTGTTCACATTTTGCTGATTGTCAGCTTATTTATCGTCTTTTTTGCATAAATAAAAGCCGTTACCTAGCTAAATTAAGTAACGGCTTTGGTAATTATATAATTGGTTATTAAACTAGAGAACTACCTTCTACTAGCACGGGGTCTACATCATATTCTTGAATTGTTTTATCGCCATTGATGGCTTTAATCATTATTTCAAATGCTAATTTGCCAAGTTTATAACCACTAGTTTCTATATAAGTAATTTCGGGATGATATAGTTTTGGATAAAAACCATCATTACTAATAGTAATAATGCTTACTTGCTTAGGAACGCTCAACTGTAGTATTTGCAAAGCTTTCATAACGCCTACCATGATTTCATCGCTCATACAAAATATGGTATCTGGCTTATCGTCACCGTTAAAATGTTCGGTAACCACTGCTATAGATTCCTCAAAAGTTCTTGTATGGGCAGTAATTAATTTATTGGTGCTTTTGTGTTTTTTAAACACATCTTTAAAAGCTTCTAAGCGTTGTTGCGTGATAGAAATGTGTGTATCGCCAAAAAGCGCTAATATTTTCTTTTTTTTCTTTTCTAAAATCGTTTCTGCGGCTAAAATTGCAGCGGCTTTATCATCGAAACAAGCACGTACAAATTTTTCTGTAGTAGGAACCCTGTCATAGAAAATGACTGGAATCTCTACTTCTTTTAGACGCTCAAACGCTTCAAGATTTTCGGTATCTGGCGTCACGCTGGCAAATACACCAGCAACTCGCTGTTTTTTACAAAACCTAACATGATTAATCTCTACGTTTACATCGTTGTCAGATTTTAAGATAATTAATGAATAGCCATTTTTTCGGCTTTCTTCTTCAACAGCATCAATAAATGAGGTATAAAATAGGTCACTCACTTTTGGTACAATAAGTCCTAGAACCTTGCTCGTTTTAGAGCTTAGTTGAATAGCATATGGGTTGGGCTCGTAATCTAGCATGGTGGCTAAATCATTTACCTTTTGTTTTGTTCTTTCCGAAATATCTGGGTGATTTTTCAAAGCTCTTGATACAGTAGAAATACTAATATTGAGCATTTCGGATATTTTTTTGAGTGTTGTTGTTGCAACCATAGCATATAGAAATTAGCAATCGTTTTTATTAATGAATACAAATAACACATTAATATTTCAATTTTTCAAAGAAATATACAATAACTTCTATGCATTATCTTGTTGACTGTCTGATGATGAGTTCTGTATCCATCACTTTTGTTTCAAAATTGGTGATGGGTCTTTTACTTTCTATCAGTTCTAATAAAAAATTAGTCGCTGCTTCGCCCATTTTAAACGCTGGCTGGCGTACAATAGACAAAGGTGGGCTTAGCAATTCGGTTAATTCCGAATTTGAAAACCCTATTAATGCAATATCATCTGGTATTTTAATGTTTCTGGCCTTAAAATAACGCAAACAACTGGTTGTTATTTTATCGGTTGTAGATAAGACCGCATCGGGCTTTTTATCAAGCATGAATAATTTATCTAATGCTTTTTCAACCTCTTCGTATACCAAACCACCGTGGGGGCAATATTCTATTAAAGCTTCATCTAATTTAAGTCCATTGTCTTTCAAAGCTTTTTTATACCCTTCAATACGTGATTTAGTAATTAATAAATTTGTTGCATTAGATATATTTGCTATTCTTTTGTAGTTTTTTCTTATTAAATGTGTTGTAGCATCGCAGGCGCCTTGGCTATTTGTGATAACTTTATGTGTTTGAATTTCGTCTACTACTCTATCAAAAAATACAATCGGAAAGCCCCTGTCGTGCAATTTTGTGAGATGTTCTAAGTCTTTTGTTTCTGCAGAAATTGAAATGATTAAACCGTCTATAGACCGTGACGCTAAATATTGTAGGTCAAGTACTTCTCTTTCGTACGATTCGTGACTTTGCGATATAATAACATTATAACCTCTATCGTAGGCCACACTTTCTATACCATTAATGACTTGCGAAAAATAGCTATTGGCAATCTCACAAACAATAACACCAATTGAGCGGCTGCGTTTTTCTTTTAAACTTAAGGCAATGGGATTAGGACGGTAGTTTATTTTTTTAGCGTAATCGAGTACTATTTTTTTGGTATCGTTACTTATTTCATAACTATCTCTTAGTGCTCTAGACACAGTAGAGGTAGATAGGCCTAATGCTTTAGCTATATCCTTAATAGTAACCGCTTCAAATTTCATTTCAGGCAAGAAAATTATTAAGCCATAAAATTAATCCTTTTACACGGTAATAGACCGTATTGATTTTAGTAAACGATATCGGGAACGATTGCGTAAAAAATAGACCACTATGTACTCCTTACAACTGAATATCTGTCTAATATTGTTGTTCTAAATTATAGTGATATTAGACGTATTCGCGCTAGTATTACAAATTAAACGTTCTCGCTGTATGAAAAAATGTCTCTATCTCATTGCCCTCCTATGCTTTATTTCGTCCTGCATTTGGGCACAAACTACAAAAACAATTAGCGGTAAAGTAGTAGATAGTAGCGGTAGGGTTCTGCCTGATGCTAGTGTATTAATTACAGGTACCAAAATAGGTACTAGAACCGATGCTAATGGTAAATTTACAATTAAGTATTCCAATGATGGGAAAACGCGTTCGCTAACAGTTAGTTATGTTGGTTATGCAACTACAACTGTTGCTATAAAAAGCGATGATATTACTATCAAATTAGGTAAAGCAAACGATGTGGCTGCCGATGAAGTTGTTGTTATTGGTTACCAAACAGTAAGAAGAAAAGATGTGTTAGCATCTGTATCTTCTGTAGGTGCTAAAGATTTGAAAGATGTACCTATTAACTCTGCTGCAGAGGCCTTAAATGGTAGATTGGCAGGTGTAACGGCAACAACTGCCGAAGGCAGTCCCGATGCTGATGTACGAATTCGTGTTCGTGGCGGTATCTCTATTTCTCAAGATAACTCACCGCTATATATTATAGATGGTATTCAGGTTGAAAATGGGTTGTCTAATATTTCGCCACAAGATATTCAATCTATTGACGTATTGAAAGATGCGGCTGCAACAGCTATTTATGGTGCTCGTGGTGGTAACGGTGTTATTATTATTACCACTAAAAGTGGAAAACCTGGCAAATTGCAAGTTGCTTACAATGGTAATATCGGTATAAAAAATCTTGCTAAAAAATTAGATGTCATGAGTCCATACGACTATGTTATCTATCAGTCAGAGAGAGCGAGAGGAAGTGCTACCGATAGTACTAATTTTCTTACAAATTTTGGTAGTACTTGGGATACTTTAAGTAATTATAAAAATGTTTCACCAGTTGACTGGCAAGGACTAGCATTTGGTTTAACAGGTAGTTCGCAAACACACAATGTTACTGCGTCTGGTGGTGACAAAAAATGGATTTATAATTTCGGTTACACCTTCAACGATGATAAAGCAATTGTACTTAACTCAACGTATAAAAGACATATTGTAAATTTTAAAACTGAGTATAAGGTTACTGAAAAACTAAAAGTGGGTGGTAGTTTCAGGTATACTAATCAAAACGTATTTGGCGCAGGTGTATCATCCGATCAAGGAACTGCCTACAACAGATTGCGTAACGCCATCAAATACAGACCTTTTCTTTCGCCTTCACAGGATGTGACCCAAGCCGATCCACTTGCCGATCCTAATGCAGGTAATGGTTTATTGTTAATTAATCCGCTACAATTAAGTAACTCCGAATTCAGACAAAAAACTACTGACGCATTAAATTTTACTGCGAATGTGTCTTATATAATTAATAAGCATATTACGTTCCGTTCTACGTTTGGCTATGATTCTAAATCATTAGTTGATAGGCAATATAGCGATTCCTTAACACCTTATTCAGTGATTCAAGGTGGTAAAAAGCCAATCTTAGAATTGGATACCACAAAAACAACAACTGTTACCAATTCAAACGTATTCTCATATTCATACAAAGGTTACAAGGGCAAACACGATATTGATATCTTGTTTGGTGAAGAAACCTACGACTTGAAAACAGATTTACAACAGAGTATTTTTAGAAACTTTCCAACATTTACTAGCCACAATGATGCCATAAATAACACCACTTTAGGCTCATATTTTACAGGCTATCCACGTCTTACAAAATCACATTATACCAATTTGTCATTCTTTACAAGATTGAGTTATGGTTATAAAGACAAATATTTGTTCTCATTCAATTTAAGAGCTGATGGTGCTTCTAAATTTGGTGATGGAAACAAATGGGGTTATTTCCCAGCTGCCTCATTTGCTTGGCGAGCTAAAAATGAACGGTTCTTGAAAAATGTGAACTTCATTAACGATTTGAAACTAAGAGCAGGGTATGGGGCTGTGGGTAACAATCGAATTCAAGACTATTTATATATTACAACATTTAGCAATAATGGTGGATACTATTATGGGCTTAATGGTCAAGCTGTTAATGCTTATTATTCTAACAGTTTGGTAAATGGGAATTTAAAATGGGAGTCAACTATTAATCGCAACGTTGGCTTGGATTTAGCCATCTTAAAAAATAGAATCAGCTTGTCAGTAGATTATTATCAAAATACTTCAAGTGATTTATTATTAAATGTACCTATCGCTTCAACCTATGGTTATGCGCTACAATTACAAAATATTGGTAAAACATCTAATAAGGGTTTTGAAGTTCAGTTAAGCACCGTGATTCTTCGCAAAAAGAATAATCTGAGCTGGACTGCAACTTTTAACCTATCTAATAATAAAAATAAAATTGAAGCACTTGGTGTAGGTCAAAAGTATTTTTATCCAGCAGCTAGTTGGGGTGTTTCTGGTCAGCCAGCAGATTATATTGAAAGAATTGGTGATGCTGTAGGTTCTATGTGGGGCTTGGTTACAGATGGTTTTTACAAAGTAGATGATTTTAACTATGCCAATGGGGTATATACTTTAAAATCTGGTGTGGTTTCAGACGCAGGTATCATTGGCGTTGTTCAGCCAGGTTCTATTAAGTTTAAAGACTTGAATGGCGATGGTAAAATAGACCTTGATAATGACAGGAAAATAATCGGTAATCCTACACCTAAGTTTACTGGTGGTTTGAGCCAACAATTTACTTACAAACAATGGGATATGAGTGTTTTTGTAAATTTCTCAATAGGTAACGATATATATAATGCTAATAAAATAGAACTAACCAATGCTTATACCGTTGATGCCAACATGTTAAATATTATGAAAGACCGTTGGAAAGTGGTAACGCCAACTGGCCAAACGGCACAATGGTTAAATGGTACAACTGTAATGGGTATTGCACCAGATCAATTAGCAGCATTAAATGCCAATGCACAGATTTGGCAGCCATTAAGAAGTGCTGGTGCTTTCTATCCACATTCATGGGCTATAGAAGATGGATCTTTCTTACGCTTAAACAACGTAACTATTGGCTACTCATTACCAGCAAAACTATTGGCAAAAATTAAAATGACTAAAATAAGATTATACGCTACTGGTAACAACTTGGCAATACTTACTAAATACACAGGTTACGATCCTGAAGTAAGTGTAAGAAGTAGTGGTTTAACACCTGGCTTAGATTACTCAGCTTATCCAAAAAGTAGAAGCTTTGTATTTGGTGTAAACGTAACATTTTAATAATAGATTCAAAATAGCGATATGAAAAATAAATATTTCCATTTTCTAATGATGATTTGCGTCATGTCATCATTAGGCAGTTGTAAAAAATATCTTGACCAACAACCTATTACAGAAGTAGGAACATCAACAGTATTTAGTAGTGTAGATGGCGCCTACAAGGCATTGATTGGAGCTTATAGCCGTTTAGTTGGTGATGCTGGCTACGGTATACGTTTAAGTTTATATTATACAGTTGATACAGACGAATCTCAAGGACCAACAGGTGCTAGCGATAATGATAGACGAGATATTGCAAGGTATGCTGCAACATCTAGTAATGCACAAATCGTTAATCCATTTAATCAATTATTTCAAGGTATTGAATATTCTAATATTTGTATAGCAAATATTCCCCAAATGAGTTTGTATACAAATGGTACAGACCAGCAAAAGAAACAGCTGCAGCGGATGTATGGCGAAGCGTTAACACTTCGTGCTACTTATTACCTTGAAGCTATTAGAAATTGGGGCGATTTACCGGCACATTTTCAGCCAGCTTATGCGTTGGCAGCGAGCGATCCGTTTCCAAGACGTGTTGATAGAGATACGCTATATGAAAAATTATTGGATGATTTAAAGACCGCTGAAACGCTTGTTCCTTGGCGCAATGATGTCACATCAATTGGTGATCAAGTAGACGAACGTATTACAAAAGGTGCTGTAAAAGCATTACGTGCAAGAATTGCGTTATATAGAGGTGGTTGGGCATTAAGAAGTGACGGAACCATGAAGCGAGGTTCTAATTATTTAGCTTACTACCAAATAGCTAAAGATGAGTGTAACGATATTATTACTTCAGGTCAGCATACGTTAAACGCAAGTTACTTAAACCTATGGAAGAACCAAGTAGGAGCAAAAGTATCTACCGATCCCAACGGTGAGTTGATGTTTCAGGTTAGTGGCTTTGGTTTAACTGGCGTAGAAGATACCAAACTTGGTTATTATGATGGCCCAACCATAACGCTAGGTACAACTACTTATGGTAATAAAAGTATTAACGTATTGCCTACTTACTTTTACACTTTCGATTCTACAGATACAAGACGTGATGTAGCATGCTGTTTATATAATATCACACAAGCTTCTGCTAGTGCTCCATTAATTAAAATTGGTCAACCTATTACCGCCTTAAATGATGGTAAATATAGAAGGGATTGGGTGAGTCCAGCTATAGATCCTGGCAGTTATGGTACACAATATTTAGGCTTAAAATGGCAAATTATGCGTTATTCAGATGTGTTGTTAATGTACGCAGAAGCTGATAACGAAATTAGTGGTGGTCCTACCGCTGCGGCTTATAGCGCTATTAATCAAGTTCGCCGCAGAGGTTATGGTAAACCAATTACAACACCAGATGCAACCGTAGACTTACCAAGTAATTTAGACAAATCTGGATTTTTCAATGCTATTGTAAAAGAGCGTTCATTAGAACTTGGCGTTGAAGGTTTGCGTAAATATGATTTAATTCGTTGGAATTTATTAGCACAAACCATCGCTAATACCCAAGCTGCATTACTCGCTATGTCTACAAGTTCGGGTGTTTATGCTACATTACCTACATCTATGTTTTTCAAAACGGCGTCTACCGCTGATGATAAAACTTTATGGGCGAACTCATTTTATGTAAAAGCGCCAACTTCTACACCTGCTGGTACTACAAAAGTAGTTTGGGTAGGGGCAACTATAAACACTACCTCACTTGCGAGATTTGCCACTGGCTTTATAACTGGTAAATCTGAATTGTTACCAATTCCTCAGGCGGCAAGGGATGCAAATCCGAATTTTACGCAGAATCCTGGCTATTAGTCATTTATAAAATAAGCTGATATATGTATCGGCTTATTTTATTTTTATAAAAACAATTTTCTTTCTAACAATTAAATTTTATCGGCTAGTATTTACCTAATCGCTTTGATGTAATTTTCTGTAAATCAATGCAATGATACATTGGGACTCAATCTTTTGTCTATTGCGTAGATGCTTGCTCAAATATCGATTGCCTAAAATCACTCACAATAAAAAAATCATATGAAAACATTTATTACTTCCGCATCAAAGGCATTGTTTTGCCTATTTTTTGCTACGATGTTTGCACAAATTGCAAATGCACAGTACAATAAAACAGTGGCAAAGGATGGTTCGGGTGATTTTACAACTCTCCAAGCTGCAATTGACGCTGCACCTACTACTGCAACTGCAGCCTCGCCTTGGGTTATTTATATTAGAAATGGAAAATACAGAGAGAAAATAAACATTCCATCTACTAAGCCATATATTCAAATTGTTGGTGAAAGTGTTGCCAATGTTTTTGTTTATTATGATGATCCTGCAACAATTTTAGGTACGCAAAACTCTGCAAGTTTTACCATTAATGCATCGGACTTTACTGCTGTTAACATCACATTTGCCAATACTTTTGGTGATGGCTCGCAGGCAGTTGCTGTTTTGGTAAACGCTGATAGAGTAGCTTTTAAGAATTGTAGGTTAATGGCTAACCAAGATACATTATATGTAAAAGGTAGTGGTGTGCCGCGTTCGTATTTTAAAAACTGCTATATTGATGGTAATATAGATTTTATATTTGGAAGCTCTGTTGCCGTTTTTGATTCATGTGTTGTTTATGCAAAATCCAAAACTGGAACGGGGGCATCATTCATGACTGCTGCTAATACACCTGCAGGTCAAGCTTATGGGTTTACATTTAGAGGCTGCGTAATACCTGCCAATACTGGTGGTACTAGTTATTATTTAGGCCGTCCATGGCCTAGTCCGAGTGAAGCACTTACTAATCAAAAGACAATTTACTTGAATTGTACATTGCCGTACACTGTAAATCCTGCAGGTTGGAGTACTTGGGATGCTAATACTATCACAAGCAATATTACCTACGCAGAATTTCAAAGCAAAAAAACCGATGGCTCGGCGGCCGATGTGAGCCAAAGAGTGAGCTGGTCTAAGCAATTTAGTGCTACCGACACAATTGGTTACAATTTACCTAATATGCTAAGTGGCTGGGATCCAAATACAACTAGGGCAGATTTTGCAACTTATGTACCTTCACCAATTGCTGTAGCGAATTTTACTGGTATAAAAGGCACGTCTACCTCTGTGTTTAACTGGAACATTAGCTGGCCAATGACCGCAATAAAATATGAGCTGTTCAGAAGTAGTGATAAAGTAGCTTTTACAAAAGTTAATGAACAAACTTCAGTAAATGATACCGCAGTTAATTTTACATATTCAGAAAGTATTCCACCACCAGGTCAAACATATTATTATTATATAATAGCATCCAAAACTGGTTATGCCTCTCATACTACCGACACCGTTGCTATTTCTAGTACCCCTACTATTGTTACTACAGGTACGCTTGGTAGTTTTTCACAAGGTGTGGGCATCCCTTCCAATACACAAGCATTTGTAGCATCCGGTACTTCATTAACCAATGATATTGTTATTACGGCACCTGCTAATTTTGAGATTTCATCCAATGGCGGTGCCACTTGGAACAACAGTAGCACACCTTTAACATTAACACAAACTTCTGGTAATGTGTCTAATACTACTATCAGTGTGAGACTTAATGGTACAACGGCTGGTAGTTATTCTGGTAATATTACACTTACAAGTACTGGTGCTGCGAGTGTAACAGTACCAGTTACTGGTATCGTTCAGGCGACACCGCTCACGGTTTCTACGATTCTTGAGTATTGGCCATTAACTACTAATAATCAAGATAGTGCTGCGGTTCGTGCTACGGGTATCGTAGCTACAACGCCTACCTTAAATAAATTAGTTACTGCGGATGGTTCTGTATCGGGTGTAACTGCTTATTCTGCAACTTATGGTCAGGCTTATGCTGCTTCAGCAGCAGGTTCATGGACTACTGGTTCAGGCGGGCCTGGCGGTAATTTGAATAGAACAAACTATGAAGAGTTTACTGTAACAGCTGCAGCAGGTTATACAGTACGCTTAGATTCTATTATTTTAAACAACTCTTTTTACAATACTTCTAGCAATACCAAGCTAGCAATTGTATATTCAAAAACTGCTTTCACAACAGCCGATTCTACCGATGTTCCTGGTGCAGCATTTGGTACACCATTATCGCTTATAAATGAAACATCAGGTACGAATGCTAATTTCAGATTGGCAGTAAATGGTGCGACTGGTATTACCATTCTTTCGGGGCAAACACTGAACTTCAGAATATATAATAGCTGTGGTAGCTCTAATACAGGGCGATACGGAAAGTTAAAGAATGTATATGTTGTAGGTTTATCTACACTCAACCCTGTAGCGGGCGATTTTCAGAGTCATCAAAGTGGTGATTGGACGAATTTGGCAACATGGGAGAGATACGATGGCACTAATTGGGTTACCCCTGCGCCGGCATATCCTGTATATAATAATTCTGGTATAACTTCTATTTTAAGTGGTCATACTGTTACCATTTCTGCAACATTGGCAAATGGTTCGGGTTATATACATCTTACAAAAGTTAAGCAAGGTGGTCAGTTAATTGTAAGTGCTGGTGCTAATTTGAATATTGCCAATGATGGTGCGCCATCTACTGCAACTACCGACTTACAGATAGATGGAACTATGACAGTAGCAGGCTCAATGGGTACAAACGGTAATGTTTCCACTGTTATTAATGGGACATTTGTTTACGCTGGTACAGGGTTTAATTTTAGTAATGCGGGTGATAGTGTATTTGTAAATAATGGAGCCACTTATCAGCATAACGCTAATAGTAATCTTACGCCAAACGTTATGAAATGTCAGGCTGGCGCAACACTTTCTATAACAGGGATTACAAGCAATCAAACTGGAATTTTTAAAACTACTTCTATTTATGGTAATATCATTTGGAACTGCCCATCACAAGCTAACTATTACGCATTTAGAAATACACTAAATGCAACCAATGTGCTTGGTAGTTTTACTGTTGCTAACACAGGTACTACTTATATTTCATTTGTAAATGCTACTGGTAAAGTAAATTTTCCAGGCGGTTTTTACCAAACTGGTGGCACTGTTAACTTCAGAGAATCTGGAACCATTATTGATACATTGGCAACTGCTTCAGATTTTAATATATCTGGCGGTACTTTTTTATCTAATATGGGTACTGGTACTAATTTGGATGTAGAGTTAAATGGTGTAAGTAAAGTGATTAACTACGCTGGTACTAATGCCAATAATACCAAGTTTAATGTAAATGGTAATTATAGTTTAACCTCTAATTTAACCTTACCAAACGCAGGTTTTGGTGTGGTTGTAAATGGTAGTTTAAATTTAAACACATCTGTTATTAGTGGCTCTGGTGATGTTACAGTATCCAATGGTGCTAGTATTACTACTGCAGCACTTTCTGGCCTCAATGGCAATATAACTAACTCGGGTTTAAAGTCTTTAAGCACGACAGCTAACTATATTTTTAATGGCTCTGCAGCGCAAGTTACTGGCACACTGCTACCTGCTATTGTCAACGCTTTAACCATCAACAACGCTTCTGGTGTTGCACTTAGTAGTAGCACGGCAGTTGTAGGAGGAGTATTAACGCTTACTTCAGGTAATCTACAATTAGGGTCAAGTACACTTAGTACTTCTTCTATAGTTGGTGCATCTGCAACCAATTATATTATTACAGATGGTACAGGCGGTATTAAATTAAATAATGTAGCCACAGGAAGTAATATTTTCCCTGTTGGTACATCTGCAACTTCCTACAATCCTGTAACTATCAATAATTCTGGTACCGCCAATAATATTACTGTATCTGTTAAAAATACATTTGATAATGCTGTGCCATCAGCAACACAAGTAGTTAATAAACAGTGGACTATTACGCCAGATGCAACGGGCTCAAATATTGCTGCAACATTTAGTTGGCTTACAGCTGACCAAGCATCTGGATTTAATCCTGCATCTGCGATTTCTGTTATTCGTTATAATGGTACAACTTGGGTTGGTAATAATGCAACTATTACAGGTTCTGGCGTTAGCGCAACACCATATGTAGCTAGTGCAAGTGGTATTACAGATTTTGGCACTTTCACAGTAATTAATACTAGTGTTTTGCCATTAGTGTTACAATCGTTTAATGCCGCACTTGATATCGACAGAGTTAATTTAACTTGGGTAACATCAAACGAAATCAATACCCAATCTTTTGAGATTGATAAAAGTACGGACGCTAATAATTTCTACCCGATTGGTGTGGTAAATAGTAATAATTCGAGCGCAATTAATACTTATGGATTTACTGATATGTCACCTTTAGATGGTGTGTCTTACTATCGTTTAAAAATGATTGATAAAAATGGAACATTTACATATAGCAAAACAGTAAGTGTTACAAAGCAGCTAAGTGTAAAATTGAGTACTTATCCAAATCCAGTAATTAATATACTAAATATTGCGCATTCAAAAGCATCAAAAAATGCCTCGCTTAAAGTAATATCTTTAAATGGAAGTATTCTTATATCCAAACAATTATTAGCTGGTACAACACAAACTTTCATTGACTTTAGCAGATTTATTTCTGGAAGCTATTTAATTGTATTTGATGATAATGAAATACATGAAGTGTCGCGTTTTATAAAACTATAATACCCCTTTATAGATGTGATTGCTACACCCTAAAAAGTGTAGCAATTTTTTTGGTTTGATAGCCTTTGGGAACGATTGCGTAGTATCCTGCTTTATAGTGAAGTAAAATTGTTGTAATAAATTTCCTTTGTACCATCTAACAATAAAACACAGCTATCATGAAAAGAACTTCTACACGGTTATCACTTTTACTACTATTTGTAGCTTTCGTATCAAATGTTTTTTCGCAAAAAGTATTTAGATCTGTAACTTCTGGCAATTACAATGCTTATTCAACTTGGGAAATATCCACAACAGGTCCTAATGGCGGATTTACTGGAGCAACCTCGGGTACAACCGCTGGTATTAATTACCCCGATACTTCTGCCGATGTTATTATTCAAAGTGGTCATACTGTAAAACTCACAAGTACCCAAAATTTAAAAAATCTTACTATTAATGCTGGTGGTTCGCTAATATCAGATGGCACATCAAGAACTTTAAGGCCTTATCATGGTTATGGATTGGTAATTACGAATAATGGCATGCTTGGCGGTTTAACAACAGGGCCCGATGCGATTGTTTTAGAAGCCTATGGTTCTGATACAAGTTCTCATGGCTTTACATTAACGGGTACTGGCGTTACACAAATTAATAGAATCCGCATAGCTGGGGGTCAGCCAAATATTAATGTTGTCATAGATCAAAATGTAACACTTACCCAGTCGGCTAACTATGCTTTGACAACACTTTATAACCCAACAGTTGTAGATAATAATGTAATTACCATAAATGCAGGAAAGACCGTTACCTTATCTGCTGGTACTGGTTATTTTCATAATGGCGCAAATAGCACCACTGCTGCTGGAAATTATACGTATAACATCAATGGAACACTTGACTTGAGTAATTCTACTGGTAATGTCAATATTACACCATTGGGCAGTCCAAGTTCTGTAGTAACGCTTAATATTAATGGCACGTTAAAGTTAGGTTCAGGCGGTTTTAACTGTGATACAAGTGCTGGTGGCCCTACTTCATATGGTAAAGTAGTAATAAATGTAAATAATGGTGGTACTATCGATGCCACTCTTGCAAATGGTACCTTTAAAACAGGTGTAGGCGTTGGTCAGTATTTTATACTTTCGGGCACTGGCAGAATAAAACGTAGCGTTGGTGCTACTGCAACTTTATTTCCGGTAGGTACTTCAAGTACTAGTTACACACCTGTAACACTTACTAATACAGGTACTACAGATAGCTTTAGTGTATCTCTGAAAAATACGTTTGATAATGCACCTGTTCTTCCCAATTCAGTTGTAAATAAGCAATGGACAATTAATAAATTGGGTACGCAAACTGTAAATATTACTGCTGGTTTGGGTTGGCTTGCAGCAGATGAAGGTTCGTCATTTGTAAGAACAAATACAGTTAATTTAATGCAATATACTGCTGGTGCATGGTCTAATTTTGGATTAGTAAATCCTACTGTAACGGGAAGTGGAACGGTTGTTGATCCTTATTTTGCCTCTTCAAATGGCTTTACAACGTTTGGTAATTTTGGTGTTACAAATGGCACTATTTTGCCAGTAAAATTTGCCAATATTTCTGCCAATAAAGTAAGTGGCATAGTTAAAGTAAGCTGGAATATTGAGACCGAAATCAATGCCGCTAGCTATACTGTTGAACGTTCTGTAGATGGTGTTAGTTTTATTGCTATCGGTACAGTTGTAGCTTCCAATGCTGGTACCTACAACTTTATAGATGCTTCGTCAGCAAGTGCTACAAATTACTACCGCATTAAAGCTGTTGATAGAGACGGTTCTTTCGCTTACAGTGCTGTTGTTACTACTGCTGCTGATATTACCACTGCTGCTGTAAACGTGTATCCAAACCCGATTATAAACAAGCAAGTAAGTGTGCAATTATCAAATCTAATTAAGGGTAGCTACAACATTGAACTCTTTAACAATTTAGGTCAGGCAATATTGTCTAAAGCCATTCAATTTGACGGTGGTACAACAACATTTAGCTTGCAATTACCTATTAGCTTGAATGCAGGTTTATACAGATTATCTGTAAGTAATGATGCGACTCGAATTAATAAAACAATTAGTGTTCAATAAAATAAATGTGAGTCACACAAATTAAGAAGCGAGTGCCACTGGTACTCGCTTCTTAATTTGTTTTAGTTTGCATTATGTAAAATATAATAAGAATGAAATTACCACTTTTATGTTTGGGTATTTTTGTTACAATAATGATACATGCACAACCTAAAGTTGTTATAGTATCACAAAGCGGCAATGCCGATGTAACCACTGTACAGGCTGCATTTGATGCGGTGCCTGTAAATAATCAAACACCAATTACTATTATGGTGAAGAATGGTATCTACAAAGAAAAATTACATCTTGACGCAGGTAAAAACTTTGTAACACTTGTCGGTGAAAGTGCAGAGAAAACCATTCTTACTTACGATGACCATACTGGTAAAATTGGGGCAGATGGTGCTGTGATTAATACTAGAACATCTTATAGTTTTTTATTAAAGGCTAATGATTTTACAGCTAAAAATATCACCTTTCAAAATGATGCAGGCTTTACAGCAGGGCAAGCTGTAGCTGCTGAAATGGATGGCGATAAAGCTGCATTTTACAATTGCCGTTTTATAGGCTTCCAAGATGTATTGTTTACCAACAACGATAGTAGTAGGCAATACTATAAAAACTGTTATATAGAAGGTACTACCGATTTTATTTTTGGCTCTGCTACGGTTTGGTTTCAACAATGTCATATTCACAGCAAAAAGAACTCTCACGTTACCGCAGCATCCACACCTGCCAATCATCCTTTTGGCTATATATTTAACAAGTGTACATTAACTGGTGATACAGGTTTGCATGGCGTTTCTCTAGGTCGTCCTTGGCAGCCTTATGCGGCAGTTGTTTATCTTAATTGTAATATTGATTCGCATATTTTACCCGAAGGCTGGCGCAACTGGAACAACACAGAGAACTACAAAACTGCTCGCTTTGCAGAATATAAAAATACTGGCTTAGGTGCTGAAACTATCAACAGAGTGACATGGGCAAAACAGTTATCGGATGAAGAAGCAAAAAGCTACACCATCCAAACCATATTTAGCAATTGGATGCCTAAAGAATAAATTTCAAAATAATATGTACAAAAAGCTTTGTCTTTTGCTTTTTTGGGCAGTTGGTAGTTTACAAGCTATTTCACAAAGCCTATCTGTATCTAAAGTTTGGATGGTAGACAATGGTAACGGTACTTACAAAAACCCTATTATTCATGCCGATTATTCTGATCCAGATGCGATACGTGTTGGTGACGATTTCTACCTTGTGGCTTCATCTTTTGAAGATATACCTGGCTTACCAATTTTGCATTCTAAAGATTTAGTGAATTGGACAATTATTGGTCATGCCTTGTTAAAACAACCACCTTATAATGTATTTTCTAAGCCGCAACATGGTGGTGGTGTGTGGGCGCCAAGTATTCGCTTTCACAACGGCGAATTTTACATTTATTATCCAGACCCTGACTTTGGTATTTATCTGGTAAAAGCAAAAAATCCTGCTGGTCCTTGGTCTTTACCGGTTATGGTTGAGGCTGGTAAAGGTTTAATAGATCCATGTCCTTTGTGGGATGATGATGGTAAAACCTATTTGGTACATGCATATGCAGGTAGTCGTGCTGGTATTAAAAGTATTTTAGTCGTAAAGCGTTTAAGTGACGATGGTACAAAGGTTTTAGACGATGGTAAGCTAGTATTTGATGGCCATGAGACAGACCCAACTGTAGAAGGTCCTAAGTTTTATAAACGCAATGGCTATTACTACATTTTTGCACCCTCGGGTGGTGTTTCTACAGGTTGGCAAATAGCGTTGCGTTCTAAAAATATTTACGGTCCTTACGAACGTAAAGTAGTGTTAGCGCAAGGTGCGTCTATTACCAACGGACCACACCAAGGTGCTTGGGTTACAACGCAAACTGGCGAAGATTGGTTTTTACATTTTCAAGATAAAGGCTTGTATGGACGTATATTACATTTACAACCTATGAAATGGGTAAACAACTGGCCAGTAATGGGTGTTGACAAGGATGGCGATGGTATTGGCGAACCTGTTTTAGTGTATAAAAAACCAAACGTTGGCAAAACCTATCCAATAGCTACTCCTGCCGAAAGCGATGAATTTAATAGCAATACTTTGGGCTTGCAATGGCAATGGATGGCTAACCCAAAAGCTACTTGGGCTTTTACCAATATTAGCAATGGCTCGCTGCGATTATTCTCAGATAAAACGGATAGCATTGCTAATCTTTGGGGCGCACCAAATGTGTTGCTACAAAAGTTTCCTGCCGAAGAATTTATGGTCACTACCAAGCTTACATTTAACCCAAACCCAAAACTAGAAAATGAAAAAACTGGGCTAACAATCATGGGTTTTAGTTATGCCAGTATTGGTTTAAAAAGTAAGAATGACGGTATTTATTTATTACACACTTTGTGCAAAGATGCGGACAAAGGCAAGCCCGAAAAAGAGATAGAAATTATGAAAGCACCCTCAGCTACGGTGTACTGTAGAGTGTCGGTAATTAAAGGTGGCTTGTGTCAGTTTGCTTATAGTTTTGATGGAACAAACTTTACAAAAGTGGGTGACGTATTTACCGCAGAAGTGGGGCGATGGATTGGTGCGAAAGTGGGTATTTTCTGCACTAGACAAACACAAATTAATGATTCAGGTTTTGCCGATTTTGATTGGTTTCGAGTAGCGCCCATTCAGTAGATATTTTATGGTGTAAGCTTTGGTAGCGCTTATCAGCATTGGTTGCGTCGCACACTTGATCAGTTGTCTCTTTGTTCATCTATAGCCACAATTAATACTATGAAATCTATTTTTTGCATTGCCTTTATTTGTCTTGTTGCTGGTACTGTAAACGCACAAGAAATAATACCGCTTTGGCCGCAAGGCAAAATGCTTAATACAAAAGGCTTGGCTCTTAAAGACAGTATTGTAAACGAGAGAGCCATACAAATAGCTAGTCCTTACATGTATGCTTTTTTACCTTCTAAAGATGATAATACTGGTGCGGCTGTCATTATATTTCCTGGCGGTGGTTACCACCATATTACTTACAACTTGGCGGGCTTTCAAGTGGCTAAGTGGTTTAATACAATGGGCATCAGTGCATTTGTAGTTAATTATCGTTTACCCACTTCACCTGATTTAGTACAAAGAGAATTAGCGCCACTGCAAGATGCTCAAAGAGCCATTAAACTTGTGAGAGCGAATGCAACTAAATGGGGCATTAATCCTGCAAAAATTGGTGTGCAAGGCTCAAGTGCAGGTGGTCACTTAGCTGCAATGGCTGGCTGCTTTACAAAAGATATGTCTATTATTAATGATACACTCGATACCGTATCTGCGCATCCTAATTTTATGATTTTGGTGTCGCCAGTAATAACCATGGGTAAAGACGCACACAAAGGCAGTAAAACCAATCTACTAGGCGACACACCATCGCAGCAATTAATCTATGACTATTCTGCTGAGTTACATGTAACAACTGCCACACCAATTTGCTTTATTGCCGATGCGTTTAATGATAAAACAGTTCCACCCATTAATAGCTTGTTATTTTACAAGGCTTTGCTTGAGAAAAATATTTCTACCAGTTTTCATGTATTTCCACAAGGTGGGCATGCCATAGCTATGAACAATAATTTAGGTTCTACTGAGCAATGGAAAGCCTTGTGTGAAGCTTGGTTGAAAGAGATGGGGTTTGTAAATACAACAGTTTCTAAATAAGGCCAGCGATGATCAATAAAGAACTAAACGCTCCAGTGTGCGACGCAACAAAAGATGATAAAAGTGCTACTGCTGGTTACATAAAAAAAGCAACAGCATTATTAACGCTGTTATTGTTGCTAGGACAAATAGTGATAGCACAATATAATCCACCAGGGCCGCCTTATCCTACACAATTCAATGTAGCACTTGATGGTAGCGGCGATTTTAAAACCATCCAAGAAGCAGTAAATAGCGTGAGAGATTTATCGCAAGTGCAAGTGAGAATTTACATTAAAAAAGGGGTTTACAAAGAAAAGTTGGTGATACCAAGTTGGAAAACCAATATTTCGCTTGTTGGTGAGGATATAGATAGTACCATTATTACGGGCAACGATTACTCGCAAAAGCCATTACTGACAAAAGATAATACTGGTGCTACCAAGTTTAGCACTTATACATCGTACACAGTGCTAATACAAGGCAATGATATTGCTATTGAAAACTTAACCATACAAAATACTGCTGGCAGAATAGGGCAGGCTGTGGCATTGCATGTAGAGGGTGATAGGTTTATGATAAAGGATTGTAAGCTGCTTGGTAATCAAGATACCTTGTATGCAGCTACTGAAAATAGCCGTCAGTACTACAAAAACTGCTATATAGAAGGTACTACTGATTTTATTTTTGGTGAAGCCACTTGTGTGTTTCAAAGCTGCACAATAAAAAGCCTGACCAACTCATTTATTACAGCCGCTTCTACAAGGCCTAATCATCAGTTTGGCTTTGTATTTTTTGATTGTAAACTAATTGCTGATACAGCGGCTAAGAAAGTGTATCTCGGTAGGCCTTGGCGGCCAAATGCCAAAGTGGTCTTTATTAATACTGAAATGGGTAGCCATATTGTAAAAGAAGGCTGGGATAACTGGCGTAATCCTGACAATGAAAAGACAGTTTTATTCGCAGAATATAATTCAACTGGTGAGGGCGCAAATGCAAGAAATAGGGTAAAATGGGGTAAACAATTGACTAAAACGGAAGTAAAAAATTACAATTTGCGAAACATTTTTAAGGCCACTACCATGTGGTTACCTGCTTATAACTAAATGGCAACGTTTGCGTAAATAAATGGCACTATTGGGCTTCTAAAGCGGTTTAGTGTTTAGCATTGTCGTCTAATTTTACGTCTAAACGATTTTAGCTTTATGAAACGTTGTTTATTGATATTTGCCTCGTTAGTTACGATTTCTAGTGTGATGGCGCAAGTTACATTGCTTCCAGTGCCAGTTCCAAAGTTCAAGAAAGATACTTTTAATATTGTACAATTTGGCGCTAAATCTGACGGCTTGTTTTTAAACACAAAAGCCATCAATGATGCGGTAAATGCTTGTAGTAAAAATGGTGGTGGTGTCGTGTTAATACCCAATGGTTTTTGGTTAACCGGCCCAGTAGTTTTGCAGAGTAATGTAAATTTATACTTAAGTAAAAATGCGTTACTACAATTTACTGCTGACAAAACACAATTCCCTTTAATAGAAAGTTTCTGGGAAGGCGTAGCCGCAGCCAGAAATCAATCACCTATATCTGCTACTAATGCAACAAATATTGCAATTACAGGTGCAGGTATTATAGATGGCAATGGCGACGTATGGCGTGCGATTAAAAAAGATAAACTCACAGAAACACAATGGAAAGCGAAACTAGCAAGTGGTGGTGTTTTATCTGATGATAAAAAAACTTGGTTTCCTTCAGCGTCATCTCTTAAGGGATCTATAACTAAAGATGCTGGTGTATTAAATGGTAATAAAACAGCAAAGGATTTTGAAGATATTAAAGATTTTTTGCGTCCGAACTTATTAGTATTTACCAAGTGTAAAAATGTATTATTAGATGGCGTAACCTTTCAAAATTCACCTGCTTGGAACTTGCACCCTTTAATGTGTGAGAATTTAACTGTAAGAAACGTGTACGCTAAGAATCCTTGGTATGCACAAAATGGTGATGGTATAGATATTGAAAGTTGCAAAAATGTGTTGCTAGAAAACAGCACATTTGATGTAGGTGATGATGGTATTTGTATCAAAAGTGGTAAAGATGAAGAAGGTCGTAAACGTGGCATGCCTACCGAAAATGTAACTGTGAGAAATTGTGTGGTATATCATGCACACGGCGGCTTTGTAATAGGTAGCGAAATGAGTGGTGGCGCTAAAAATATTAATGTTACTAACTGCACATTTATAGGTACTGATATTGGTTTGCGCTTTAAAACCACAAGAGGTAGAGGTGGTATAGTTGAAAATATTTACTGCGATAATATTAACATGAAAGATATTGTTGGTGAAGCAATTCTGTTTGACATGTATTATATGGCTAAAGATCCTGTGCCATTAGCTGGTGAACAAAGAGATGCACCTAAAGTAGAACTATTACCAGTTACAGATGCAACACCGCAGTTTAAAAATTTCTTGGTTAAAAACATCGTGTGTGATGGTGCTGAAAAAGCGGTGTTTATAAGGGGCTTACCAGAAATGAGTATTAAGAACATCGCTATGGAAAATATGGTTATTAAAGCTAAAAGAGGCATTATTTGTGAAGAAGCTGATGGCATCTCATTTAAAAATGTTCAGTTGATAGTTGCTGAAACAAACCCTGTAGTGGCTATTCAAAATAGCAAAAATATTGCTTTCGATAAGTTGGACTATAATAGTAACGCAGACTTATTATTTAGCATTAAAGGTGTTAACTGTAAAGCGATTACTGTTGTAAATAGTGATGGGTCAAAAGCAAAAGCTAAGGTAGAATTTTCTGCAGGTGCAACAGATAAGGCATTGATGATTAAGTAATCTAAACGTTGCAGTGTGCGACGCAACTACTGCTTAATTGAAATACAAAAGCTAGTTACAAAAATGAAAAAACTAATTATCATAGGGCTTTTTTGTGTGGGTTTAAAAGCTGCAGCACAAGCTGATTATAGCGCAAAGCTTGCTAAAACAGCTATGACATTGTGGGCTGATACAAGTGCCATCAGCCCAAATCATTTACCCCAAAAATGGAGCTACGATATGGGGGTGGTTTTAAAAGGTATTGAGGGATTGTGGTTGAAAACTGCAGATAAGCAATATTTTGATTATATGCAAAAGTGTATAGACTTTTTTGTAGATGATAAAGGTGTGATAAGAACCTACAAAAGGGAAGATTACAATATAGACAATGTGCTGTGCGGTAGAATTTTATTGACACTTTTTAAAGTAACGGGTAAGGATAAATATTATAAAGCTGCAGCCACTTTACGTGACCAGCTAAATACACAGCCTCGTACGAAAGAAGGTGGTTTTTGGCATAAGAAAATATATACCAACCAAATGTGGCTAGATGGCTTGTATATGGGCGAGCCTTTTTATGCTGAATGGTCTACAAACTTTGGAGACACTGCTGCTTACAATGATATTGTGAATCAATTTGCTTGGATGGAAAAGCATAGTAGAGATGCAAAAACGGGTTTGCTATACCATGGTTGGGATGAAAGCAAAGAGCAACAATGGGCTAATAAAACAACTGGTGCTTCGCCTAATTTTTGGGCAAGAGCCATGGGCTGGTATGGGAATGCATTGGTAGATGTAATAGAGCAAATACCTGTATCCTACAAAAAAAGAGATACGCTGGTAACTATTTTAAAGCGATTTGCAACTGCCGTACAAAAAGTACAAGATACCAAAACTAGTTTGTGGTACGATATACTAGACAAGCCTACAGGTAAAGGCAACTATTTAGAAGCTTCTGCAAGTTCAATGTTTGTATATGCTTTGGCAAAAGGTGTACGCCTAGGTGTTTTACCAGCTTCTTATTTGAACGTATCTAAAAAAGGCTATGACGGCATTTTGCAAACATTTATTGAAACTGATGCCAATGGTCAGGCCAACTTAAAAGGCACAGTAAGTGTGAGTGGTCTTGGTGGTAAACCTTACAGAGATGGTAGCTACGACTATTATATGAGTGAGAAAGTCATCGTAAATGATCCTAAGGGTATAGGCGCATTTATTCAAGCGGCTAATGAAATGGAATCGATACCTGCATTAACCATTGGTAAAGGGAAAACTGTAACACTAGATCATTACTACAATAGCGAAGTAAAAAAAGATATTATTGGCGTAGAAAAACCATTTCACTACGTATGGGAAGAAATGGATAATAACGGTTTCTCTTTATTGGGGCATGTTTTTAATAGTTATGGTGTAAAAACAGAAACTTTATTTTCAGCACCAACTTCTACCAATCTCAAAAAAACTGATATCTATTTAATTGTAGATGCGGATGATTTAGCAGATAATCCTAAACCCAACTATGTTACAGAGAAAGACGCACAAATAGTTTATGATTGGGTAAAAGCTGGTGGCGTATTGATTTTATTCCATAATGATAAACCTAATGCTGAGTTTGAACACTTTAATATTTTAACTGAAAAGTTTGGTATCCATTTTAATGAGGACAGCCGTAATCATGTAACGGGAGCGCAGTTCGAAATGGGAGCGTTTACGTTTTCTGCAAATCAGCCTGTGTTTACAACCGCAAAAAAAGTATACCTAAAAGAAATTAGTACCCTAAAATTATCTGCACCAGCTATAAGCATTTTTAACGATAAAGGTGATGTAATAATGGCGGTAAGTAAAGTAGGTAAAGGCGCTGTATTTGCAGTGGGCGATCCTTGGGTGTATAATGAATATACCGATGGCAGAAAACTGCCTGCTGATTTTGACAATTTTAAAGCAGCCAATGATTTGGTGAAGTGGGCTATCGAACAAACTAGAAAAAAATAGCTAAGTAGTTCATGAAAAATAGTAATAACATATTATTTATTGGGTTGATAGCAGTTTTGTTACTAACAAACAGTACCATTCATTCTCAAGATTTGGTAGCTGATAATATGTTGCTATTTCAACGCAGCTATGGTGGTTGGCCGAAACATTTTGAAGAAAAAGCCATTAATTACAAAAGAGACTATACAGTAGTAGAAAAAGCGACAATAACCGATGACATCGGTAGAAATGATGCCACCATTGATAACGATGCTACAACCAAAGAGATTTGGTATTTAGCAAAAGCATATAAAGCATTTAAGAATCCTAAGTATTTAGTAGCTGTTGAAAATGGTATTCGCTATTTGCTTAAAGCGCAGTACCAAAATGGTGGTTGGCCGCAGTTTTATCCGGATTCTAGTTTGTATAGAAGTGAAATTACTTACAACGATAATGCCATGATAAACGCCCTGAAAGTGTTGCAAGATGTAGTACTTAAGCGCAATAATTTAGATATTGTAGATACTTCTTTAATAGCCCCATCAAAAGCGGCAGTAGAAAAAGGCATTGACTGTATTTTAAAAACACAGATTCGAGTAAAGGGTAAGCTAACGGTTTGGTGCGCGCAGTACGATGCAGTATCATTAAAACCCGCAAAAGCTAGAACCTTTGAATTGGTATCGTTAAGTGGTAATGAAAGTGTAGGTATTGTTGAGTTTTTAATGGAACAGCCCTATCCATCCCAAGCGATAAAAGACGCTATCAATAGCGCAGTAGCTTGGTTTAATGCAGCTAAAATTGTGGGCTACAACTTTGTTGACATACCTGCACCAGGTACACCAAAAGGAAAAGATAGAGTATTTGTTCAAGATCCCAATTCTACCATTTGGGCTAGGTTTTATGATATAGATACCAATGAACCTTTTTTCTCAGGGCGAGATAGTCAAAAGAAAAAATACGTAAAAGATATAGAATATGAAAGGCGTAATGGCTATGCTTGGTATGGTACTTGGCCTGCACAATTATTAGCGAATAAATACCCTAATTGGGTTTTAAAAAATCAATAAATGCGCTGTCGAAAAAAACATATTATCTATTGTTTATTACTGATTGCAATTGTTCTTTTGCAGCAAGGCTTGTTGTGTGCACAAAACATTGTAGTAGATGCCACTGGTAAGGGAAATTTTAGAAGTATTCAAGCAGCTATTAATAGTTTATCTGACGATGCTACAACTCCTAGAATTATTTTCATTAAAAATGGGATATACAAAGAGCAGGTATTTATCTCAAAAAATAATATTGTTTTAAAAGGCGAAAGCAGAACAAACACGATTCTCACACAAGCCATTGCGAGAGATGCTTTTCGCTGTACGCACTATGATGATTGGGGTGTTGCAACGCTTAATTTAAAAGGTAATGATATTACATTGTTAAATCTTACTATTCAAAATACTTATGGTTTTGACAACATTGGAAGTGTTACGATCCCTTGCCCTAATGATACTGTTACACATTCAAAAGTTGTAAAAAATGATGGCCACCAAATGGCACTTCGCAGTTTTAACACTACCCGTTTAGCCGTCATTAACTGCTTGCTTAAAGCGTATGCTGGCGATACGGTAAGCCCTTGGAACCTTGAAGATGGTTTGTTTTATTTTAAAGATTGTACCATGGAAGGCGGTGTAGATTTTTATTGCCCAAGAGGTTGGGCTTATGCAGAAAATTGTGTGTTCATAGCACATACAGGGCTCGCAAGTATTTGGCACGATGGTTCTAAATATGATGATGCTAAAACAGTACTAAGCAATTGTTCTTTTAAAGGTTTTGATGGTTTTAACCTCGGTCGTTATCATAAAGATGCCCAGTTTTATTTGTTGAATTGTGTATTTGCAGATAATATGAAAGATCAAAATATTTATCGTGTACCAACTAATAATACGATTCAGTGGGGTGAAAGAATTTACTATTTCAATTGCCACAGAAAGGGTGGCGACTACAAATGGTTTGCAGATAATTTACAAACAGCAAAGGGAGCGCCAAAGCCTACTGACATTACTGCAGAATGGGTATTTAATAGTAAATGGAACGCTTTAAAACAAATATTAGCAAATGTTAACTAAGCCGCTGTCTATATTATTAGTAACACTTTATTTGTTGCTGCCACAGAAACACACAACTGTGTATCTGATTGGTGACTCTACTATGGCCAATAAACAACCGAACAAATTTCCTGAAACTGGTTGGGGTATGCCTTTTAGTAACATGTTCAATGCCGATGTTACAATTGATAATCGCGCTATGAATGGTCGAAGCACCAAGAGTTTTATGAACGAAAAACGTTGGCAACCAATTGTAGATGCACTAAAAGAAGGTGATTATGTTTTTATACAATTTGGGCATAATGATGAGAAGATAGATAAGCCCGAAGTAGGTACTTCTATCGAAGTGTTTAAAACCAATTTGATAAAATATATTACTGAAACTAGAGCTGCGAAAGCAAATCCAATATTATTAACGCCGGTCAATAGATGGAAATTTGATAGTCTTGGCCATTTTCAAGATACGCATGGCGCTTACCCAGATGCAGTGAGAGAGGTAGCCAAAACCTATAACGTACCATTAATAGATATGTACCAAAAATCAAAAATATTGATGGAAAATATTGGTGCCGAAGCGTCGCACAAATGGTTTAATCAGTTAGAAAAAGGCGAACATCCTAATTATCCTGAAGGTATAAAAGATAATACTCATTTTAATGCTATGGGTGCGCAACAAATGGCCGATTTAGCAGTAGAAGGCTTAAAAGAACTGCATATTGATTTGTATAAACAACTAGTAAATAATAAATAGACCGAATAAGATGAACCCATTAAATGCAACCACAGTTGACAAACCACAATTAACAGAGAAGATATTGCAATTTGGCGAAGGAAATTTTTTACGTGCTTTTGTTGATTGGATGATTGATGGTGCTAATCAAAAAGGCATTATGAATCATGGTATTGCTGTGGTGCAGCCTATTGCACAAGGCGATGTGGTTAAAAATATTTTTAACCAACAAGATAGTCTTTACCACGTATACCTAGAAGGGATAAAAGACAAACAACCTGTAAAAGAAGTTACATTAATTAAAAGTATTACACGTTTATTGAATCCGTATTCAGATTATAATGCATACGAGTCTTTGTTTTTAAGCGATGCCTTAGAATTTATTTTTTCTAATACAACAGAAGCTGGTATTCGTTATGAGGAAGGTGATCATATTTATGCAGAACCGCCAGCTTCTTTTCCTGCGAAAATGACCAGTTTGTTGTTTAAGCGTTTTACCAAATTTAATGGCGATGCTAGCAAAGGTTTATCAATTGTTTGTTGCGAATTAATAGAAGATAATGGCTCTACTTTGCGTCAATATATTTTACAACATGCTGCTGCTAATAATTTAGGCGAAGCCTTTGAAACATGGGTAAAACATCATTGCTTTTTCTACGATACTTTGGTAGATCGTATTGTGCCTGGTTTTCCTAAAGAAACCATAAATGAGATTAAAGCAGAAATTGGCTTTGATGACAATTTGGTAGTAAAAGGCGAATATTTCCATGTATGGGCCATTGGTGGTGATAGCAGTATTGCAAAAAAATTACCTTTAGATAAAGCGGGTTATAACGTGCTTTTCATGGATGATATTCATGACTTTAGAGCAAAAAAAGTACGCATATTAAATGGTTCGCATACGGCAATGGTGCCTGTGGCGTTGCAGCTTGGTTGCGAAACAGTAATGGATGCATTTAATACCCCTGAGGTAGAACAGTTTATTAATAAAATGGTGGCTACAGAAGTATTACCAGTTATTAACGAAGACCCTGAAGAATTGAAAGTTTTTGCAGCTAAAATTCTTGAACGTTTCTACAATCCTTATTTAAAGCATTACCTAAGAGATATTTCATTGAACTCATTATCTAAATGGGAAACAAGAGATTTTCCTACTGTGAAAGACAATTTTATCCAAAAAAATGAAAGCGCCAAATTGGTTACTTTCTCTTTTGCTGCTTTATTGGTATTGTACAGTGGTAAATCTGCAGCAACTGCATTTATACCAAATGATACACCTGAATTTGTGGCATTTATTAAATCTACGTTTAACGCCAGTGATATTAAAACTTGGGTAGAAGGGATTGTTAGCAATAAACGAATTTGGAAAGAAGATTTTACAGCTGTGCCTTTCTTCGTAAACGACGTTACAAGCTATATAGCGTTGATTCTAGATAAAGGGATGAAAGCAGCAGTAGCAACACTGTTATGAGCTATACAAATATTTAAAAAAAGATTTAAATAGAGGTTATGAATAAATATATCAAAATTAATCCTGCAGACAATGTGGTTGTGGCTATTGAAGATTTGGCGGAAGGCGATTTGCTAACTGTTGATGGTGTAGCTATTGTTATTAAAAATCCTATACCTATTGGTCACAAAATTGCGTTAGTGCCTATAGCAGAAAATGAGAACATCATTAAGTATGGTTATGCCATTGGTCACGCCACTACTGCTATAGCGTCTGGTGAACATGTACATACGCATAATATAAAAACAAATTTGCATGATAATCTTGACTATGCGTACCATCCTGTACACCCAAAGCTTGATATTCCTAAAAGCGATATTAAGGTAAAAGTGTACCCAAGAGTTGATGGCAATTATGGTATAAGGAACGAGTTGTGGATTGTACCCACTGTGGGTTGTGTAAATGGTCAGGCACAAATGATTGTAAACCGTTTAAAAGCCGAGTTAGATGTATCGCACATTGATGATATTCGTGTGTACACCCACAGCTACGGTTGTTCTCAATTAGGCGACGATCATGAAAATACCAAAGCCGCTTTGGCAGCACTAACGAGACACCCAAACGCTGGAGGTATTTTTGTAATGAGTCTTGGTTGCGAAAATAATCAGCAATCTGAATTTAGAATAGCTATGGGCAATTTTGATACCGATAGAGTGAAGTTTCTGATTTCTCAGCAAGTATCAGACGAAATTGAATCTGGCTTTGAAATGATGAAAGAACTGGTAGAAAAAATGCGTAAAGATAAGCGTGTAGAAATGCCATTATCTGTTTTAAAAATTGGCCTAAAATGTGGTGGTAGCGATGGTTTTAGCGGTATTACTGCCAATCCATTACTTGGCCAATTTTCCGATTGGTTAATAGCGCAAGGTGGTACAACCATTCTTACAGAAGTACCAGAAATGTTTGGTGCAGAAACCATTTTAATGAACCGTTGTGTCACAGAAGATGTATTTCATGATAGTGTAGATTTAATTAATAACTTTAAAGATTATTTCCGTAAAAGTGAACAGCCTATTTACGAAAATCCGTCGCCCGGTAATAAAGCTGGTGGAATTTCTACATTAGAAGATAAATCGCTAGGCTGTACGCAAAAAGGCGGTAATAGCGAGGTGGTTGCCGTGTTAGATTATGCCGAACCTGTAAAAGTACATGGCTTAAACTTATTAAACGCACCTGGTAACGACTTAGTAGCTTCTACAGCTTTAGGTTTATCTGGTTGCCAGTTAGTATTATTCACTACCGGTCGTGGTACCCCATTTGGTAGTTTTGTACCTACCATGAAAATTTCTACCAACACAAAATTATTTAATTTCAAAACGGGTTGGATAGATTTTAATGCTGGCACCCTGCTTGAAGGCGAAACAAAAGAAGAAGCTTTAAACCGATTTATCAATTTTATAGTAGAAACATGTAATGGCAAATTATTAAAGCACGAAAAAACTGGCTTCAAAGAAATAGCAATTTTTAAAACAGGTGTTACGCTGTAATGGTTTTTTCGATAATAAGCAACTTTAAATAGATAGATTTATGAAACCTTTTTTAGATGAGAATTTTCTGTTGAGAACGGCTACAGCGCAAAAGTTGTATCACGAGTATGCAAAAGAAATGCCGATAATAGATTATCACTGTCATTTACCGCAACAGCAAATTGCAGAAGATAAAAACTTTGAGAACCTTACACAAATTTGGCTGTATGGCGATCATTATAAATGGCGGGCCATGCGCACCAATGGTGTAAATGAAAGATTTTGTACTGGTGATGCGACCGACTACGAAAAGTTTGAACAATGGGCTGCTACGGTACCTTACACGTTAAGAAATCCACTGTACCATTGGACGCACTTAGAGCTACAGCGTTATTTTGACGTGCATGAAATCTTAAATCCAGAATCGGCAAAGCGTATTTATGACGAATGTTCTGCAAAGCTGCAAACACCTGCTTATAGCGTTAAGAATATTCTACGCAAAATGAAGGTGGCTACTGTATGTACTACCGATGATCCGATTGATGATTTGGCGTTTCACCAACAACTAAAAAATGACGGTTTTGAAATTCCTATTTTGCCAGCTTTTCGTCCCGATAAAGCAATGGATGTAAGCGACCCAGAGAAATTTGTTGCTTACGCAAAAAAGCTTGAAGCGGCTAGTAATACAAGCATTTCAAACTTTGATACTTTCTTGACTGCATTACAGAATCGTCATGATTTCTTTGCGTCAATGGGTTGTAAAGTAAGCGATCATGGCTTGGAAGAAATTTATGCTGAAGATTTTACAAGTAGTGACATTGAAGCCATTTTTACAAAAGTATATGCAGGCAAAACGCTTAGCCTAACTGAGCAATTGAAGTTTAAAAGCGCTATGCTCTTGCACTTTGCAGAATGGGATTGTGAAAAAGGTTGGATACAACAATTTCACCTTGGTGCGTTACGTAACAACAATGGTAGAATGATGAATACCCTTGGTCCAGATACAGGTTGGGATTCTATTGGTGATTTTAAACAAGGTCGTGCTTTATCTTCTTTCTTAAGCAAACTTGATACAAATAATAAACTGGCTAAAACCATTCTATACAACTTAAACCCAGCCGATAATGAGTTGTTTGCAACCATGATTGGTAACTTTAACGATGGTAGCACACCGGGTAAAGTACAGTGGGGCAGCGGTTGGTGGTTTTTAGACCAAAAAGATGGTATGATTAAGCAAATGAACGCTTTGTCTAACATGGGTTTACTTGGCAAGTTTGTAGGTATGTTGACAGATAGCAGAAGTTTCCTTTCATTCCCTCGTCACGAGTATTTTAGAAGAATATTGTGTAACCTTTTAGGCGATGAAATTGAAAATGGCGAATTGCCAAATGATATTGCTTGGACAGGTAAAATAGTACAAGATATTTGTTACTATAATGCAAAGAATTATTTTGGTTGGTAGTAGTTCTTTCACCACATAGGCACAAAGACACAATAGTTTTCGAGGTAAGTTTATTAATACGAAAAAGTTATTTCTTTCTATTTCTCTGTGCCTCTGTGTCTATGTGGTAAATTATTCTTTTGTCACCGTTCTTGCTTTTTTTAAAGCCGCTTTGCCAAATTTATTTTTCACGCCATCGATGGCTTTATAAAGATTATTTTTCTTCTCGTTATCATCAAACAAACTGCCTTGTAGCGCATGATTGGTAAAATCGCTAAGCCTTACACCTAATAGTCTTACAGGTTGGCCTTTGCGGTACAATTGATGAAATAATTGCATGGCCGCAGGAATCAATTCATCATCTCTAAACGTGTAATCAATGGTGGTTTGCTTGCTAGTCGTTTCAAAATTTGGATAGCGAATTTTTACAGCAATACAGCCAGTCATTTTTTCATCTTGACGCAATTCGTAAGCTACTTTTTCTGTCATACGCACCAATTCGCTCAGTAGAAAATCCATATCCGTTTTGTTGTCCTCAAATGTATTTTCAGTAGAAATAGATTTGGCTTCATGAAATGGATGCACCTCGCTTGTGTGAATGCCTTGTGCTTTAAAGTACAAATCGTTTCCCCATTTACCCAGCTTTTTTTCTAGGATTTCTATCGGATATTTTAAAATATCGCCAATGTAAAAAATGCCCATATTTTTCAACGTCTCGTAGGTGTGCTTGCCTACACCAGAAAATTTATTGACTGGCAGTGGCGCTAGAAACTGTTGTTCCATACCAGGTTGTACAAATAAATACCCATTAGGCTTTGCCTCATCGGTCGCTATTTTGGCTACCATTTTATTACTAGCTAGCCCAAAGGAAATGGGTAGTTCTGTTTGGGTCATTATTTCTTGCCGCAAATCAATGGTCCATTGGTAGGGGTCAAAAAATTTGTCCATACCAGTAAGGTCAATATAAAATTCGTCAATGCTTGCTTTTTCAAACAGTGGCGCCTTTGCGGCAATAATATCAGTCACCCAACGGCTGTAGCGGCTGTATTGCCCTCTAGTGCTGCTTACTATTATGGCATGAGGACATAATTCCATCGCCTTTTTCATAGGCATTGCACTGTGCACGCCAAACTTTCTAGCCTCGTAGCTACAAGTAGTAACCACGCCTCGCAGGCTTGCCCCACCTACAATTACTGCTTTTCCTTTAAGCGATGGATTGATGATAGCTTCTACACTAAAAAAGAAACTATCCAAATCTAAATGGGCAATATAGCGCTGCGGTGAAGCCATGTAACGAAGATAAGTTGTATTAAAGTGCGCCACTCTCGAAGCGTAGGGCACTTTTGTTTATTTTTACCCACATGACAGACCTGCAAATTTTACGTATCAGCATCGCATCTTTTATCACAGATACCAATACCATCCTGTATTTTCTAGAAAATAATCTTAAAAAGATACCGAACAAGCAAGTTATAAAAACTGGTACTATTCAATTTCAACACTATCTTGATTTGTACCAAGCCATACAACAAAGCGCCAATCAATTGCAGCATAATGCTCACAACGATGCAATAAAGACAATTATTAAGCAATTACCCATACTAAGCCAAGCCGATATTACGGTTCATGAAAACGGCACATTGGACGTGCTGCGTTACATTATTTACCCTTGGGGTATTTTGGCATATTATAGAAAAGTGAAATTATTGATAGAAAAATTGTATAAAATTCAGAATTTATGTAATTGCATACAATGATTTTGTAATAACTAATTGTTATTTATTAATATTGTCTTTTGGATATTTCAAAATATCTCTTTGGTTCCTTAACCTTATTATAAATGTCACCTTTTGGGAGCTTTTTGCTTATAATGCCAATAATTACACACATCTACACAACAATCGGCTATCGCTCACTATGTTTGTTACAAACTAGCATCGCATGAGTGTACATACCATTATCGATTTTTTAGAACCCATTAATCGTTACATGCTTAGTAATGATGAGGGCTATAAAGACACCCAATTGGGTAAACATATTGAAGCTTATGAAGAGGAGTTTCCTGATATTGCGCAAGCAGATTTGGTGTTAGTAGGCTGTGGTGAAATGCGTGGTACTGGCGGCAATAATAATACAGATGCACCTGATGCGGTGCGTACTGCTTTTTATAATTTGTTTCACTGGCACAAAAATGTAACCGTAGCCGATGTAGGCAACGTAAAAGTAGGCGCCACTTTGCAGGATACTTATGCAGCATTAAAAACAGTGGTACAAGAATTAATAGAACAAGGCAAACGTGTAGTCATACTTGGTGGTAGTCACGATGTAACCTTGGCGCAATATGGTGCTTACGCTAATCTTGAGCAGATAATTGAAGCAAGCTGTGTAGACTCAAGGATAGACTTGAATATGGATAGTGTATTGCCAAATGATAACTTTTTAATGGAAATGCTAACAGGCGTACCTAATTACATCAAGCACTATAACCACATTGGTTTTCAAAGCTATTTTGTACACCCACAAATGCTTGAAACGATTGACAGACTTCGTTTTGATTGCTACCGTGTAGGTAAGGTAAAAGAAAGCCTTGAAGAAATGGAGCCAGCTATTAGAAATAGTCAGATGTTAAGTTTTGATATTGCCGCTATTCAGCATGCACATGCACCAGCCAATCATTTAACACCCAATGGTTTTACTGGCGAAGAAGCCTGTGTGCTAATGCAATACGCAGGTATGAATGCGCAAATGAACACCATTGGTATTTATGGCTACAACGCTGCGCTCGATGAACATGATTTAACTGCCAAACAAATAAGCCATTTGCTATGGTACATTATGGATGGAGTGTATAAAAGCAAGCAAGAATCTGCCCTAGAAGACCGCAATAATTTTTACGAATACACATTAGCTTTTGCAGAAGTAGAAACAGTGTTTTTGCAAAGTAAAAAAACGGGTAGATGGTGGATGCAATTACCTGATGAACGTTTTGTAGCTTGCAGCAAGATAGACTATATGATAGCAAGCAATAACGACATGCCAGAAAGATGGCTACGTGCAATGGAAAGAAATTAGTCACAAAATAAATAGATGTTATGAGACAATGGCTGCAATGGGTTTTATCGATAATAATATTGGTGCAAATAGGTTGTAATTCTTCTAAAAAAATTACAAATACCCTAGGAAGTATTACGCCAAAAGGGCAAAGTACTTTTCAAGATATTGCCCAAACAACCATTTTTAGCGACAGTAATTTTGCTGCAGCGCATGTAGGTATTAGTATTTATAATCCTGCAACGCAGCAATATTTGTACAACTACCAAGGCGATAAATATTTTGTGCCAGCAAGTAATATGAAACTATTTACCTGCTATGCAGCCATGAAAAACTTAGGCGATAGTTTGGTGGGATTGAGATACTTCAACACCAAAGGCGATTTAGAAATTCAAGCTACTGGAGACCCCACTTTTTTGCATTCTGATTTCAAGAATCAACCAGTGTTGGATTTCTTAAAAATAAAACCGTCGTTTTCCTTGGTTGCCAATAATTGGTCAGATGAACCCCTTGGTTCTGGTTGGGCTTGGAATGATTATAACGATTACTATATGGCTGAAAGAAGTCCATTCCCCATTTATGGCAATACAGTAAAATTTCAAATTAATAAAGAGCAAAATACTATTGAAGCAACACCGACTTATTTTAATGCTCTGTTAAAGAGTAAACAGATAATTAATCAAAATTATTTGTTGGATATAAAAAGAGATTATGGTAGCAATGATTTTAAAATTGTACCAAGTAAATCTCGATATAAAATGACTGAAGTACCATTTATTACTGATAGTTATTCGACCTTACTGAAGTTGTTAGCTGATACTTTGAAACCTAAGTTGCCATTAAAAATGGTTACCAAAACACCATTTTCATTTGAAGCCTCAATCATCCACTCACAACCCACCGATTCGCTTTTAAAACCCATGATGCACAATAGTGATAACTTTTTTGCAGAGCAAACATTGCTGATGGTTAGCAACGAGAAATTGGGCGTAATGAGTGATGAACAAATAATTGATACCTTATTAAAAACAGATTTTAAAGGCTTGCCTCAAAAACCGCATTGGGTAGACGGTAGTGGTTTAAGTCGCTATAATTTAGTTACCCCGCAAGATGTTGTATGGGTGCTTAATAAAATGAAAGCCGATTTTAGTTGGCAGCGTATCACTACTATTTTGCCAACTGGCAACGAAGGCACTTTAAATAACTATTATAAAAATTTAACAGGTAATATTTTTGCCAAAACAGGTACGTTGAGTGGTCAAGTGGCTTTAAGTGGCTATTTAATTACCAAGCAGAGTAAAACCTTAGTTTTTTCTGTATTGGTAAATAATCACCAAACTTCTGCAACTACTATAAGAAGAGGTGTAGAACGCTTTTTAACCCAAGTGTTTGAGCAATATTAGCCACTGATTAATATGATTGGCATGAGAGCAATGATTTTGAGCCAGCTAGACTTCTTCTAAAAAAATATTTTTCTACAAATTCGTAATTTGCAATCAATCTCATACATTTGCAGCCCCGATTGCGGATGTGGCGAAATTGGCAGACGCACTAGACTTAGGATCTAGCGCCGCGAGGCATGTAGGTTCGACCCCTATCATCCGCACTTCAAAAGCCCCATCAAAAGGGGCTTTTTTATTAACTATTAAAAAAATCCTTCTCTACAAGGTACTTTTTTAAAAATGGCGACAGTTACAAGAGACAATGTGGGCTTGCTTACCGATAAGCTAACAGTTACAGTTTCCCCGGCAGATTATTTACCAGCATTTGACAAAAATTTAAAACAATACGCCAAAACGGCAAATATTCCTGGTTTTAGAAAAGGGATGGTTCCTGCTGGCCTAATTCGTAAAATGTACGGCGCTAGTGTGTTTCAAGACGAAGTTTTGAAAACAGTAGAAAAAGAGATGAATAGCTATCTATTTGTACAAAAGTTAGAAATTTTTGCACAGCCATTACCAATAGAAAGCGACGCTAGAGAATTAGATTGTAACAATCCAAAAGATTATGCTTTCACTTTTGAAATTGGTTTAAAACCAAATTTTGACGTAAACGTAGCTGGAATTAACGTTACTAAATACAAGATTGATATCACAGAAGAGATGATAAACGACGAAGTGGCTCGTTTACAAACACGTTTTGGCAAAATGACTGAGCCAGAAACGGTATCTCGTGATGAAGAAGTTTTAAATGTAACGTTTACAGAAGTTGATGCAGACGGTAACGTACCTGAAGGTGCTATTAATAAAGCGAATAGTGTTTTAGTTAAATATTTTACCGAAGATTTTAAGAAAAATATTCTTGGTTTAAAAGTAAATGATGTAGTAAACGTACACCTTGCTACTGCTTTTGGCGATTCTGAACGTGCAGCTATTTTAGAAGATTTAGGCTTAGATAAAAACGAAGCTGCAAGTGCTGATAAAAACTTTAAATTAACCATCACTAAAATTGGCTTTGTAGAAAAAGCTGAGTTTAACGATGAGTTTTATGCTGCCGCTTACCCTTCAAAAGAAGTAACATCTGAGGAAGAATTGCGAGCCGCTGTAAAAGAAGATATAGCTGCTTATTACGATGCACAAAGCCGTAACCAAGTGAGCGACCAGATTTATCATGCTTTGCTAGATAATACAAGCATGGAATTTCCTGAGCCATTTTTGAAACGTTGGTTACAAGTGGGTGGCGACAAACCAAAAACTGCGGAAGAGGCTGAGGTAGAATATCCAACGTTTACCAATCAATTAAAATGGACTTTAATTAGCTCTAAATTAATGGAAGACCATAAAATTGAGGTATTGCCAGATGATATTAGAGAATTTGCAAAAATGCAATTGTTCCAATACATGGGTGGTCAATTAAACATGCTAGGCGAGAATAACCAATGGGTAGATGATTACGCTAACCGCATGATGCAAGATAAAAAGTTTGTGGAAGAAAGCTACCAACGTATAGGTACCGAGAAGTTGTTTACAGCTTTAGAAACTGTAGTTTCTGCAAAGGAAGAAGCAATCAGTGCTGAAGATTTTGCTAAAAAATTACACCATCATCATCATTAGGATATTGAATCACCATAAAATTACTGCCCGTTACGAACTTAGTGACGGGCGGTTTTGTTTAAAGAGATGTTATGAAATAATTGTAAAATCTGCGACTTCTGCGGTATCTGCGAGAAAAGTACGCCAAGTTGTCTGTAAAAAAATAAATGCATAATATTTGAAACCTCAAATCTCATAACTTCAACGCAAAATAATAGCAAGTGGCAGGTTGACAGAAAACGTATCATTTGACATTGAAAACAATAAATAGTAACAGATGAATTTTGGAAAAGAATTTGAAAAATATGCCGTGAAAGATCAGGGCATAAGCAGTGCTACATTGCACAATTACCAAACACATTTTAACCCAACTAATCTTACACCATACATTATTGAAGAACGCCCATTGAACATTGCGCAAATGGACGTATTCAGTCGATTGATGATGGATAGAATTATTTTTTTGGGTGAAGGCATTAACGATTATGTGGCAAATATTATCACAGCGCAGTTGCTGTTTATGGAAAGCGTAGATAGAACTCGTGATATTCAAATGTATATTAACAGTCCAGGAGGCAGCGTTTATGCGGGTTTAGGCGTTTATGATACCATGCAGTTTATCAGTCCAGATGTAAGTACCATTTGTACAGGTATTGCGGCAAGTATGGGGCAAATATTGCTGTGCGCTGGTGTAAAAGGCAAGCGTACCGCATTGAAACACAGTCGTATTATGATGCACCAACCTAGTGGTGCTATTGGTGGCCAAGCGAGTGATATAGAAATTACGGCTAGAGAAATTAAAAAACTTAAGCAAGAATTGTATGAAATTACCGCATCGCATACGGGCAAAACGGTAGATGAGATTTCTAAACATAGCGAACGTGATTTTTGGTTAACAGCCACTGAAGCCAAAGAATTTGGCTTGGTAGATGAAGTGTTATTTACCAATCCTAGAAAAGCGGCGGCTTTACAAGGATAGCCACCAAATCGCAAAGGCAGGAAGTGGCGTTAAGCTTCCTTTGTATTACTTTGAGATATTAAGTCTTTGTTACAAAGGGTACGCTTAGATAAAAGCTGATAAGCAAACAGAACGTACAAGTGTGCGACGCAACAACAGCTACATAGAAAACCAATAGTCGATAACAACAATATTTTTAAAACCTTTACTTGGGTAAAAATTATATAACATGATACAGTCTAAATATATGAATCCATTTTTGATGGAAGAGGAAGAAGACGAGAAGCCAAAAGAAGAGAAGCAAAACGAGCAAGTAGGGCCTGTAATGATGAAGAAGATGGAGAAAATGTTTTTTGAAAAACGTGCCATCTATTTTTGGGGTGTTGTAGACGATAAAACGGTGAGAGAAGCAGTGTCTAAACTGTTATTGCTTGATGCTGACAAGCCGGGCGAAGAAATAAAATTGTATATTAATAGCCCGGGTGGTGTTGTAACTAGCGGTATGGTGTTGTACGATACGATTAAGTTGATTAGCAGCCCTGTAAGCACCATTTGTATGGGCTTGGCAGCAAGTATGGGATCAATTTTATTGAGTGTAGGGACTAAGGGTAAGCGCTATATTTATCCGCATGGCGAAGTAATGATACATCAGCCTAGTATTGGTGGTTATTTTCAAGCAACGCAGGCTGATATTGAAATTCAAGCAGAGCAAATAAGAAAGACCAAAGAAATTGGTGCAAGAATTTTAGCTGAAAATTGTGGTAAAACTGTAGAGCAAATTATGAAAGATTTTGACCGTGACTACTGGATGAATGCAGAAGAGGCAAAAGCTTATGGTATAGTAGATCATGTGTTAGATAAATTGTAGTTAAGCTTGTTAAAATAGCTGAAATACTGAAATACACTTTCTGATACAAGACAGAGAGTGTATTTTTGTTTAAGTACTTAGCACAAATATGCTAGGTACTATGTGTAAATATTAAATTAAAACAATAAATGGCAAAACAAAATCATCTGCATTGTTCTTTCTGTGGTCGTGGCAGAGATGAGGTCAAAATATTAATAGCGGGTCAAGAAGGCCATATATGCGAAAGTTGTGTAGAACATGCTGAAGATATTATTGCCCAAGAATTGGGGTTAAATCGTGAGCCTTCAACTAACACTGGCGCAACACAACCTGCAAGCAGTTTGAAACTAAATGTACGCAAGCCTGCGGAAATTAAAAGCTTTTTAGATCAGTATATCATTGGTCAAGATGATGCTAAAAAAGTGATTACTGTGGCGGTTTATAACCACTTTAAACGTGTGAACCAAAAGCAGTTACAAGACGATGTAGAAATAGAGAAAAGTAATATCGTAATGGTGGGTGAAACTGGTACAGGTAAAACCTTAATTGCTAAAACCATTGCTCGCTTACTAAATGTACCATTTGCCATTGTAGATGCAACCGTGTTTACAGAAGCAGGTTATGTAGGTGAAGACGTAGAAAGTATGTTGACACGTTTGTTACAAAACTGTAACTATGATGTACAAGCTGCTGAACGTGGTATTGTATATGTAGATGAAATAGACAAAATTGCTAGAAAAGGTGATAATCCATCTATCACAAGAGATGTAAGTGGTGAAGGTGTGCAGCAAGGGTTGTTAAAAATGCTAGAAGGTACAGAAGTGCTAGTACCACCTCAGGGCGGTAGAAAACACCCAGATCAAAAAATGATAAAACTAGACACTAAGAACATCTTGTTTATTTGTGGCGGCGCTTTTGACGGTATTGACAAAGTCATTGCTCGAAGAGTAAATACCAATGCGATTGGTTTTAATGTGAACAAAGAGATGCAAGATTACCAACGTAAAAACTTGTTACAGTTCATTACGGCTCAAGATTTAAAAAGCTTTGGTTTGATACCAGAATTATTGGGTCGCTTACCAGTGGTAACACACCTAAATCCGCTAGACGCTGAAACATTACGCAGCATTTTAACCGAGCCCAAAAACTCTGTGATAAAACAATATGTGCGCTTGTTTGATATGGAAGGCATTGCCTTAACATTTGATGATGCAGTGTATGACTTTATGGTAGAAAAGGCACTTGAGTATAAATTAGGGGCAAGAGGTTTGCGTAGCATCTGTGAAGGCATTTTAACCGATGCCATGTTCGAATTGCCAGGTAAAGGCGAAACCAAACTTCACATTACGCTAGAATATGCACATAGTATGTTTAGTAAAAGCAATATGAGTATGCTGAAAGTAGCCTAGTAATTCGATACAAAAATTAGAAATAATTAATCTTATAAAATACATATTATGAACGAATTAATTGAAAAATTGAAATCAGAAGCTGGCTTAACAGATGAGCAAGCAGCACAAGCAATTCAAACCATTGTAGGCTTTGTAAAAGAGAAGTTTCCAATGTTAGGCGGTGCGGTTGATAATATTTTTGGTAGTAATTAAACTCACTCTTTTTACTGAATTAAAGGGCTTTGCAGATATTTTGCAAAGCTTTCTTTTTGCATTTACTTAAAAAGAAACCCGCCTGGAAAGGTGGGTCTGTCAAGCAAGCAACCAAAACTAAAAAGATTTATGCTCAACTAAAACAACTGTAAGCAAGCTTATCGTTAGAGGTCATTAATCAATAAAAACTAACGTTAGTTAGTTTTTGCAAAGATAATGGCTAATTGGTACCGACCAAGATTTTTTTACCTTTTTGCATGGATAATGATGGCGTTTGTGTAATAGTTGCAAAATGGTACAAAGCCACATTACCTTTGTGGGAAAATTAAAAAAATAAAAATGACACTCATTATTATCGGCATCATTGTATTCTTTGTTGCCATTGCCTTAAAAAAACAAAATCAAGCTTATATCCAATTTGTAAATCCTTTAAGAATTTTAGGCATTATTTTGATTTTATTAGGATTTTCTACATCGTGTATTAAACAAATAGATGCTGGGCAAATAGGTGTAAAATCCATATTTGGTAAGGTTCAAGATGATGTATTAACAAGCGGTTTAACCATTGTAAATCCGCTTGTAGATGTAAGCAAAATAGATATTAAAACTCAAAATTATACCATGAGTGCTGTGCAATCTGAAGGTGACAAAACAGGCGATGATGCTATTAGAACTTTAACGGCTGATGGGCTTGAAGTTACCATGGATTTAACAGTGTTATACCGTGTTTTGGCGAAAGATGCACCAAACATTATTCGTGAAACAGGCTTAGATTATAAAGACAAAATTGTGCGTCCAATTACACGTACAAAAATTCGTGACAACGCAGTTTACTACACAGCAGTAGATTTATATAGCGTAAAGCGTGATGAATTTCAGGCAAGAATTTTTAAAACAATTGAAGAAGATTTTAAGAAAAGAGGGCTCGTGCTTGAGCAGTTATTGGTGCGTAATATTACTTTACCCGCTACAGTGAAAGCATCTATTGAGGAGAAAATTAAAGCTGAACAAGAGGCACAGAAGATGGAATTTGTGCTTCAAAAAGAAAAGCAAGAAGCAGAGCGTAAAAGGGTAGAAGCACAAGGTATTGCCGATTATCAACGCATTATCAGCAGTGGCCTTAGCGATAAGCAATTGCAGTACGAACAAATACAAGTAATGAAAGGTTTAGTAACATCACCAAATAGTAAAGTAATAGTAATGGGCGGTAGTAAAACACCCATTATTTTGGACGACAAAAAATAATTCCTTTGAAGTAGATAAAATCTGAAATCCTTCTGTAGCAATGGTTACAGAGGGATTTTTGTTTTGCGGAAAATCATTTTTCCTGATTATATAATTCGCTTTTCCCGATGCGGCATGATATCGTTTCTTGCACAATATTGCTTTGCACCATAATTATAAGCAATGCAAATGAAACTGATACTTACAACAATGGTAGCACTACTAACACTTAGTGCTGTTGCACAACATGGTACTTTAAAAGGTAAAATTGTAACGACTGATGGCAAACCCGCTGCCTACGTAAACGTACAATTACATACAACAAAATTAGCTGCCATTTCAGATGAATTTGGTACTTACGAACTGAAAAATATTCCTGCTGGTAGCTATCAATTTACTGTATCACAAATAGGCTTACAAACTATTTCAAAGTCTGTAGTAATTGCTGCAAATGAGACCTTACAAATAGACATAACCTTGGTAGAAAATGCAGTAAAACTAGCTGAAGTAATTGTACAATCTCGACGAAATGTAAATGCTACACCAGTAAATATTGGTCGAGTAGCTATTAATCCCTTAGACCTACCACAAAGTATTACGGTAATAGGTAAAAATGTATTACAAGACCAACAAGTACAACGCTTAAGCGATGTTTTAAAAAATGTAAATGGGGTGTATTTAGCTAGTACACGTGGCGCTACTCAAGAAAATTTTTCTGCTAGGGGTTACAGTTTTTCAAGCACCAATATGTTTAAAGATGGTGTACGCATTAATTCTGGTACTATGCCAGAAACAAGTTCTTTAGAAAAAGTAGAAATACTAAAAGGTAGTGCCGCCATTTTATATGGTAATGTATCGCCGGGTGGTATTTTAAACATGGTAACTAAGCAGCCGAAATTTCAGCAAGGTGGTGATGTATCTTGCCGTACTGGCAGCTTCGATTTGTACAGACCAACTATTGATAGGTATGGGCCTATCAATTCTAAAATAGCTTACCGGGTAAATGGCGTGTATGAAAATGCAGGTAGCTATCGCAATATTCCTAATTCTAAACGCTACTTTGTTAACCCCTCTTTATTGTTTAAACCAAGCAACCGCACAGAGTTGTTGCTGCAAGCAGATTATCTAAGTCATGCTTTTACACCCGATTTTGGTATTGGCACTTACGATAATACGAAGATTCCTAATGTAGGCAGGTCAGCATTTTTTGGTACAGCTTGGCAATATGCTAAAACACAGCAAATATCTACCACTGCTACTTTAAAACATCAATTAAGTAATACGTGGCAATTAAATACTTCGTTGTCTTACCAGCAATACGATAGAGATTATTATGCTACCGAACGGATACAGGCTGCTGCAAATGGTGATTGGGTACGCCCATTAAGCAAAACCAAAAACCACGAAGAATATTATATAGCACAGGTAAGTGCAAATGGCAAACTTACCATTGCAGGTATGCAGCATACAGTGTTGGTAGGTGCAGATGCGGATAGGTATTTAACCAAGGCAACTAGCTATACCAACCCAACCACCTACGATACCATCAATATCTTTGATCCCAAAAAATATACAGCTCGTACAGATATACCTATAGCCAATGCGTTGCGTATGATTACCACCCCTGTTATTCGCTTTGGTGCTTACGTACAAGATTTAATAAGTATTACTAGTAAATTGAAATTGCTGGCTGGCGTTCGTTTTTCTGCTCAAGATGCTAGGCCAATAGATACGGTAACTTTTGCAACTGGTGTGCGCAAATATGCCGTTACCAATAAAGTAGATAAGGCCTTCTCGCCAAGAGTAGGTTTGGTGTATAAAATTACCAATCTTAGTTCGGCCTTTGTAAGTTATGCCAATTCTTTCGCGATTAATGCTGGCACTGATGTTTTTGGCAATGCTTTAGCGCCATCAATCATTGACCAATATGAAATAGGTGTAAAAAATAATTTCTTTGGTGGCGCCTTATCGGCAAATGTGACAGCATATCGAATCGTGAATAACAATTTAGCCCAAACGGCATTATTTTCAGCAGATGGTATAACACCAAATAATAATGCTAATTTGAAAGCACTAACAGGGCAAACGACAAGTGATGGTGTGGAAATAGATTTGGGTGTACACGCATTAAAAGGTTTAGATGTATTGGCTGGCTACAGCTACAATTTTATGCGTTATACAAGAACGCCAAATACAATAGGTAGTTTTATTGAAGGCGAAAGATTAATAAATAATCCTGCAAGTACAGCCAATGGTAGTGTGTTTTATACCTTTAGTGAAGGCGCAGTGAAGGGCTTAAAACTAGGTGCAGCCGCATTTTTTACAGGTATACGTTTTGCTGGTTTTAATAATACGAAGGGACAAACACAAACCTATGCCCGCAATTTTGAGGTATCAGGTTTTACAACAGTTGACCTTAGTGCAGGTTATTCTTTTAAGAAATATGCTATTATGACCAAAGTATCTAACCTTACTAACACCTTTAATTATTATGTACATGAAAATTATAGTGTTAATCCTATTGCGCCTACACAGTTTGTAGCCACTTTGTTATATAAATTCTAGCGTATACTTGCTGCTGTATTAATGCTCTCGCAGAAATCGCCAAATACGCAGAAGTTTCTGCGATTTCTGCGTATTCGGCGAGCTTATTTTATCATTTAATTCTATTCGAGATATTTAAGTAACACAAAAAACACTTTCAAATGGCCACTTTACAATAAAGTAGGGCAAAAAATAAATTTTAAGCACTACTTCTTCTGGAACTAGCACAAAAAATGTATTAAATGCGTTACTTCTCTTGGAAGTAGCGCAAAAAATTTGATAAATGCGTTACTTCTTTTGGAAGTAGAGCAAAAAGAGCGATAAATGCGTCACTTCTCTTGGAAGTAACATAAAAAATCTGATAAAAGCATTAGTTCTCTTAGAAGTAGCCCTAAAAATGATTGGCTATTACCTTATAATACGTAATACCTCGCTTTGTTATGTACTTATTATCCTTTGTTTCTTTGTGTGAAAATTTCCCCCACCAATTTCCTTACCTTCGCAGCCATCAAAAAATTAGCCATGCTTTGTTGTTAAAACCTTGCAGGCATTAACTTTCAGTAGCGTATCATGAGTGTTAAGTACAAAGAATTTTCTGGGTTACATTTACCATCAATAGAAAAAGAAATATTAGCGAAGTGGGATGAAAACCAAGCTTTTGAACAAAGTGTGGCTTTACGTGAGGGCAACGAGCCGTTTGTGTTTTACGAAGGGCCGCCAAGTGCCAATGGTATGCCAGGTATTCACCACGTTATTTCACGTACGTTAAAAGATTTAGTGTGCCGCTACAAAACCATGCAAGGTTTTCAGGTAAAACGTAAAGGCGGTTGGGATACGCATGGCCTACCAGTAGAATTGGGTGTTGAAAAAGAATTGGGTATTACCAAAGAAGATATTGGTAAAAAAATATCGGTAGCAGATTATAACCAAAAATGCCGTGAAGCGGTATTGCGTTACAAAAACGAGTGGGATAATATTACCAAAAAAATGGGTTATTGGGTGGATTTGAATAGCCCCTATATTACGTTTGAGAATAACTACATCGAAAGTCTTTGGTGGATTTTAAGTAAGCTATACGATAAGGGTTTGCTATACGAAAGTGTAAGCATTCAGCCATACAGCCCTGCTGCTGGTACGGGTTTAAGTTCGCATGAGCTAAACCAGCCTGGTACTTATAAAGATGTAAAGGATACGAGTGCGGTGGTAATGTTCCCTCTTTCAATCGCTGATACTTTAATGGCAGGGGGCAAAGCAGTAGATTTATTGAAGAAAATTAATGATATACTTAATGCAGATAATAATAAGGAAGAGGCTTTCTTAATGGCTTGGACTACCACACCTTGGACACTTCCTTCAAATCTTGGGTTGACGGTAGGACCAAATATTGATTATGTGTTGGTGAAAACTTTCAATCCTTATTTACACACACCGGTAAATGTGATTTTAGCAAAAGCTTTATTGGGTAAATACTTTAAGCCAGAAGGTGAAAACGGTGATTTTGAAAATTATAACGAAGGCGTAAAACTATTGCCTTGGAAAATATTAGCAGCATTTAAGGGTAGCGACTTAGAAGGCTTACGTTACGAGCAATTAATGCCTTTTGAGGCTAATTCGCTGGAAGCTATCCTAGCCATAACGCCAAATGCAGAACCATTTAAAGTAATTGTGGGTGATTTTGTAACCACAGAAGATGGTACTGGTATTGTACATACAGCGCCTGCTTTTGGTGCAGATGACTTTAAGGTTGGTCAGAAAAACAATATTGGTATACTCACTATGGTAGATAAGCAAGGCAAATTTGTAGATGGCCTTGGCGAGTTTAGTGGTAGATATGTAAAGAATTATAAGGACGAGAAAGCCTATGTAGATGTAAACGTAGACATCTGCGTGAAGTTGAAACTAGAAAATCGTGCTTTTAAAATAGAAAAATACGAACACAGCTACCCACATTGCTGGCGTACTGATAAGCCTATTTTATATTATCCTTTAGATGCTTGGTTTATAAAAACCACGGCTTTAAAAGATAGAATGGTAGAGCTAAACAAAACCATTAACTGGAAACCAAAAAGCACCGGTGAAGGCCGTTTTGGTAACTGGCTAGAAAATATGGTAGACTGGAATTTGAGCCGCAGCCGCTATTGGGGCACGCCATTACCTGTTTGGAGAACTGAAGATGGTGAAGAAGAAGTTTGCATTGGTTCAATTGCGCAATTACAATCGTTAATACATAAAGATAGTCCTGTGCAAACTGTAACCGACTTACACAAACCACAGGTGGATGAAGTGATATTAACATCGCCTAGCGGCAAACCAATGAAACGTGTAAGCGACTTGGTAGATGTATGGTTTGACAGCGGTGCGATGCCCTATGCACAGCAGCATTTTCCTTTTGAAAACAAAGAATTATTTGCACAAAACTATCCTGCAGACTTTATTGCCGAAGGTGTAGACCAAACACGTGGTTGGTTTTATACTTTACATGCAATAGGCAGTTTAATTAAAGAAAGTGTCATAGAAGAGCTAGAAAAAGCTGGTTTACCTACCGATAAAGTAGATGGTAGAGCTTACAAAACTGTGGTAAGTAACGGTTTGGTGCTAGATAAAAATGGCAACAAAATGAGTAAGCGTTTGGGTAATGTGGTAAACCCATTCGAAACCATTGATAAGTTTGGTGCCGATGCAACACGTTGGTATCTCATTACCAATGCTAGCCCTTGGGATAATTTAAAATTCGATATTAATGGTATTCAAGAAGTACAACGTAAGTTTTTTGGTACATTATATAATACGTACCAGTTTTTTGTATTGTATGCCAATGTAGATGGCTTTGCATTTAAAGAAGCCTACATCCCTTTGGCAGAGCGTCCAGAAATTGATCGTTGGATTTTGTCGTCTTTAAATACATTAATTAAAAAAGTAACCGATGCCATGAACGACTACGAGCCTACACAGGCTGGTCGTTTAATGGAAGAATTTGTAGATGAGCATTTAAGTAACTGGTATGTGCGTTTGTGCCGTCGCCGTTTCTGGAAAGGCGACTATGAAGCCGATAAAATATCTGCTTACCAAACCTTATATGAGTGTTTAGAAACCTTAACAAGATTAATGGCACCAATTTCGCCATTCTTTAGCGATGCGGTATTTAACAACTTAAATGCGGTTTCTGGCAGGTTTAGTGTAAAAAGTGTTCACCATGTATTATACCCAACTTACAATGCAGCATCAGTAGATGCGGCACTAGAAGAGCGCATGCAGTTAGCCCAAGATGTATGCTCGTTGGTGTTATCGCTTCGCAAAAAAGTGAACATTAAAGTACGTCAGCCGCTACAAAAAGTGCTCATTCCTGTTTTAAATCCAGCAATGAAGCTGCAATTAGAGAAAATTGAGGATTTAATTAAAGCAGAAGTAAATGTTAAAGAGTTAGCGTATATCACCGAAACGGAAGGTATTATCAAGAAAAAAATAAAGGCTAACTTTAAAACCTTGGGTGCTAAACTAGGTGCCAATATGAAGGCAGCAGCTGCAGCAATTGCAGGTTTTAGCCAGCATCAAATTGCAGAAATAGAGCAAAAAGGTGTAATAGAATTAGAAATATCAAATATCAAATATGAAATTCTCGGTGCTGATGTAGAAATTACAGCAGAAGATATACCAGGCTGGAGTGTTGCAAGTAAAGGTAGTTTAACGGTTGCGCTAGATATTACAATTACTGAAGACCTTCAAAACGAAGGAAATGCGCGGGAGTTGGTAAACCGTGTACAAAATATTCGAAAAGATAATGGTTTTGAACTAACAGACCGTATATTCGTGAATCTGCTTGACAATGCTGCATTCAAGTCAAGTATTATAAACTATAACGATTATATTTGCCGCGAAATTTTGGCAGAAAGCATCACTTGGGTAGCCGATATGCAGGATGGCATCGAAATTGAAGTGAATGACCAAATGCTAAAAATACGCATCACAAAAAAAGGATAAAAGCTATGGCTATTAAAAAACCTGCTCCTAAAAAAGCTGCTAAGGTATCTAAACCAGCAGCAAAACCTGCCGCTAAATCAACTGCGAATGTGGTTGTCAAAGTTCCTGCAAAAAAAGCTGCGCCTAAAAAGGAAGAAGCTCTAGTGCCAGCGAAAAAAGCAGAAGTTGCAGCAAAATCAGTAGCAAAAACTGTTTCTAAAGCGCCTTTAAAAAAAGCAGCCGTAAAAAAAGAACCTGAACCAGCAAAAAAAGTAGCTTCTAAAAAAGCAGCAGTAAAAAAAATTGATGCGAAAGTAGTTGTAAAGTCAACGGCAACTAAGAAACTAACGACAATAAAACCAACCACCAAAGTAGTTGCAAAATCGACTAAATCTGCAGCTAAGGTAGTTGAAGCGCCTACAAAAAAAGTAGTTTTAACAACTAAAACAGTAGCTAAGGTTGAGGAAAAACCTATAGCCGCGTCGGCAAAAAAAATGGCAAAATCAAAAGCACCCGAAGTGCCAGCTACACCTAGAAAGCCCGTAAAAAAGGCATTAGAGCCAATAAAAGAGGTAAAAGTTGGTAAAATAATAACAAAATCAAGTGTTCCATACAATCCTGTTTATACACCCATGGAAAAAAGAGCAAATACCCCAGCGCAATCTAGCAGTCCATTAGTTAAATACAGCGATAGTGATTTAAATGAATTTCGTGATTTGATTAATAAAAAAATGGATACAGCTAAGAAAGAGTTAGCGTATTTACAAGGCTTAATAACCCGAAAAGATGAAGGTGGTGGTAATGATGAAGCGCGCTACATGACCATGGAAGACGGAAGTATGAGCATGGAAAGAGAGCAATTGAGCCAAATGGCAGGTCGTCAAATTACCTATATCGACCATCTTGAAAAAGCCATTATGCGTATTGAAAATAAAACATATGGCGTTTGCCGTGTAACTGGCAAACTGATTGATAAAGCCCGTTTAAGAGCCGTACCACACGCCACACTTAGCCTTGAGGCCAAATTAGGTTTAGTAAAACCTGGTAGTGAATAATCCATTTTCTAAAATATTCTAGCTTAAAAGCCATTCGTCTCCAAGCGAGTGGCTTTTAAGTTTATGAGCTTCTGTGCTACTATTTATCATCTGTTGCGTCGCACACTTGTACGCTTTTTTGCTATTCAGCTTAGTTACAATTAGTAAATAGTGCCTTTTGGTGAATCAGTTTTAACAGTTTTTTCTTAAGTCTGTAACTAATTACTATTTGCTGCGTTCAAACATCATTCATCATAAAAAACGCAACAAAAAATGAAAACAGTTTTTATCGCATTACTAGCTATTACCAGTTTTACCACAATTGCCCAGCCATGGCGCAAAATAGAAGGCAATGGCAATCTTACAAAAAATGTAAGAACCGTTGACAATTTTACGTCAATTGGTTCAGGTGGTTCTTGGGATGTAATTATTAGTTATGGTACCGATAAAGAAGTAACTATTGAGGCCGACGAGAATTTGATTCCCTATATTATTACAGAAGTTAAAGGCGGTAAATTGAATATTAGAACTGAGAATTACGTCAACCTAAAGTCAAAAAATAAAATTAAAATTTACGTATCATTAACAGAAATTACTGGTATATCACTAGCTGGTAGTGGTAATATTACAGGTGTAGGCAATTTTACTAACGATGATAAAACCACTTTTTCAGTAGCTGGCAGTGGCAATATTAATCTCGATTTTAAAGGCATACAAAAAGTAGGCATTTCAATAGCAGGTAGTGGCAATGTTATTTTAAAAGGTAAAACTGAAGCACTTGGTGTAAGTATTTCAGGTAGTGGCGATGCTATTTGTAAAGACTTAGTAGCAGATGATGTAAAAGTATCTATTGCTGGTAGCGGTAGTGCCAAAGTGAATGCAAGCAATGGTTTAAAAGTATCTGTAGTAGGTAGCGGTGATGTGTTTTATACAGGTACGGTTACCAATATTTCTAAAAGTATAGCAGGTAGTGGTAAGGTTATAAAATTATAATCTCATCCTTTTTAAAAATTGTGTAAGCCATGCTTTTTAAAAGTGTGGCTTTTTTGTGTTAAAACTTAGCCTAATAGCTAAATTGGTTGCTTACATTTGCGGCGAAAACAGTTCATAGTTCATGGCAAATAGTTCATGGCATTTTCTATGAACTATCACCTATTACCAATGAACTTTCTTTTATAATGGAAATTACCGTTAAAACCGCCGAGCAATTACGTCTTACCGCAGAGGAATTCGAGTTAATAAAACAAAAACTTGGTCGCACACCCAACTTTACTGAGTTATGTAGCTTTAGTGCTATGTGGAGTGAACACTGTAGTTATAAAAACTCTATTAAATGGTTAAAAACTTTGCCAAGAGAAGGTGGTAAACTATTAGTAGCAGCAGGGGAAGAAAATGCAGGTTTGATGGATATGGGTAATGGTTTTGGGGTGGTATTTAAAATAGAAAGCCACAATCACCCAAGCGCTTTAGAGCCATTTCAAGGTGCAGCAACAGGTGTTGGTGGAATTCAAAGAGATATTTTTACTATGGGTGCAAGACCCATTGCATCGCTTAATAGCCTTCGCTTTGGCAATTTAAAAGATAAAAAAACGCAACATTTATTACGTGGTGTGGTGCATGGTATAGGCCATTATGGCAACTGCTTTGGTGTGCCTACTGTAGGTGGTGAAGTGTATTTTGAAGATTGCTACCATACCAATCCATTGGTAAATGCCATGAGTGTTGGTATTATGAAGGCAGATAAAATGATTAGTGCTACGGCAAAAGGTACTGGCAACCCAGTATTTTTTGTAGGCAGTGCTACTGGTAAAGATGGTATTGGTGGTGCAAGTTTTGCCAGCGCCGATATAAATGCTGATTCCGTGCAAGAGTTACCAGCAGTTCAGGTGGGTGATCCATTTCAAGAGAAGAAGTTATTAGAAGCTTGTTTAGAATTGATAGATACTGATGCTATTGTAGGTATGCAAGATATGGGTGCTGCTGGCATCATCTGCTCTACTGCCGAAATGAGTGCGAAGGGTGGCGTAGGTATGCGTATAGATTTAGAGAAAGTACCCACTCGCCAAAAAGATATGAAAGCTTGGGAATTGCTGTTAAGTGAAAGCCAGGAACGTATGTTGATTGTGGTGCAAAAAGGTAGAGAAAAGGAGGTATTAGATATTTTTGAAAAATGGGATTTATCTGCTAGTAATATCGGCGAAGTAACTGATGATGGCATGTTGAAATTTTACATGAATGGTGTTTTAGAAGCCGAATTGCCCGCAGAAGAGTTGGTACTTGGTGGTGGTGCACCACAATATACGAGAGATTATATAGAGCCAAAATATTTTGCAAAAATTGCTGCATTTGACATTAATAGCGTTGCAGATATTGCAGATGATGAAGCGCTAAAAACCACTATTGAGGCTTTAATTCAAATACCAAATATTGCCAGCAAACGTTGGGTGTACACACAATATGATAGCATGGTAGGTGCTGCAAACATGAGTACCAATGACCCAAGCGATGCAGCCATTGTATTGGCAAAGGGTACAGGTAAAGCACTAGCTATGACGGTTGATTGCAACAGTAAATATGTATTTGCAAATCCATACGTAGGTGGTATGATAGCTGTTGCCGAAGCAGCACGTAACATTGTATGTAGTGGCGGCGAGCCTTTGGGTGTAACCAATTGCTTAAACTTTGGTAATCCTTACGACCCTGAATTATACTACCAATTTGTAAAAGCTGTAACTGGTATGGGTGATGCTTGTAGAAAATTTAATACACCTGTAACTGGCGGTAATGTTAGCTTCTATAACCAAAATCCTGATGGTCCTGTGTACCCGACACCAACTATTGGTATGGTGGGTGTACTTGAAGATATTACTACCAAAATGACCATGTACTTCAAACAAGAAGGCGATGTTATTTTACTGGTAGGTAATCAAAAAAATGACATCGGTTCAAGTGAGTATTTACATAAATTAAAGGGTGTAGAATATTCACCAGCGCCATATTTTGATATTGATGAAGAGTTTAATGTGCAACAATTTGTTAAAACAATTATTACCCAAAAACTTATCCAATCTGCTCATGACGTAAGTGAAGGCGGCTTAATAGTTACCTTGCTTGAAAGTGGTTTCCATAAAAGCTTAGGCTTTACAGTAGCAACAACCAATAATGATATTAGAACAGACGCTTATTGGCTAGGTGAGGCACAAGGTAGAGTGGTGATAAGTGCTACAGCAGTGCAAGCTGCCGCTATAAAGGCAGCCGCGGAACTAAGTAATATTGCTGTTGTAGAATTAGGTACGGTTACTAATGGTTCGATTGCTGTAAATGGTAATAGTTGGGGTAGCATTATCGATTGGAAAGACAAATACGATACAGCTATTGAAAAATATTTGTAACCCCTAGCCCCTAAAGGGGATTTTAATACTGCTTAACTAATGGAAGAAGAAAATATTCAGCAAATAGAAAATCATAAAAACGCCCCTTTAGGGGATGGGGGTATCATTGTTACTGGTGCGGCTGGTTTTATTGGCTCTTGCATGATACAGTTTTTAAACGACAATGGCTATCGTAATATTATCATTGTTGATGATTTTGGCGTAGAAGAAAAGCGCAGAAATTGGGAAAATAAACAGTTTGCAGAAGTAATAGAAAGGCAAAGCCTATTTGAATGGCTAGCTACAAATAATCCTAAAATAGATGCTGTTATTCACCTTGGTGCTAGAACCGATACCACTGAATTTAACTACGAGATCCATCAAGCATTAAACGTAGAATATTCGCAAAATATTTGGCAGTATTGTACAGAAAATAAAGTGCCAATCATTTACGCTTCATCAGCTGCAACCTATGGTGGTGGGGAGTTTGGCTACGACGATAATCACGAATTGCCTTTTCAGCTACAGCCATTAAATCCATATGGCGTTAGTAAAAATGAGTTTGATAAATGGGCCATTCAACAAACAGAAACGCCTCCATTTTGGGCAGGCTTAAAGTTTTTTAATATTTATGGACCTAATGAATACCACAAAGGCAGAATGGCTAGTGTTATTTGGCATTCATTCAACCAAATAAAAGCCAATGGCCTAGTTAAATTGTTTAGAAGTCACAACCCTAATTTTAAAGATGGTGAGCAACTGCGTGATTTTGTGTATGTAAAGGATTTAGTAAAAGTAATGTTGTGGATGATGGAAAAGTCAATGGTCAACAGCCAAGCACTCACATCAGGGCTTTACAATTTAGGCACAGGCACGGCTTGTAGTTTTTACGCCTTAGCTTCTGCAACGTTCAGAGGTTTAGATTTAGAGCCTAATATTGAATTTGTAGATATGCCTTTAGATATTCGTGATAAGTACCAATATTTTACCGAAGCCAATATGCAAAAGCTACATAATGCAGGCTATACAGAACCATTCTACACTTTAGAAACTGGTGTAGACGATTATGTACGCAATTACCTCTCTGCCAATAAAATTTATTAAATTTGGGGTAAATGTTGTGTTATGAATGTATTAGAAATGAAAGAAATTATCAAAGAAAAAATTGATAATACGCAAGACGAAGTGTTACTAAAAAGGATTAATGATTTAATTAATGCTGCTGCAAATGAACCTCGATTAACGGCTGATGAACTATTTGACTTCACCGTTTCTCGTTTTGAAAATACATTAAAGCGTTTGGCACAGTGATAACGCTACAAGATGTTTTACGGTTTCATGAATTATCTATTCAAAAGTTTGGGGGTTCTCAAGGTATAAGAGATGAAGGCTATTTACAAAGTGCAATAGAAAGACCATTTTCTACTTTTATAGGCGAAGAATTATATCCTACACCTTACGAAAAAGCAGCAGCAATTTTAGAAAGTATTTTGAAGAATCATCCCTTTGTTGATGGTAACAAGCGTACAGCGTTAATTGCATGTGATGCTATATTACGTTTGCATCAGCTAATATTTACACTTTCACAAGCTGAGGCATATGACTTTGTTATAAACGTTGCGACCTCACAAATAGACTTTGAGGGTGCTGTAGAATTTTTAAAATCTAAATCGGTTCAACTATAAATCATGAATACAAAAATTGCCATAATCGGAGGTGGAAATTTAGGTGCTTCTATAGCTGAAGGGCTTATTAATAGTGGCTTCATTGTGCCACAGCATATTATTATTACGAAGCGTAACATAAGTACTTTGGTGGCTTTAGAAGAAAAGGGAGCACTTATTAGCAACGATAATTTAGAAGCTGTTGGCTTTGCAGACTATATTGTTTTGGCCATTAAACCGTTTCAGATCAAAGAAGTTTTAGAACAGTTAAAACCAACGTTAGATAGCAAGCGCCATGTATTAATAAGTGTCGTAAGTGGTGTTTGGGTAAAAGATATGCAAGATCTTTTGGGTAATGATTTCGCCATCTTTAGAGCCATGCCAAATACGGCTATTGCCATTCAAGAAAGTATGACTTGTATTAGTGATTGCAATACTACCAATGAACAGCGTCAGTTTGTAAAAGATTTATTTAACCAACTTGGCCAATCTGTATTTATAGAAGAAAAACTGATGGATGCGGCTACCGTATTGGGTGCTTGTGGTACTGCTTATGCCATGCGTTATATACGTGCCAATATTCAAGGTGGTATAGAAATTGGTTTTAGCGCTTCAATAGCTTCTTTAATTGCTGCGCAAACTGTAAAAGGTGCAGCGGAATTATTGCTTCAAAAAAATACACATCCAGAGCAAGAGATTGATAAAGTAACTACACCTAAAGGCTGTACCATTGCTGGCTTAAACGAAATGGAACACCAAGGTTTTAGTTCTTCTTTAATTAAAGGTATTGTTACTAGTTACAAAAAGCTGCAATAAATATTATAAAAGACATCAAAATAAATAAGGGATTTGTTTCTAACAAACCCCTTATTTGTAAATATTAATCTTTCTTTTCTTCTGTTTTATTACCACCTTCTCTAGGGGGTTGCGGCCCACGGTCACGGTTTTGGTTTGGCCGCTGATGGTGTCTTGGTCCTTGTGGCCTTTGATGATTGTTACCACCTTCTCTCGGCTGTTGAGGTCCACGCTGCTGCTGCTGTGGTCGCTGATGTGGCTGATTAGGTCTGTTTTCTCTAGGAGCTTGTGGCGGTCTTTGGTTATTGTTACCACCTTCTCTTGGCTGTTGTGGCCCTCGTTGTTGTTGAGAAATTTGATGAGGTCTAGCTTCTCTTGGAGCGCCTTGTTGAGGGCGCTCATTTCTCTTCTCATTCGCACCCCGTTGCTCAATATTGCCACGTCTTTCTTGGTTTCTAGCGTTTCTATCCTCGTCTCTTCTGCGTCTATCGTTTTTATCTAGGCTTTGCAAGCTTATTTGCCCAACTACATCTACAAATGTTGGTTCTACTGTTTTTGGCTTGCCAGTAGTTACATCTACAGGTTCTAAATCTTCAGGTCTTATGCCTTGCGCATTCAGGCGTTTTATTTCTTTTACCCGCTGTATGGTTAGTGGATAATGCTTGCTACCACCTTGTATCATATACCACATCAAGTTTTTAAAAATATCTTTTTTTATCAAAAAGGCATTTCCTTTAGCGGTTTCTATGGTATCTGCATTGTCAGGAAATTGCTGCAACGCATCTAAATAAGTGTCTAATTCGTAGTTTAAGCAACATTTTAAGCGCCCACATTGGCCACTTAATTTCGTTTGGTTAATAGACAAGTTTTGGTAGCGAGCCGCCGTTGTGTTCACACTTTTAAATTCTGTCAACCAAGTGCTACAGCACAATTCTCTACCGCAACTACCTATACCACCAACTTTTGCTGCTTCTTGTCTAATACCTATTTGACGCATTTCTACCTTTAACTTAAACTCAGCGGCAAACATTTTAATCATTTCTCTAAAGTCAACCCTGTCATCTGCTGTGTAAAAAAAAGTCGCTTTTTTGCCATCTGCCTGAATCTCGACTTCGCTTAGCTTCATTTGTAGCTTCAACTCTATCGCAATTTCTCGGCTTCTCGCTTGTATCGTAGCTTCTCGGCCTTTACTTATATGAAAACTTTCAATATCTCTATCAGTGCTAGGACGCAATACTTTTTTCATCTCTTGGCTAAACTCATCCACACCCCGTTTTTTAAGTTGTAAGCGCACGAGTTCGCCACTTAAACTTACCTCTCCCACATCAAAACCGCCTACGCCTTCTACCGTCACAAAATCACCTTTTTCAAAATAATGAGACGATGTATTTCTATAAAATTCTTTTCTACTGCCTTGTTTAAAACTTACTTCAAGTACCTTGCAACTGCTTTCTACATCAGCAATTGGTAAGTTATTTAGCCAGTCATGCACATTCATACGGTTACAACTACCGGTACTACAACCGCCATTGCTTTTACAGCCGCCAGGTTTTGTACCACAAGATCCACAAGCCATTGTATATTACATTTTTCTGTGTTAAACTAAAATTTGATTGTAGCGTAGTGCTTTTGTAACCAACTTTAGTGCTACTATTGAGCTTTTGTTGTGTCACTCACTTGTACGCTTTGTTCTTTGTTGAGGCTAAATAATACAGATACGTAAAACCTTTGTAGATATTGTGCTTAAGAAGCAGTAGAATAGACCAATAAGAGAAGCATTATGCCGAATGTGCTCGATCATTGGTTCAGTTTACCAATTGCGAAATCCTTTTGTTAAAACCCATCAAACCATCTATATCATCAACCATTCGGGATACTTATACAACTATCTCTCCATCAAACTATCACAAAGCCAATACAACACCAACACATTAACCTCTAACTCCAAAAATAGGTAATTAATTATTTTTTTGGGTGGATAATTTGAAAAGCTTACTTATAGATTATTAGTTAAATATAAATTCTGTATGTGGAAATATAATTGGTTTGATTCTTTTGTAAGAAATACCGAATAAGTAAAAGACATTTTTTCCTTTTAAAATATTATAAAATAATTTATTTTGAAACTCAAAATTATCTTTTAGAGCTTTAATTGATAAATAGTAATTCTCTTACTATCGAATTGTTTACCCATCAGAATAAAAATGTAAAGCGCATAGAAATTATCACTATTTTACGTCAACTATTTTTTAAAATTATTTTCTATGCGCCTTATTTATTTATTGATAGCTGTTTTTCTGTGTTGGTTCTCTGCTCAAGCACAAACCCAACCTGTTCAAATTTCAGATCCAGGTGGTACAGGTGGCAATTATGGCTCTGTCAGTTATTACGATCCATCAAAAGTAGGGCAGAAAAATACCACAGTTTTAACTTATGCAGATGTAGAAGGTACGCCCTTTTGGAACGAAAAATGGTATCCTGCTGTTTTGGTTTTAAAAGGGGGTAATTCTGTGAAGCTGCAAAATGTGAAACTTAATATTTATACAAGTGATGTGCTATATATCGATAATAAAGGGACAGAATTAGAGGCTATAGCTGGAATCGTTCAGAAAGTTATTTTCTTTAGCGAAAAAGATACTTCCAAAGTGTTTGCAAAATTTGAAGCATTTCCTGATACTAAAATTAAAAATGGGTATGCATTTTATAGAGTTTTGGCCGATGGAAAATATAAATTACTCGAGCTTCAAAGAGCATTGATCAGAACAGTCCCATTAAATGAACTTGAGGCAAAAAAAACGGCATCAAGTTTTTATACCACTAGTAATTATGCCATTGCGGTAGATAACATTGTTTCGCCACTAAGAGCATTGAATAGCGCAAATATCACTGCAATGGTAAACCCTGATAAAGAAGCTGAGCAGTGGATAAAAGACAATAAGCTTAATTTAAGAAAGGAAACAGATGCTGTTACATTCTTTCAATATCTTAATCTTTTAAAAAAGTAAATGTAACGTACTGATATATGATAAATAAAATGGTATCGTTTATTTAGGTGCATGAAACTTTACCGCCCACATAAGTTCTTACCGTTACTTCTACAAATGAATTAAACTTGTAGCACAAACAATTTGCTATGAGATTTAAACACTTTTTCGGTTGGGCTTTGCTGTTGTTACTAACTTCTAGCAGCATATTTGCCCAAACCATCCCATCACCCAAACAACATTTTGGTTTTGCAATTGGCGATGATTATCAATTAGCTACCTACACCCAAACAGCTGCTTATTTTAAAAAACTAGCCGAAACAAGCCCTCGTGTAAAACTGGTAGATATTGGCAAAACCGAAGAAGGTAGAACGCAGTATATGCTCATTATTTCTTCGCCAGAAAACCTCAAAAATTTAGATAAATACAAAACTATTTCGCAGCAATTAGCTCACGCCGAAGGGCTTACCGACGAGCAAGCCCACGCACTTGCCAGTGAAGGTAAAGCAGTGGTGTGGATAGATGGTGGTTTGCACGCAACAGAAGTAGTTGGCGCTCATCAACTAATAGAAACTGCTTGGCAATTGAGCAGCCGTACCGATGCTGAAACCGTAAACTTATTGAATAATGTAATTGTGTTAATGACACATGCAAATCCTGATGGGCAAGAACTAGTGAGTAATTGGTACATGCGTGAAGCAAAACCAGAAAAGCGTTCCACTCAATTTTTACCTCGCTTATACGAGAAATATGCTGGCCACGATAATAACCGTGACTTTTACATGTTTAACCTAAAAGAAAGCCAAAACATGGGGAGACAACTATTTGTGGAATGGCTGCCGCAAATTATGTACAATCACCACCAAACGGGTCCTGCTGGCTCAGTGGTAGCTGGTCCGCCGTTTAGAGATCCATTCAATTATGTATTTGACCCGTTGGTAATGACAGAATTAGATGCGGTTGGTGCGTCTATGATTAACCGTTTAAATGCAGAAGGCAAACCAGGTTATACCAAACTAGGTGGTTCGGTGTATTCTACTTGGTACAATGGCGGCTTGCGTACCTCAACTTATTTTCATAATATGGTAGGTTTGTTAACTGAAATTATTGGTAGCCCTACGCCTATGGAAATACCAGTTGTGCCTGAAAGATTAATACCTAGTAGTGCCAATCCTTATCCCGTGTTGCCTCAAAAATGGTATTTTAGGCAATCAATAGATTATTCGGTATCGTTGAACTACGGCGTACTAGATTATGCAGTAAGACACAGAGATGAGTTGCTATACAACATTTATAAAATGGGCAAAGCTTCTATACAAAAAGGCGAGAAAGATAATTGGGGGTTATCGCCAAAGTTCTCTGCTGAAATTACCAAACTAGCACAAGCCTCACAATCAAGTATGCCAAAAAGTGAAGAAGCTGGTGGTGAAGGCAGAGGTAGGAATGCTATACCAGTAAGGCTGTACGATTCTGTATTAAAAAAGCCAGCATATCGTGATGCACGCGGTTATATTATTCCAGCTAATCAGCCAGATTTTGCAACGGCTACACGCTTTATCAATACTTTAATTACAAGTGGTATGCAAGTACAAAAAGCTACTGTAGATTTTATTGTTGCTGGTAAAAATTATCCTAAAGGTTCATTTATAGTAAAAACCAATCAAGCGTTTAGGCCGCATATACTAGATATGTTTGAACCGCAAGATCATCCGAATGATTTTCAATACCCTGGCGGGCCACCAATTGCCCCATATGATGCGGCAGGTTGGACGCTTGCATACCAAATGGGTGTGCAGTTTGACAGACAAATAGAGGCATTCGATGGGCCATTTGAAAAGATTGCTTATGGCGAATTACAAACGGCAAAAGGTAGTATTACACCTTCGGCAAAAAAGGCTGGCTATTTGTTAAATGCTCGTACCAATAATGCTTTTGCGGTAGCAAATGATTTATTAAAAGCTGGCATCGACGTATTTAGAACCGACGATTCTGTGTATAATAATTTCAATAAAGGGTCATTCTTTATTCTTGCAACGGCTAAAAACAAAGCAGTGGTAGAACAAGCCATTGTAAGCCTCGGTGTAGATGCGGTTACATTGGCAACACGCCCTACAAATCTTACTAAAATTACCCCTGCACGCATTGCCATTTGGGATGCTTATGGTGGTTCCATGCCATCTGGATGGTTGCGTTTAATCATGGAGCAATACCACTTTGCAACAGAGGTGATTTATACGAAAGATATCGACACAGGTAAGCTAAAAAATAAATATGATGTAATTGTGTTTGTAGGGGGTGCTATTCCCTCGTTAACTGGAACTATTGGTAGAGGTTTTGGTGGTTTTGAAGAACCAAAAGCAGATTCAATACCCGAAGCGTATCGTAACCGTTTAGGTAAAATTACTGCTGCAAAATCCATTCCTCAGCTTAAACAATTTTTAGAAGATGGGGGTAATATCATCACCATTGGGAGCAGTACTAATTTAGCCTACCATTTAAATTTACCAGTAAAAAATGCCTTAGTTGAAACTGTAAATGGCGTAGAAAAAAACTTGCCCAGTGAAAAATTTTATATTCCTGGTAGCATTTTAAAAGTAAGTGTTGATACCACTCAGTTGGGTGCTTATGGTATGCCATCGCAAGCAGATGTTTATTTTGATGCTAGCCCAGTGTTTAATATTCTGCCAGAAGGCCAATCGAAAGGTACTATTAAGCCATTGGCATGGTTCGCAAGTGCACAAAGTTTGCGCAGTGGTTGGGCTTGGGGTCAGTCCTATTTAAATGGGGGTGTCGCCGCATTTACAGCCAAAGTAGGCAAAGGAAATTTGTATGCTTTTGGCCCAGAAATTACGTTTAGGGCTCAGCCTTATGGAACGTTTAAGTTTTTGTTTAATGGGTTGTATCAGTAGGATTTAATTTGCCGAATGTTTTATGAGTAATGAAGTATATTAGTGTTTGTAAAAGCATCAATATATTTCATTACTCATTTTTTATTAAATAGCCAACTCATGCAATCTAGTACCAGCAACAATATGTTACAAGTCATTGGCAATACACCTTTGGTACAATTGAATAAAATAGTGCCTGAAAACTGTGCAGATATTTATGTGAAACTTGAGTATTACAATCCTACGGGTTCTTATAAAGATAGAATGGCATTGGCTATAATAGAAGAAGCTGAGAAGCGTGGTGCTTTACAAAAAGGCATGTCTGTAGTTGAATATACTGGCGGTAGTACAGGTACATCTTTAGCCTTTGTTTGTGCAGTAAAAGGTTATCCTTTTAGAGCGGTTTCTTCTGATGCGTTTGCAAAAGAAAAATTACAAACCATACAATTATTTGGTGCCGAATTAGACATAGTACCAAGCGTTGAAGGTAGAATTACGCCTGATTTATTTGTAAGAATGGAAGCAAGAGTAAAAGAAATTGAAGCCCGTGGTAATTATTATTGGACCAAACAATTTGTAAATGAAGATGCGCTAGCTGGGCATTATAAATTAGGGCAAGAAATTATCGAGCAATTAAATAAACCTATTGATGTCTTTTGTGCGGCTGTTGGTACTGGCGGCATGTTGGCTGGTGCTGGTAAGGCATTGAGAATAGCAAATGAGAATATAAAATTAATAGCATTAGAACCAACCTCATCTGCATTTATAACGACAGGTATAAAAGGCAGCCATAGGATAGAAGGTACTGCTGCTGGCATAATACCACCGATATTACAACCTGGCACTTACGATGAAGCAATTGCTTTTGAAGAAACTGATGCAAGAGCAACTGCCAGATTATTAGCATCACAAGAAGGCATTTTTGCAGGAACTTCTACAGGGTTAAATGTTTTTGCAGCTATTGAATTAGGCAAGCAACTAGGCAAAGGGCATACATTGGTTACAGTGGCTTGCGATTCAGGCATGAAATATTTGTCTGGTGATTTGTTTAGTTAAAATGAAAGGTTTTACACTTCTACCACCACACCATTCTTTAAAATATGGAACAGCTTAATGGTTAATGCTTGAAATAGCATCTTGCCGTTAGCATTGCGCTCTATATAGTAAGCTGCTTTATCTAGCTCTTCTACAATGGCTTGCTGCTGACTAACGGAAGCAATTTTATTTAACCGCAAAGCAAATTCTTTTTGGGCTTCTGCAATAGCAAAACTATCTGCACCCAACACTTTTATACGTACACTTTGCTCTATTAAATGGCTAAAAAAACGCAAGAATTGTTTCTGTTTTTCACGTCCTAGTTTGCTGATATCTTCGGTAAATTTTATTTGTGCTACGGGGCCGCCAACTAACGTACTATTTAACCATTCTTTCAAAAGGCTCAACCAATCTTCCTCGTTATGTTGCAATAGCTGTAAGGCTTCAAGATAGTTACCTTCGCAAATGGCAGCCGTTTGTGCAGCTATTGTTGCAGAGGTATTAGCACGTTCTATTAGAGCAGCTTCTACCTCTTTATCTTCTAGCCTAGGCACTTTTACAAGCTGGCAGCGGCTAAGGATGGTTTGTATAATTTGCTCTTCATTTTCTGCCACTAAAATAAACAATGTATTTGGTGGCGGTTCTTCTATCAGCTTTAGAAGTTTGTTGCCTTCTTTGCCCAAGTATTCAGGCATCCAAAGCACTAGCACCTTGTACTCGCTCTCAAAGCTTTTTAGGCTTAGCTGACGCATAATGTCGTTACATTCCTCAGCCGTAATATTTCCTTGTTTATTATCTGCGCCTATAAATTGTAGCCAATCGTACACGTTGCTATAGGGCGATTGCTGAATAAATTCTCGCCATTCGGCTATATAATCTGTGCTTTTTGGTTTATCGCCACTTTTGCGTGGTATTACTGGGTAAGCAAAATGAATGTCAGGATGCATTAATTGTTCTGCCCGCTGAAAACCTGATTGTGCAGGCAGTTCTTCTGGCAAAACAAAACTTGGCTTGACTTCTAATGCACTAAATCCACCAAATAAATCTTCAACAACCGGCGGGGCTGTAGGCTGGCAAACGACAAACTGCGCAAAAGCTAAAGCTAGTGGCAAGGCGCCGCTACCTTCTTTACCCAAAAACAATAAAGCATGGCTTAAACGGTTTTGCTGCACCATTTCAACCAAATGTTGCTTTACCTCATGCTGACCAATAACATCTTTAAACTGCATTGCAACGAAGATAATAGTTGCTTAAGGATTTAGGATTGTGATTTAAATGATTCAAATAAAATTGTGATGATAGTGCTTAAATTGCATGACTATTTTTTATGTTGCCAAAATTTCGCCATAAAAAAAGACAGCCGCATGGCTGTCCTTTAAATCTTATCGATCTATTATCGGTCGATTATTTCAATCTTTTGACAATTTCTTCACTATCGGGCTCTATATTACTAGGAAAATAAGCAAGCATTTTACCGTTTTCGTCTAGTAAGAATTTATTGAAGTTCCAACCGATAGTGGCATCTAATACACCATTTTCGTTCTTACTAGTTAACCATTTGTATATTGGGGCAGTGTCATCGCCTTTCACGCTAATTTTACTAGCCATAGGAAAGGTAACACCAAACCGTGCTTTACAGAATTGTAAAATTTCACCATCACTACCTGGTTCTTGGCTGCCAAAATTATTGGCAGGAAAACCTACAATTACTAGTTTGTCTTTATGCGCTTCATACAATTTTTGTAAACCTTCGTACTGACGCGTAAAACCACATTGTGAAGCTACATTGACAATTAAGATTTTTTTGCCTTTGTACTTTGAAAAATCAATCACACCACCATCTATACTTTTTACTTTAAAGCTGTGGATTGAAGTATTGGCTGGCATAGTAAATGCTGATAGCATAACGATTGCTGTTAGTGTTAAGAAATATTTCATGGTAATAATTTTTTTATAGAACAAATTTGAGCTAATAAAGTTGTAATTATTCTACAAAATGATAAATGGCTTGCCAATAATTCATGGAATTTATCATTTACTTATTAATATACTGATAAACAACAGACTACGATCCCTTTGCGACTATATGGTAAAAAGTACTATTGCTTTTCGTAGCAACCTAAATCTGGCAAATTGCCCACAATTCTTGGATTCCCGTCTAAATCAGTAATAACACCAGTTGCTATACCTTTATCAATACAAGGTGAGGTGGCTTTTAAACGAAAGTTGAAGTATCGGTTACCAACGTCTATACTGTCAAATAGGGGCAACGCATTTTTAATACTGTTGGTAATAGTTGCATTGGCTGAAATATCAGTTTTTGTTTTGTATAGTATATTGGTTAGTAGCACATTAAATGCTGAGCTGGTATTTTTTGCCATAGTAATTTCGTCATCTACCAAGCCACCTTCGCCATAAATTATACTATTTTGAATAGTTACCGCTAGTGGATTTATTTGATTGCTGCTATTGGTATTGCTAAGCGTAACTGCTGAATTTTTATGGTCGATATAAGTATTGCCAATAGTTACAAAAGTGCAATGGTTAAAACTATAATTACCACCGCTGGTGATGTACAAATTATAGCCACAATTGTTAATTAAACAGTTACGAGCGGCAATACTACTGTTATTGCCCCCTATTGCTATATCATAAATATTGTCTAAAATACATTCGTTTAAAGTAAGCTTGGTGCTTGCAGCAGGCGATTGAGCAATTGTACCTTGATAAGCATTTTTAATAATGCAATATTGCATAATATTATTATTACTGTTTTGGGTAAAATAAATACCTGGCCATGCGCCAGGATAATTATTATAAGGTGAATCTATTCTATCACTCTGAAAACTGATACGTGTACTATCGTATTTTTCCCCAATGGCTTTCAGCGTTCCATTTACAAGCATTGGCGCATCTGCATGCAAATACACTTTTGTACCTTTATTAATGGTAAGTGTTTTACCATCATTTACCGTAAATACGCCAAGCAGTACAATTGGTAAAGTATTGGTCCAAGTGGTGTCTTTGGTTACTGTAGCATTTCTTAAAAAACGCGCATTTTGACCATAGGCTTCTAACTGCAAAAAACGACTATTCCCATTGTAATTAATTTGTATACTATCGCGCACAACAAAAGGTAAATTAGCCGAATTAGGATTGATACTTACCGTAACAAAGCCATAAATACTGTCATTAGCTGCAATTTCTATATTAGGCAAGTTTGTGCCTGAATAGCCGTCAATATTCATTTTAAAAAAAGAATTACTACCACCCATTAGTTGCACACTACTTAAAATTAGCTTCTGATTATTAGGATTATAAATACGAAAAAATTGTGTGGTAGAGCCAGTACTGGTAAATACGGTGTCGAAATGTAAGGTATCTTCCGATAAGTGTAACAATGCATCGGCACTAGTAATGATGCTTTCCTTTTTACATGAAGATACAATGAGGATAAGTAGCGAAGCAATTGCAAGGGTATAACATCTCATTTTGTAAAAATAGTGTGTAATTAAATAGCAAAGGCAACCGTTACAATACTCAGTGTAGTGTTTGGTGCTTTTAATATTTCGCAGCCACAGGCTTCAAGCGTTGCGCCAGTGGTAGTAACATCATCTACAAGCAATACGTGCTTGCCCGCAATACTATTGGCATTGGATAGTTCAAACACACCTTCCATATTTTGCCAACGGTCAATTCGTGTTTTGCTTGTTTGCGATTCTGTGAAAATGGTACGCTTAACTACATCGGTACAAATTAATTTTGGCCAAGTTTGGCTAATACCTTCGCAAATAAGTGTCGCTTGATTATAACCTCTTTTGTCTTCTTTACGGTGGTTAAGTGGTAATGGTACCAATACATCTACTGAATCAAATCTATCTGTAGCGCTTAATTGATGACCAATCAGTTTACCCAAAAAAACACCCATTTCTTGATGGTTCTTATATTTTAGCTGCGTTACTAAATGTTGTACTAAACCATCTTTATGGAAATAAAAACCACTAGCTGCAGCTTCCACTTGTAGTTTGCCATAAAAGCTTTGTTCTACTGGGTTGTTGGCTGTGGCTACAAAGCCTGTTATAGGCAGATCATGTAAACATTTTGCACATAAATAACTATCATCATTTAATACATCGGTACCACAGCCTTCGCAATTATGCGGGTAAATTAAGTGGCTAAAACTGTTGATGTATGATTTTAGTAGCGAAATCACTGACTGTAATGATTTGAATGATAGAATAATGTCTGATGTGGATTTACTCTCAAACTATAAATTTCAAATTAAGAATATTTACTTGTGAAAATAAATACCATTGGCTTGTGCAGTACAAGTAACTACTAAGTCGTTAATACAAACATGTGTTGGCAATGTAGCGCAGTAAAACACAATATCTGCAATGTCGTGTGCATGTAGTGGTTCGTAGCCTTGGTAAATTTGCGCAGCTTTGGTCTCATCACCTTTAAAGCGAACCATCGAAAATTCTGTATCGGCAGCACCGGGATGAATAGCAGTAACTTTTATACCATGTTGGAGCAAATCTATTCGCATACTTTGGCTAATGGCATCCACAGCTTGCTTAGTAGCACAGTAGGCATTTCCATCTTTATAGACTTGTTTGGCTGCCACCGAACCCATATTAAAAATATGTCCATGTTTGCGGTCAGTCATATACGGCAGAACCGCTTTACTTACATATAGCAAACCTTTTACATTGCTATCAATCATGGTATCCCAATCATCTAAGCTTGCATTCTCAAAACTATCTCTACCTAGCGCCAGGCCAGCATTATTTACCAAAATATCTATGTTTTGCCAAGCATCAGAAATACTATTGATGGCTGCAAAAACGGCTGCTCTATCTTGTACATCAAATACTAATGGTAATACATCTACACCATATTGTTTGCGCAAATCGTCTGCAACTGCATACAACCTATCTTGTCTTCTACCCGTGATGATGCAGTTATAACTCGCTGCTGCAAATTTTTCTGCAATAGCTTTACCAAAGCCAGAAGTAGCGCCTGTAATTAATATTGTTTTATTCATAATTATTTTATTTCACCAAATGGGCGTACAGCCACATCGTTTTCTAACCTTTTAGCAAAACATCCTGACATCATCTTATAAATAACTTTTGCAATAAAAATTATCGTATTAAGACTACTGTTCCTTTTTTAAAAATAATATTGCCCAAATAATCGATTCCCTGAGTGCTATACACATAAGTACCAGGCGGTTGCGCATTACCGGCAAAATTACCATCCCAACCTTTACCTATTTCTGGGCTAGAATATAATAATTGCCCTAGTCTGTTATACACATTAAAGTACTGAAAGGTTTTTATACCGATGGGTATGGCTTTGATTATATCATTTTTGCCATCACCATTTGGAGTAAAACCACTTGGTACCAAAATGTCTGGTGCATTTCTATACACATGCACTAATATATCATCTTCCCCATAACAACCCCCTGTGGTAGTGGCTCTTACTTTGTATTTAATAGAATCTATTGGGCTTGATATCGTAGCAATTGGATTGTAAATGGTACTGCTATTTAGCCAAGTGGATGGCGTCCACAAAAAACTTGTGGTTAAAGTATCACTATTTGTAGTAGCAGTTAATTGTAATGGCTGATTGATAACCACACTGGTATCCCTGCCAGCAAATACATTTACAGGTGGTATTACAGTTACGGTTAAAGTATCAGTGACGGTTTTTAAGCAGCCCGTAGTATTCGTAACACTTATGATATAATTAGTAGTTTTGATAGGGCCAACAGTAGGGCTTAGTGTATTGCTATTAATCATGCTCCTTGTAGGCGACCATGTAAATGTATCGCCCACAATGGTGGCATTTAGCTGAACCCTATTGCCAAAACAAATGCTTGCATTTCCGCTAGCTGATACCATCGGATAAGGATTTACAGTAACTGTTACAGTATCTTTATCTTGACATTTACCCAAATTAGCAGTAACATAATAGGTTGTGGTTACCAAGGGCTGAATACTAGGATTCTTAACCGCAGGTACAGCCACACCAGTAGAAGCCAACCACGCATAACTTAAAGCATCGCTAATAGGGTGTAATTGTATAATATCTTTTTGGCAAATGGCAGTATCTGGACCTGCATTTACTTTAATAAAATCAAGCACATTAACTTTTACAGAATCTGTATTAATACAGCCATTATTATTTACTGTTACATAATAAACTGTTGTGTCTTTTGGTGCCACAAATGGATTGGCGGTGTTAGGATTTCTGATAGTTGCTACAGGTGTCCACGAAAATGTACCTCCAGAGCTTGTGGCAAATAATTGCAATGTATCAATGCTACAAATAAGGGTATCTTTAAATGGTAGGTCAATACTGGGCTTATCTGGTATGGTAATGTTTTGTGTTAATGTAGAAGAGCAGCCTTTGCTATCTTTTACCAATAGTGTGACGTTTTTAGTGCCAATGACAGGATATTGATAAGTAGGATTGCGTAATGTAGAAGTATCGGTAGTAACGGTGGTTTCTCCAAAATTCCAAGTCCAACTATTTACCAAACCATATTTACTTACCGTTAAGTCTGTAAATTGATAAGGGTTAATTAAACAACTCCCAGTTACTTTAAAGTTGGCAACAAAACCAGGAAAAGCGCTCACGGTAGTTGTGGTAGAATCTACGCAACCGCCCGATGCTGTTACTTTAAGTTTGGCCACAAATACACCAGTATCTTTATAAATGTGTGTCGCAATAGGCGAGGTAGAACTATCCAAACTGCCTCTTAAAGGCTCACCAAACGTCCACAGATAACTTACTATATTAGACGCTGATGAAAGGTTGGTAAAAGTGAACGTTAAGTCGTTGCAATTAAGATAGCTAGGTTGTAGTTGCGCACCAGAAATTGAGCAATCTGCAATGTTTAAAATAAAATCTTTTCTATGTTTGTTTAGTAGTATGCCATTACGCCACTCTTCAACAATAACACACACCGCATATTTGCCAGTAGCTGGCGCAACACCCGTAATAACACCCGTTGCTTGATTGATGGTTACAGAACTTCCCAATGGTGCAAAACCAGTATAGGGTGCAGAATAATTAACGGTTGGCAAAGAGAGAAAGCTAGGTGGAATAGGGTTGGGCGAATTGGTAACATCTCCAGCGCCTGCGTCGTAAGCTGGCGCAAATTTGTAGGATAATGAATCGCCGTCTATATCTACTGCGCTAAAGTCTAATCTAAAATTCGTTTGTCTACATACAATAGTAGTGTCTTTAATAACAAACTGGGGACTATTATTTGTACCGTTTTGCAATTGGTTTGTACCTGGAATTTGTGTTGTAAAAGTTGCCCCCACAGACGAGCCGACCACGTTTTGTAACACTGTACGACTCCACCTAATCCAGGATAAAGTATAGCCAGAAGGCGTTCGTGGTAAAGCTATCGTGGCGCTATATGTGCCAAGTTGATAACAGGCTGTGGGATTACCGCTTAAGCATGGATTTATGCCAGGTGTATTTTGAATAACAGGTGGATTAGAAGCAAATTGTTGGGCAAGTATCAATGAAGATACTCTTGATAAATCGGATGTATTATAAATGCCAATATTAACAACTTCGCCATTTAGTGGTGCACCTTGTGATGAACATTCTCTAAATAAGCGCATGCTAATTCTAAAACTGTCTGTATTAGCCGCCGCCGCTGGTCCTAAGTATTGATAGTACAATTCGCCACCTGCGATATGCGTAGCCTTGGCAGCAAAGCCAATCAATGAAAATAAAACAAAAGGAATAATCTTCTTCATAGTCGATACTTCAAAACTAACAGATAAATAGTTGCAAAATGCTTTTTGTAGTGGCACAGTGATTAAAAAAACGATTAGTTATTTTAAGAGGTAAAATAAACTTGTACTGCTGCTTATTATAAGAATTGCGTGTTACAAAATATTTTTGTCAATAATAAAGAAATATCATACTTGTAATAAAATATGTATTATATTAGCTCTATAAATAATTGCCTGAAAAAAATTATTAAAATATAGTTGGCTTTTATAATTTTATTAATGCATAAAAAGTAATATTTATTCTTTATTCATATAAATAAAACCAAAACCAAAACCATGAAACAAGTTAAACAACTGCTTGTACTTTTTATTTTTTTAGTAATTAATAGCAAAACATTCGCCGCAGTTTTACCAGCTAATGTTAGTAACAATGTTACACCTAATGAAACCGTTACAAAGCAAGCATCTCTCACTAAACAAATGTATTTAGCACAGATGAAAGCGTTTGCTAGTATGAGTGTAGAAAAATATGGCGAATTGAGAGGTAAAAAACTAAATACACTTGAACGACTAGCCTTTAAAATGAACCAAAAGCGAGCAAAAAGCTTATTAACAGCCTACAGTAAACACGATGAACCAACCGTACTTTCAAAAATTAGTTGGTTAACAAAAGGCTTTCTATTAGGGCCTATTGCATTAATATTAGGTTATTTGTTTTTGAAAGATGATGATAGAGAGCTTATAAAATGGATATGGTTTGGTTTTGCGGGCTTCGTAGCTGTTGTCGCTATCTTTTTACTTACTGTAAAGTAAGCTTTCTACGATACATATGTTTGATATTAGATAATATCCCCAAGCTTCTCGGCTTGGGGATATCTATAAATAAGTGCACAGCTTATAAACAGTAGCCTACTCAATCTACAACACTAATATTTTTACAGCCATTGGTATCATAAATAGGTTTGCTTGCATTAATGGTTACGTGTTTTAGGTAAATGTTTTCTGCATTCTTGCTCGTAAAGCCTTTTTTTGCAGTTATTGTCATGTTTTCAAAGAAGATATCTTTTACGGGCATGTTAGGTAATCCAGTAATGCTGATAGCAGTAGCCGCGCCTTCGCAAGTAATATTGCTGAGATAAATATTTCTAAAGTCGGGCACTTTATCATTCGTGTTAGTGGTTTCTCCAGGCTTTTTACCTGCGGGTACATCATCATAATAGGTATCAAATAATACCGCTTCATTGATAATGCTTTTCATGTAAATATTTGTTACAAATACATCTCGTACCCAACCGCCTCTACCAGAATTACTTTTAATTCGCACACCTATATCTGATCCAATAAAATTGCATTTAGTAACATAAATATTTTTCATACCACCATCGGTATTACTGCCTATTACAAAGCCACCATGGGCCCTATAAACCGTACATTCTGCAATTAATATATTGCTTAAGTTGGCACTATCTTTTGCATCTGGCGTACCGCTACTTTTCATACAAATACCATCATCACCACAGCTTACTATGGTTTTGTAAATCACCACGTTTTTACAAGCACTGATATCGATACCATCACCATTTTGGGCCCACCAATCATTATAAATATTGGCACCAATAATGCTCAGATTGGTACATTTGGTTGGGTAAAAAACAAACTTTGGCGAATTGCGTAGGGTTACATTTTCAACCAAAATATTGTTGCAACCTACTAGGTACAACATGTAAGGACGAATATCGTTAGTCATCATATTTCTATCAGGCCAGTATACTTTACCGTCGCTACTTAATGCGCCCCCGCCAGTAATCATATGGTTCCAAACTGCAGGGCTTACCTTAGATTTTTTTACAGGGCGCCAGCTATCACCTGCGCCATCAAATATGCCACTACCCGTGATAGCAATATTATTGAGCCCATAACCATAAATAGGTGAGGCTGGTACTAACTTGGTACTACCCAAACCAGCTTTAATCATTGGGTATAAATTATGATCCGCTGTAAACTGAACAATGGCATCTTTCTCTACATGAAGGTTCACATTGCTTTTTAGTTCAATAGGCCCTGTAAGCCATGTACCAGCAGGAATAATTACCATCCCACCACCTGCTTTATTACAAGTATTGATGGCTTTTGCAATAGCTTCTGTGTTAAGCGTTTTACCATCGGCAACAGCGCCAAAATCTGTAATGTTAAATGTTTTATTGGCAAAACTTGGTAATGCAACTACAGGCATTTTAAATGGTGCATCTGCCGTGTATTGGGCAATGGTTTTGCTTTGAGCGATAGCTATGTTTGTAGCAAATACAATGGCTGTAACAGCTAAAATATATTTACAATGAGAAACGAGCGTGAAGGATATACGTATCATGGGCAATCATTTTAGAATTGCAATAGACATTAAAAATTGCGCCGAGTGAAATATTGAAATGTTATAATTACGCAAACGTTCCCATATTGTTGTTCTTTTTAAGCCAAATAGACAATTGGGAACATTTAATGAAAGCTAAACGATGTTGTAGATAATACAATGCAATGAAATTTAAATTGCAAATTTCGTCATAAGATTATTTTCATATTATACAAACAAATCTTGATACAACTTGGCACCAGGTACTACCGAATATTGACTTAAATCTGTGATGCCTTCGGCGGCAAAAACAGCTTCATCAATAAAAGTATTGCCAGTACATTGTCCAGCTGGCTGACGCAAAATATAATAAGCCGCATCGGCCAAAATATCTACAGTACGACTCATATTTGCTAAATCTTGGCCACCCAATAAATTTCGCACTGCTGCCGTGTCTATAGTGGTTCGTGGCCACAAGGCATTGCTTGCAATAGGGATATTTTTAAATTCTTCGGCCCAGCCAATAGCCATCATGCTCATATTATACTTGGTAAGTGTGTAGGCAATATGTGGCCCAATCCATTTTGGTGTAAGATTGATCGGCGGCGACAAGGTTAAAATATGCGCATGACTACTTTTTTTAAGATAAGGAATGCAAGCCTGTGTCATCAAAAAAGTACCTCGCACATTAATGCTGTGCATAAGATCGAAACGTTTACTTTCTGTTTGTTCCGTGCCACTTAGTTGTATGGCAGATGCATTATTAATAAGGATATCTATACCACCAAAAATATCTATTGTTTGCTGTACTGCTGAGGCAATTTGTACTTCGTTTCTAATATCTAATTTTACAGCTAAAGCCTTGCTACCAGTAGCTTCTATTTCGGCAGCGGCAGAATAAATGGTGCCGCCAAGTTTATGATTTTCTTCGGTACTTTTAGCTGCAACCACAATATTGGCACCTTCTTTTGCCAAGCGCAACGCTATGGCTTTACCAATACCTCTACTAGCACCAGTGATAAAAACGGTTTTATCTTTAAATAGCATAGCAATACGTGTTTATAAGTTTAAAGTTACAGGTTCCAGCATTCAAGTTACAAGAAACAAAAAGCAAATAACCATCAACTCGCAACTAATAACAAGCACTGTCTAGTTATTCCAACCAAGAAACTCACTGATAATGGTTTCAGTTTCTCTACATGCTTTTTCTAAATCATCGTTTAAAATGATTTTGTTGAAATGGTGTTTGAAAGAAATTTCGTAGGATGCTTTATTCACCCTTGCGTGTAAGCTTTCTTCTGTTTCTGTGCCTCTACTCGCCAAGCGGATTTTTAACTCATTTATACTTGGTGGTTCTATAAATAGACTTAAAGTTGTATGCGGAAATTGCTGTTGTACATGAATAGCGCCTTTTACATCTATATCAAGCATTGGGGTTTTGCCTTCGGCCCAAATTCTGTCTAACTCGGTTCTTAGTGTGCCGTAATATTTGCCCTCGTATACCATTTCCCATTCAATAAAGGCATTGTCTTGTATTTTTTGCTGAAAATCTTCAGCACTTAAAAAATAGTAGTCTACACCATCTTTTTCTTGCCCACGAGGTTGCCTCGTAGCCGCAGAAATGGAGAATGCAAGCGAAGGATATTTATGTAACAAATACTTTGTAATGGAGGTTTTTCCTGCGCCTGATGGGGCGGTAATAATAATGAGCTTATTGGCCATGCTTGCAAATATTGTTAGGATTTGGTTAAACACAAATCTTTTCTCAATAAAAATGCGTTTAAGCAACTTTTGATTGTAGCTTTATGTATGCCATTCTCATTTACATTGTTAAGCCCCACCGCCATTTTTGTTTTAATTGGTGTTGCATTGGTGCTAAACGGTCGCAAGATCAAGCGCTCTTAAGCCTCTTTTTCTTTCACATTTTTTTGCAAAAAGGAAATCGTTAAAAAAAAACCAAAAAATATTTTTTTGCTGTGTTAAGATGACACATATTTGCAGTGAAATGTGTAAATATTACACATTGCTGCAAACGGTTTCTAAAGCTATATGATTATCAATTAAACCACATTAATTGCATTTATCGAAAATACATTTATAAATAAATGTATATCTTGAATGTAATTACAAGCTACTAAATATTGGTGCTTTAGCCACGAAACCCCACTTGCATAATTTTAGCTTAGAACGATACACATTCACTCGTAAACCGTCAATTATGAATTTAAAACGATTGCTAATAGCAGCCTTAGCTTTTTGCTTTGTGACGTTAGCAAATGCACAGGAAAAAACTGTTTCTGGTAAGGTAACAGATGCCAAAGATGGCTCCGCACTTCAGGGGGTATCTGTTTTTGTAAAAGGTTCCACCAAAGGTACTCAAACGGGGCCTGATGGAACTTTTAAAATTAAAGTCTCTTCTGGTGCAACTGCACTTACATTTTCATCTGTTGGCTTTGCCTCGCAAGATGTAACCATTGGTACAGGCGATGTATTTGTAAAATTGGTACAAAACAATGCTAGCCTTAATGAGGTAGTAGTTATTGGTTATGGTACTACACGTAAAAAAGACTTATCTGGTTCGGTAACTACAGTAAGCTCTAAAGATTTTGTAAAAGGTGCGATTACTACACCTGAGCAATTAATTTCTGGTAAAGTTGCTGGTGTGGCTATTACGTCTAATAGTGGTGCACCAGGTTCTGGTAGTACTATCCGTATTCGTGGTGGTGCATCTTTAAATGCTAGTAACGATCCATTAATTGTTGTAGATGGTATGCCACTAGATAATGGTGGTATTTCTGGTGTTGCTAATCCGTTGAGTTTAATTAACCCCAACGATATTGAAACATTTACTATTTTAAAAGATGCGTCTGCAACAGCTATTTATGGTTCAAGAGCATCTAATGGTGTTATTTTAATCACTACTAAAAAAGGTAAAAGCGGTAAACCTACATACAGCTTCAGTTCGCAAATGTCAGTTGCATCAATAGCTAAAAAAGTTGATGTATTTTCAGCAGATCAAATTCGCTCTATCGTAAATACAAAAGGCAATGCTTCAAGTGCTGCATTATTGGGTAGCGCTACTACCGATTGGCAAAATCAAATTTATCAAACTGCACTTAGTCAAGATAATAACTTAAGCGTTTCTGGTTCGTTGAAAAAATTACCTTATCGTATATCAGTTGGTTTCTTAAATCAGGATGGTATATTGAAAACGGGCAATTTGCAACGCACATCTCTAGGTATTAACTTAAGCCCAATGCTTCTAAATAATCATTTGAAAATAGACTTAAGCTTAAAGGGTACTTACAGCCAAAGCAGATTTGCTAACGAAGGTGCTATAGGCTCTGCAGTTACTTTCGATCCTACACAGTCAGTCTACTCAAAAAGCAATCGTTTTGGTGGTTACTGGGAGTGGCTAGATCCTGCAACAACAACTGGTCTTAAATCGTTGGCACCATTAAATCCACTCGGTTTATTGTTGCAAAGAGATGATAGAAGTAAGGTACAACGTGCTGTAGGTAATGCATTAATAGATTACAAATTGCATTTTTTACCCGATTTGCATGCATTATTAAATGTAGGAGCTGATTTATCAGAAGGAAAGGGTACTGTGTTGGTGCCTGATAGTGCGGCATCTGCTTATATGCGTTCGCCCGATAAAAAACATGGCGGTGTTAATAATCAATATAGACAAACTAGACAAAATACTTATTTAAACTTCTATTTCAACTATACAAAAGATATCAAATCTATAAAAAGTAGGGTAGAGGCAACAGCAGGTTATGAGTACCAAGATTATTTAACTATGAACTACAATTTCGGTGATTATACAACTGATGGAACAGTTATTTCCACACCAATCTATCCGTTTGATAAACCTGAAAATACATTGGTATCTTTTATGGGTCGTATGATTTACACCTTTGATAACAAATATATTTTGGCAGGAACAATACGTAGAGATGGCTCTTCAAAATTTAATCCAAATAACAGATGGGGAACTTTCCCTTCAGGTGCTTTTGCCTGGAAAATTAAAGAAGAATCTTTCTTGAAAAATGTAAAAGCGATTTCTGATTTGAAACTACGTGTTAGTTATGGTATTACTGGTCAGCAAGATGGAATCAATAATTATGATTATATTTCATATTATAATTTAAGTGGTAATCAAGCAGAATATCAATTGGGTAATAATTTCTATCAAATGTATAGACCAGGTGGCTATTACTATAATAGAAAATGGGAACAAACAGCCACTACTAACGTAGCTTTAGACTACTCAATTTTAAACGGTAGAGTAAGTGGTAGTGTAGAATATTATTATAAAAAAACAACAGATTTGTTGAATCAAATTAACCAACCAGCTGGTACCAATTTCTCTAATAAAATTGTAGCTAATATCGGTAGCATGGAAAACCGTGGTGTTGAATTTACCGTAAATCTTCAAGCCATAAGAAGTAAAGATGTAACGCTTGACTTAGCTTTCAACGCTACCTATAATCAAAATAAAATTACTAAATTAACGATTTCAGATGATCCAAATTATGCTGGTGCCCAATTTGGTGGTATTTCTGGAGGTGTTGGTAATACGGTATTGATTAATTCTGTGGGCTACAATCGTGGTGCTTTCTATGTATATAAGCAAGTATATGATCCTGTAACCAACAAACCTATCGACAATCTCTTTGCTGATAAAAATAGAGATGGTATTGTAAATTCTGCTGATTTGTACCAATACAAAGGCATCGATCCTAAAGCATTTTTTGGTTTCAGCGCTAACTTAAATTACAAAAAATGGAATGCAGGTTTTGTAATGCGCGCCAATGTAGGCAACTACGTATATAATAATGTTGCTTCAAGCACAGGTACTTTACGTAATATCATTAATCCAATAGGTTTTATAAATAATGGTTCTACAGATTATCTAAATACATATTTCAGCGGAAGCGGTGATAAATATTTCTTATCAGACTATTACGTTCAAAATGCTTCTTTTTTAAGAATGGATAATATTAACGTAGGTTATAATGCTGGTAAAATATTTAATAAACGAGCCAACCTAAGAGTTAGTGCTAACGTTCAAAATGTATTTGTAGTAACTAAATACAAAGGTTTAGATCCAGAAATTAACGGTGGTATTGATAATAATTTTTACCCAAGACCAAGAACTTTTGTATTAGGTCTGAATTTGGATTTTTAATCTTAGAGGATACCTAAGATAATCGTAAAACAAATTGTGAACAGCAATTGTAATCAATAAAAATAAATGACATGAAAACGAATATTTTTAAAATAATAGTAGCAGCAAGTTGTGCGGTAGCAGTGTTTGCTTCCTGCACAAAGAAGCTAGATTTGCTTCCAACAAACGATGTGACTTCTGCTCAAGTTTACAGTACACCAGCTGGATATAAAGAAGCCTTTGCTAAAGTGTATGGTGCTTATGCACTTACTGGTAACCAAGGCCCTGCTGGTAATGGAGATGTACAAGGTATAGATGAAGGTTTCTCCGACTTCTTGCGTTTGTACTTCAACGCACAAGAATTACCTACCGATGAAGCGGTGGTAGCATGGGGCGATGCCGGAATTCAAGATTTTCACAACATGAACTGGTCTGCTAGCAACCCTTTCTTAACAGGTTTATACTATCGTTCTTATTATCAAATTACACTTTGTAACGATTTTATTAATCAATCCTCAGATGCTAACTTAAGCAGTCGTGGTATTACAGGTGTCAGTGCGGATAGCATTAGAACCTACAAGGCTGAAGCTAGATTCTTAAGAGCCTATCAATATGCTGTTATTATGGATTTATTTGGTAGCGGTCCTTTTGTTACTGATAAAGATGTAATAGGTTCGGCTACTTTACCTACACAAGCTACGCGCACCCAATTATTTACGTATGTGGAAAGCGAGTTGAAAGATTTAGAGTCTAGCTTAGTAGCTCCGAGAACCAATGAATATGGTAGAGCCGATAAAGCGGCTGCATGGGCATTGTTAGCACGTATCTATTTAAACGCTGGTGTATACACTGGAACACCAAGATATACAGATGCCATTACTTATTCTAAGAAAGTTATAGATGCAGGTTATTCTTTAATTACCAACTATCCTCAGTTGATGCTTGCCGATAATAATTTGAATACGAGTGAGTTTATTCTAACCATTAATTATGATGGCTTGAAAACCCAAAGTTATGGTGGAACTACTTTTTTAACCCACGCACCAGTTGGTGGTTCTATGACAGCTAGTAATTATGGTATTAGCGGTGGTTGGGCTGGTTACCGGGCTACTAAAACTTTACCAGCATTATTCCCTGACAACACTGGCACTGCAGATAAACGCTCACAGTTTTATACAGCCGGTCAAAACCCAGAAATTAATGACCAAACTGTATTTACCGATGGTATTCCTGTAACCAAATATCGTAATGTAACACGCAGTGGTGCTAATGGTCAAAGCTTAGACTTTTCAGATATTGATTTCCCACTATTCAGATTGCCAGAAATGTACCTAATTTATGCTGAGTCTGTACTACGTGGTGGCGCTGGTGGCGATGCAACTACAGCATTAACATATATTAATAATTTGCGTACTAGGGCTTATGGCAATACCAATGGTAACATCAACGCCTCAACACTTACTACCGATTTTATTTTGGATGAAAGAGCGAGAGAATTGTATTGGGAAGGTTTTAGAAGAACTGACTTAATACGTTATGGCAAATTTGTAGATGGCACTTACCTATGGCCTTGGAAAGGAGGTGTAAAATCTGGTACTGCGGTCGCTGCCTTTAGAACTATTTACCCTATACCATCAACCGACTTGTCGTCTAATGCGAATCTTAAACAAAATACAGGGTATTAATTAAGATGCAAACGTTTCAATCAGTACAATGAATTGCATACTTATTATGTAATAATTGAAAATAAAAAATAAACATATGAAAAGTATATTAAAATTAGTCTCATTGTCACTAGTGCTGGCCACATGTTTATGGTCTTGTACTAAAGATGAAAACAGAGAGTATATAGTATCTGGTACTAACCCAGTTCTATCAGCTTCTAATTCTACATTGCCATTGAGTTTTGCAAATGCTAGCAACGAGGCAGTGAAGTTTTCTTGGACAAATCCTAACTACCTTTTTACTACAGGTGTTAGTTCTCAAGATGTATCTTACTTAATTGAAATTGATACCACTGGTGCCAATTTCACAAACCCTGCTAAACAAAGCGTTTCTGTAAGTAAAGATTTAAGCATTTCTATTAGTGTAGCAACATTTAATGATTACTTATTAAACCAATTACAACTTGCGCCAGGTATCGCACACAACCTAGATGTTCGAGTAACTGCGTCGTTGGCTGGTGGAACTGTGCCATTGGTTTCTAATGTTGTAAAATTAGTTGCAACACCTTATGCAATTCCTCCAAAAGTAGCCCCACCCGTTACTGGTAAATTATATTTAGTAGGTAGTGCAACTGCAGGTGGTTGGAATAATCCTGTTCCTGTGCCTACACAACAATTTACTCAAGTATCTCCTACGCTTTATGAAATTACTGTACCGCTTATCGGTGGACAAGAGTATTTGTTTTTACCGTTAAATGGTGATTGGGGTTCTAAATATGCAGTAAAAGACAAAACCCTTGCAGGTCTTAATGCTGGTGGTGATTTCGCTTTTAATGCTAATGATAATTTTCCAGGCCCTTCAGTAAGTGGTAACTATAAAATTTCAGTTGACTTTCAAAGAGGAAAATTTGTTGTCACTAAATTATAAACCACACTTAAACTAATTAAAACATTGATTATGAAATATTTATCAAAACTCTTTTTGCTGGCTACGATAGCAGTAACGCTATTCACAGCTTGCGATAAGGTAGACAGTTTACCATATTATGCGTCTGGTACCGCAAGTGGTATTGGTGTTGTTCTTAATGCATCAACTACAACATTAGCCGTAGCGCCTGCCGATTCTGCTAAAACGGCAATTACTTTTACTTGGAATTTTCCTAATTATGCCACAAGTGCAAGTACCGCTAAATATATTCTTGAAATAGATTCTTCTGGTAGAAATTTCACTAAATCTCTAAGCAAAACTTATATTGGTACTTTAAGTGCTTCATATACTGGCTTGGATATTAATAATATCTTATTAGGTTTTGGATTCACCATTGGTACAGCTTATAATGTAGATATACGTGTTACAGCATCATATGGCAACAATAATGATCAAATTAAATCTAATGTTATTACTGTAAAAATGACCCCTTATAAAGTACCCCCAAAAGTAGCTTTACCTACTTCTGGTAGACTCTTTTTAGTAGGTGATGCTACGCAGGGCGGTTGGAATAATCCAGTGCCTACACCTACGCAAGAATTTGCTAGATTAGATGAAACAACTTTTGCTGGTGTATTTAAATTAAATGGTGGTAAGCAATATTTAGTTTTACCCGTAAATGGCGACTGGAGTGCAAAATTTGCGGTGGATGATAATACTATCGCTGGTTTAAGTGCTGGTGGTTCGTTCGGTTTTAACGTTGGTTCTGCATTTAACGCTAATTTTCCTGGTCCTGCAACCAGTGGCTATTATAAAATAGTATTAGATTTCCAAGCAGGTAAATTTGCCGTTACACCATATACATCAACCTTGCCTGATAGTTTATATATGGTAGGTGATGCAACGCCAGGTGGCTGGGGTAATCCTGTACCAACGCCGTCTCAACAGTTTACCCGCTCAAATTCGGTTGAGTTTACTTTAACACTAAACAACTTAGTGGGTGGTAAACAATATTTATTTTTACCAGTAAACGGCGATTGGACGAATAAATATGCTGTTAGTGATAATTCTATAACCGGTCTTAGTGCTGGTGGCGATTTTGGTTATAATTTACCTCAAAATTTCCCTGGCCCTGCGGTTAGTGGCAATTATAAAATTGATGTGAATTTTGCTACCTTGAAGTTCAAAACCACGAAACTATAGTTCTGCTATATTAATGATGCATTTATACCCACCCTTAGCGGTGGGTTTTTTTGTTTGTGAAGGCAGCGTGATTTCATTTACATTTACGCACTGCCTAATTAATAATCAACAGTACAAGTGTGCGACGCAACAGAAGTAACATAAGTGCGATGCAGCTGATAATATCAATTTTTCTATGCTATACTCAATGACAGGCTACGGCCGCAGCGAACAAACGATTGGCGATAAGACTTTTTTGGTAGAAGTACGCTCATTAAATGGTAAACAATTTGACTTGCGCATGCAATTACCTGCCTTGCTCAAGCCATTTGAGTTTGAAATTAGAAGTATTTTAAATGAAGGGCTTGAACGTGGCAGTGTTGAATGTTTTATAAATATTAAGCAAAATGGTGCTGCTAAACCTGTAAGTATTAATACAGATTTATTAAAAGCTTATTATACGTCTGTAACACAGATTGCTACTGAGTTACAAGCTGATACACAACAGTTATTATCAGCTATTTTACGTTTACCTGAAGTTGTAATAAATTCTACCGAGGTATTAAACGACGATGATTGGAAAGCCTTCCAAAAAATACTTAAAGATGCAATTGAAGATTTAAATCTGCATCGATTAGACGAAGGTAAATCCTTAGAGGCAGATTTGTTATTGCGTGTAGCAAACATTGAAGTGCAAAGCGCCGCTATTGTAGTATTAGAACCAAATAGAAGACAAAAAACAAGAGACAATTTGGTAAAATTATTGGAAGATAAAGTAGGCAAAGAAAACTACGATGCCAACCGTTTAGAGCAAGAATTAATTTACTATATTGAGAAAATAGATATTAGTGAAGAGCAAGTAAGATTGAAAAATCATATCGCTTATTTTAAAACTATTTTAGCTGATAAAGAGAAAAGTAAAGGTAAAAAATTATCGTTCATACTGCAAGAATTTGGTAGAGAGATTAATACAACCGGTAGTAAAGCGTACGATGCCGAGATACAAAAATGTGTGGTGTTGATGAAAGATGAAATGGAGAAAGCAAAAGAGCAAGTATTGAATGTACTGTAAGATTATTTGTGAACAGAACAGATTGAAATATTCTGAACTTATCTTTGAATGAAAATTATAGTCTTGAAATATTGTTCACTTTTTATCATTATTTGTGTCCTGTTTATTGCTTGTAATACACTTGATGTATTCGAAAAATCAAGTGCTTTCGATAAACACGAATGGAAATCTACACAGAAACCTTCCTTTGATTTTACTATTGCAGATACCAATGCTTTGTATAATATTTATGTAATAGTAAGGCACGATGATGCCTATCATTACAATAATTTGTGGTTAAATATTACCACACAAGCACCTGCTAGTATGCCTGAAACCCAACAAATAGAATTAACCTTGGCCAATAATGCCAAAGGCTGGCTTGGCACAGGTATGGACGATGTGTATGACCACCGTATACGTATTACTAACGCCCCAATTAAGCTTAAGAAAGGGAATTACCATTTTACAATACAGCACACCATGCGTGAAGACCCGCTGCCTTATGTGCTAAGCGCAGGTATACGTGTAGAAAAAGTTCAGCCATGAGTGTATTTTCTGCAAAAAAGAAATTAGTATTAATTACAGTTGTATACTGGGTTTTATTGCTATACATGATTGCCGCATTGGTTTGGTGGTTTATTGCGTTGCAAAATCAAAACGCGTTGATGGCTAATATGCGCTTGGCTGAAATTAATAAAGATGATCCTGCGTACTCGCAAAAAATAGCTACAATTGAAGACAGTAAAACTCGAAAAACTGCCCAATACATTGGGGAAGGTGCTACTTTCTTCGCGTTGATAGTATTAGGAGCTGTATTTGTATTTAATGCTGTACGCAAGCAAATAAGATTATCGCAGCAACAGCAAAATTTTATGATGGCTATTACGCATGAACTTAAGACGCCAATAGCGGTAACCAAACTAAATTTAGAAACCTTACAGCGACGACAACTGCGAGAAGATACACAGCAAAAACTGATTAAAAACACACTGCAAGAAACCAACAGATTAAATAGTTTATGTAATAATATTTTGCTGGCTTCGCAGCTTGAAGCTGGCTTAAATACAACTTCGCAGCAAGAGATTAACTTGAGCGAATTAGTAGAAAGTGCGGTAAAAGATTATGCTATGCGTTTTTCTGATAGAAAAATTGTTAGCAACATAGACGAATCTATTTATATACAAGGTGAAGAGATTTTGATAGAAATGCTTGTGAATAATTTAATTGAAAATGCATTAAAGTATTCAGCTAAAACAGGGGTTGTTACTATTTGTCTTAAAGAAAATACAGATGCAGTGCTGTTGCAAGTTATCGATGAAGGCATTGGTATTACTGAGATTGATAAGAAACGCATATTTGATAAATTCTATAGAGCGGGCGACGAAAATGTGCGAGATACTAAGGGCACGGGATTGGGTTTGTATTTGTGCAAAAAAATTGTGCAAGGTCATCATGGTACTATTTCAGTAATAAATAACCAACCGCAAGGCAGTATTTTTACCGTATCTTTTAATGTATAAATATGAGTGAAAAAAGAGCAAGTATTTTATTGGTAGATGATGAAGAAAATTTGCATGAAGCCCTAAAGTTAAATTTAGAAATGGAAGGCTATGAGGTTACAAGTGCTTACGACGGAACACAAGCTTTAAAAGCTATTGCGAATGAATATTTTGATTTAATAGTGCTAGATGTAATGCTGCCAAATATCAATGGTATAAGTGTCGCAGAGACTGTGCGTGTAAATAATCTAGACACACCTATTTTAATGTTAAGTGCAAAAAGTACAAGCGCAGATAGAATATTAGGTTTAAAAAAAGGTGCAGATGATTATTTAACTAAGCCCTTCAACTTAGAAGAATTATTACTTAGAGTAGACAAATTAATAGCAAAAAACAAGAAAATTAATATTAAAGAAACGGTAGGGGATACTTATTCCTTTGGTAATAATACGATAGATTTTAAGGCACAAGATGCGATTACTTACGATGGAAAAACCATTGAGTTAAGCAAAAAAGAAGCTATGCTATTGAAGCTATTAATTGAAAATAAAGGTGAGGTAACTACTCGTGAAAAAATATTACAAGTGGTTTGGGGTTACAATGTGTATCCAACAACAAGAACCATCGACAATTTTATACTTAATTTTAGGAAATATTTTGAAGAAGATAGTCGCAACCCTAAATACTTTCATTCTATTCGTGGGGTTGGTTATAAATACACAGACTAGCTAGTTATCACCTGTTCTAGTTCCTCAAATATTTGTGCTTTAGAAATGCCGTTATTGTAGGCATACAGTACTTCATTGCATTGATTGATAATGTGATAAAGCTGTTTTTGTTGATTACTATCCATGTACTTTTGCAAGAAGTTTGTAGCTAAAGATTTGGATTCTTGAAAAAAAAGTTTATCGTCTTCTAACAGTAATAAGTCGTTTAGTAATTCTGTATCTGTTTTGTCTAAAACTGCTATTGTTTCAGTAGTTGTAGCTATAGTAGTTGGTATTTTTTTTCTAAATAAACTTAGCCATAAAACAAAACCTGCTACTAGTGCAATGCCCAATACAATCCAAATATATTTACCATTACCTACTTCAGTTGATATTTTTGTCATCTCAATTTTTTCAGCAACTGGTAACACCTTTATGTGAATACTATCAGTACTAGTGGTAGTGTATACTTGCTTATCTGCGTCAAAATAAGTAAAACTAATTGGAGGAATTACAAGATTACCTGCTTGTTTACAAATAAAAGGCACTGTAAATACTTTTTTACCCGAAATAGGGAAGCTAAATTTATCAAGCGATTCGGTACTTACAACCTCAAAATGATCTATTTTTTTTGGCCAATTGATAACTGGACACATAATATTTTGAAAGTTGCCAATACCATCAATTCTTATTTCCAAACTATTATTGTCATTCGCCGTATCTAAGGTTTTTAAAGCTTTAGCAGTAATCATAAATGTACCAACACTATTACTAAAATGACTAGCTCCTTTAAATGTTGGCAAGTTACTTATATGAATTAATTTTACTGTGCTTGTTATTGTTGCTGTTTGTGTAATTGATGGTTTATGTTGGGCAATTTCTGCAGCATTTTTATAAAAAGAAATTGTGTTGTCAATGGTGGCAGTGCCAAGTGTTATATCGCCCTCTTGTAAAGGTACCAATTGAACACGCCTAATGACGTAACTCCTAAAAACTTTGCCATCAATTACCTCTTTTGCAGCTTCAATATCGGTACTAGTCATTTCTATAACGCTGCAACCATTAAAGTCAGGCTGTTTCAGCAATTTCGATTCTGATTGAAGTCTCGTGTACAGTTTATAAGTCACTAATATAGGCTCGCCTACAAAGCATTTTTCTTTGCTTACGATTACCTTAATAAATAAATTCTTATCTATGGCGGAAGGAATGTCTTTTTCGCTCTTAAGCAAATAGGGAATATCGGTAGCATTATCTTGTGCATACACACCACCCGATAATTGCACACCAGATTGTGCCATTGCAACAACAGCAAGTAGGCTACAACAAAAAGCGACTAAAAGTTTAACGTACTGCTGTTTCATAGCTATTAACAAATGTAATGTCATATTACAAACAGTACGTTAACGAATAGATAATGTATAATGGTATAGGTAATTTTTTATGTCACCAGCAGTTGTACTACTATGGTTTATCGTTGTAAGTTTACACTGAGCAAAACGAAGTGCCTATTGCAATGTTCTGATATACTAAACAGCAACCTGTATTTGGTCAAACCATTCTGCAAAAGCATCTACCAATATTGTATTTTCTTTTTCAGTACCAATCGTAATTCTCAAGCAATCATCGCACAGTTTTACGCTGCTTCTATCTCTTAATACAATGCCTTTGGTAAGCAAAAATTCATATACTTTCCTAGCCTGTTTAATTTTCACCAACAAAAAGTTGGCATCAGATGGATACACTTTCTCTACCGTAGGCATCTGCTCAAATACTTCTGCTAAAGCTTCACGCATATCTACCAAATCATTAATCATATCATTTACCTGACCCACTTCTTCTAAAGCTTTTAGTGCCAGTTCTTGCGTTACTTGATTAATATTGTAAGGCGGTTTGGTTTTGTTTAAAATGGCAATAATTTCCTTCGATGCAAAGGTCATCCCAAGTCTCAATCCTGCTAAGCCCCAGGCTTTACTAAAGGTTTGCAATACCACTAAATTTGGATACTCACCAAGTTCTTGAATAAATGTTTTTTGTTTCGCAAAGTTGATATATGCTTCATCCACCACCACAATACCATTAAAGTTGTTCAGTACCGTTTCAATGTCTGCTCTATTCAGTGAATTACCTGTTGGGTTATTGGGCGAACATAACCATATTAACTTTGTGTTTTCATCTACTAAAGTCTCTAGGTGTATCAAGTCGAGTTGAAAATTTTCAAGCAATGGTGCTTTTCTAATCTCAACAGCATTAACATTCGCACTTACTTCATACATACCATAGGTAGGTGGACAAATAATCACATTGTCTTTACTAGGATTGCAAAAACATCTAAACAATAAGTCGATACATTCATCGCTACCATTGCCTAATAAAATATGGTCTGGTGCAATGCCTTTTACTTGACTTAGTGCAGTTTTTACAGCCACTTGGTGTGGATCGGGATAGCGATTATACCATTTTGTTAATGGGCTGCCTAAGCTATTTTCATTGGCATCTAAAAATACTTTTGCTTCACCGCTAAACTCATCTCTAGCCGATGAATACGCTACCAAGCTTTTTATATTATCTCTAGTAATTTTATCTAAGTTGAACATTTTTTTCTTTTTTGTTACCAGCTTTTGTAATCCTATTGTACTTCGTTGCGTCGCACACTTGTACGTTCTATTCGATTTGCAGCATTGTGAAACTGTATTTTAAGGTCAAGTAAGGTTTTAATCTGCTATTTTCTAAATAGCTTATGGGCTTTGGATTTTTTATTTCCTTTTAATCCTTACAATCTTACAAAATCCTAGTTCAGACGAATTTTCACAGCATTCGCATGTGCATCCAAGCCCTCTGCTTCAGCCATTTTTACCACTGTTTTTGCAATGCTTTGTAGCCCTTGTTGTGATAATTTTTGCATCGTAATTTTCTTTACAAAACTATCTACACTTACACCGCTATAGGCTTTTGCAAAGCCATTGGTAGGCAACGTATGGTTAGTACCACTGGCATAATCACCCACACTTTCTGGTGAGTAATTGCCTATAAAAATGGAGCCGGCATTTACAATACGTTCAGCAATTGCATCTGCGTTGCTATAAGAAATTATTAAATGCTCTGCTGCGTATTCGTTTACTAAATCTATTGCTTCATCAAGTGTAGTTACAATAATCGCTTTACTATTGTCTAGTGCTTTTATTGCCGTTTCTTTTCTATTTAATAAAACCACTTGTTCAGTTAATGCGGCTTGCACTTTTTCAACTAAACTTTCAGACGTTGACACTAAAATAACCTGACTATCAGCACCATGTTCTGCTTGGCTGAGCAAGTCTGCTGCAACATAAGCTGGTACAGCCGTATCATCTGCCAATACGCATACTTCACTTGGGCCAGCAGGCATATCTATTGCCACGCCCTCTTGTTGAATCAATTGTTTGGCATAAGTAACATATTGATTGCCCGGCCCAAAAATTTTATAGACTTTTGGCACGGTTGCAGTGCCATATGCCATAGCACCAATCGCTTGAACGCCACCAATCTTAAACACCTTAGTAATGCCTACTAATTGTGCAGCAAATAATATGGCTGGGTGTAATTTACCTTCCTTATTGGGTGGCGAGCAAAGCACTATTTCCTTGCAGCCAGCCAACTGTGCAGGTATACCTAACATTAAAATGGTAGAAAATAAGGGCGCGGAACCACCAGGTATGTACAACCCTACTTTTTCAATACCCACACTTTTACGCCAACATTGAATACCAGACATGGTTTCAATAATTTCAATTGGGCTGAGTTGCTTGCTATGAAAGGCTTTGATATTGGCTGCTGCTTGTTCAATAGCTTGTTTTAAATCATCACTTATTAGTGAAACAGCTTCATTAATTTCTGCTTCAGAAACCACGAAGTTATCCAAAGCTACCCCATCAAATTGTGTCGTGTATTTTACAACAGCTTTATCGCCATTTTGTCTAATGTCAGCCAAAACATTTTTTACTTTTTCAGTTAATGAAGAAGTATCGAATGCTGGTCTTTGCAAGCCCCCTGCCCCGAAAGGGGTGGTATTTGAATTTCGTAAATCTAAAATTGTCAACATAAAAGCTCTTTAATAATGCCCTTGAGGGCTAGGGATTAAATAATCATTTTCTCAATTGGCACTACCAAAATACCTTGTGCGTCAAGCGCTTTCAATTGTTCAATAATATCCCAAAACTCACTTTCTTTCAAAACACTATGAACGCTGCTCCAGCCCTTTTCAGCCAATGGCAATACGGTTGGGCTCTTCATGCCTGGTAAAATACTGATGATTTTATCAAGGTTATCATTCGGTGCGTTTAACAATACGTATTTGTTATTTTTCGCTTTTTTTACCGATTGAATTCTGAATAACATTTTGTCTAACACTTGTTGTTGCTCAAGGTTTAGATTTTTGTTTTTAATTAAAACAGCTTGCGATTGTAAAATAGTTTCAACCTCTTTTAAGCCATTCATGAATAGGGTAGAACCACTACTTACTAAGTCGCAAATAGCTTCCGCCAAACCAATACCCGGTGCAATTTCTACACTACCGCTAATCTCATGTATGTCGGCTTTAATACCTTCTTTGTCTAAAAAATCTTGAACAATAACGGGATAAGAAGTGGCAATTTTTTTACCCTCAAGAAATGAAGCGTTTTCATAGTGTACACCCTTACTCACGGCAAAACTTAACCTACATTTACTAAAGCCAAGCTTTTCAACTATATCTACTTTTTTCTTTTTTTCAAGTACCACGTTTTCACCCACAAAACCAATGTCTGCCACGCCATCTTCTACGTATTGAGGAATATCATCATCTCTTAAAAAATATACTTCTAATGGAAAATTACTTGCTTCTGCCTTTAACTTATTTACACCATTACTAATATCTATACCGCACTCTTTTAATAGCTTCATACTATCATCGTGCAAGCGCCCACTTTTTTGAATCGCTAATTTTAGTTTGCCATCAGTCTCTGAAGGGTTGTATTCTGAAACGCTCATTTGTTTTTTAATTTAGTATGTTTTTTAATTATTATATTAATTTGATCCAAACAATCATTGATAAAATAAAAAAAGGACTTACCTAAGTAAGCCCTTTCAATGTTTTATAATAATAGCACAAAACACCAATCGCTTACCAGCTTGGTAATAAATGATGGTGGTGATTGTGTGTCATTTGATTCATAGAGCAAAAATAGGGTAAAACATAAACTAACAAAATTTTATAAGCGGTTTTTGTATAATTGACATAAACGTAACTTGAGAACCTAAACTAAAAAGTTATGAGATTATTAAAACAATTGCTATTAGCAACTAGTTTGTTTTTTACCTGCACAATACTAGCTCAAGACGCAATTACCTATCAATTACCCCCTAAAGACATTTCTGATTTATTACTTGCTAAACCTACACCAAGTGTAAGTATTGATGGTAAAGCAGAATGGATGTTGCTAAGCACTAGAAATTCATACCCATCTGTTGAAGAATTGGCGATGCCAGAATTTCGTATTGCAGGCTTGCGCATTAATCCTAACAACTATGCACTTAGTAGACAAACGTTTATTAATGATTTTACCCTTAAAAATATTAAGGCAAGTAAGGAATTTAAAGTTGCAGGATTGCCTATGCCATTGCTTGCGGGTAATGTGAGTTGGAGTCCGAACGAGCAGAAAATAGCATTTACGCAAACCAATGGGAAAAACGTAGATTTATATATTATAGATGTGCCTACAAAAAAAGCGACGAAGTTGAACAAACAACCTCTTAATGCGATACTTGGCGCCGCTTATACATGGGTAGACAATAATACTATTTTGTATAAAGCAGCTACTAAACCTGCAAGTAATGCGCCTGCAAAGAGCTTAGCACCAAGTGGTCCAACTATTCAGCAAAATCTTGGGAAAGCGGCGCCTAGTGCTACATTTCAAGATTTAATCAAGTCTCCTTACGATGAGAAATTATTTGAGTTTTATGGAACGTCGCAATTGGTATTGAGCAAAAATGGTATAGAAACGATTATTGGAAAACCAGCTATTTATGCTTCATTTTTACCGTCCCCAGACAAGAAGTATTTAATGACGAAAGTGATTAATAAGCCATTCTCATATTTGGTAACTGCGCAGGGTTTTCCTTCTACGATCAGCATTACAGATATGGCTGGTAAAGTGGTGAAGGTGCTGGCAGATTTACCTTCTACTGAAAATAGGCCAAGTGGTTACGATAATGTTCAGAACGTACCACGTGGCTTTGATTGGCGAGATGATGAGCCTGCAACCATTACTTGGTGTGCACCTTTGGATAGTGGGCTAATGAAAAAGAAAATGGATTATCACGATGCTGTTTATGCCCTGTCAGCACCATTTTCTGGCGAGGCTAAAGAATTATTTAAAACACAAATGCGTTATAGAGGCACTCAATGGGGTGACGCTTCTATAGCATTAGTGCAAGAAGGTTCACAGGCGAAACAACTCAGTAAGGTGAGTTTATACAATCCAACTTCTGGTACTGTTACGTTGCTGTACGAGCGTAACCAAACAGATGCTTATAATAGTCCTGGCATACCTGTAACTACTAAGAATAAATATGGTAGAGATGTGATTTTAACTACTGATGGTGGCACCAAAATATTAATGAATAATGTAACTGGTTCTTCGCCAAAAGGCGATTTACCGTTTCTTGCAAAGTTTGATATTGCAAGTAAAAAGAACGATATCATTTGGCGTTGTCAAGAAGGTTATTTTGAGTATGTAACAGATGTGCTAGATGCTAACAAATTGGTGTTATTAACAAGAAAAGAATCGCAGAAGGATGCGCCTAATTATTTCATAAAAAATTTGCTATTAAAAATTGCTGATGTTCCATTAACACAGTTTAAAAATCCATACCCACAACTTGACGGCGTTACTAAACAGAAAATACAATATAAACGTGCTGATGGCGTAGATTTAACTGGTGATCTATATTTACCTAAAGGCTATAATAAAGCAAAAGATGGTCCATTACCAGTGTTTATTTGGGCTTATCCAAGGGAGTTTAATAGCGCTGCAGATGCTGCGCAAGTAAGAGGTAGTGAGAATAAATTTACTGCAATAAGTTGGGGAAGTCCTATCTTTTTTGTAACACAAGGCTACGCTATTTTAGATAATGCAGAGATGCCAATAGTAGCTGCGAGTGAAGATAAAAAGCCGAATGATAATTTTGTGCAGCAATTACAATTAAATGCCGAAGCAGCAATTAATAAATTAGCAGAAATGGGTGTAGGCGATAGAAATCGAATAGCGGTAGGTGGACATAGTTATGGCGCCTTTATGACGGCTAATTTATTAGCGCATACCAATTTATTTAAAGCAGGTATTGCTCGTAGCGGGGCTTACAATAGAACGCTTACACCATTCGGCTTTCAAAACGAAGAACGTACTTATTGGCAAGCACCCCAATTGTACTATGAGATGAGCCCGTTTAGCTATGCCGATAAGATTAAAACGCCTATCCTTTTAATTCATGGCGATAGCGATGATAATCCAGGTACTTTTCCTATCAATAGCGAGCGTTTGTTTAATGCGATTAAAGGTCATGGAGGCATAGTAAGATATGTGAGTCTGCCTTTTGAAGCGCATGGCTACAGAGGTAAAGAAAACCTGTTGCACATGCTTTGGGAAATGAATAATTGGCTTGATAAGTATGTGAAAAATGTAAAGTAATTTTTAAGATTTTTTAAATAAAAGTGTCCTTCTATATTGTTTGAAGGACACTTTTTATCTAGAATTTTACGCAACGCTCAACTTAATATCAATCACTTTTAATTGAATGTTTGTTTCGCTGTTCCAAGTATTTTCATCAATTGTGTACACAATGTCAATTGGCTCTTTCATTTGCAATAAATGGAACTTACTAGCCATGTTAAATCCAATGCCAGACATGATTACATTTTGATGGCGCACTGAGAATTTTACGTGATCTTCTTTTACAATTCTACTAAAACCAGTTTCTAGCACTTTTCTCGTCACAAAAACAGGCCTCATATTATCAGGCCCAAATGGTTCCATTTGACAAATAATTTTGTAAAATGCAGGAGTTATTTCACTGAATTTTAATTCAGCATCAATCACTATTTCAGGAACCAATAATTCTGGTGTAATGCTTGCTGCTACTGCATTTTCAAAGGCAACACTAAAATTGTCAACTTCCTTTGGTAATAATGTCATGCCAGCAGCGGCAAAGTGACCGCCATAGCCTAATAAATGCTGCTTGCAAGCATGAATGGCTTCGTACAAGTTGAAGCCTGCAACACTTCTAGCGCTGCCCGCGACTACATCACCACTTTTGGTGAGTACAACCGTCGGTCTATAATAAGTTTCTATTAATCTACTTGCAACAATCCCTACCACACCTTTGTGCCAATGAGATTGGTACACAACAGTCGATTTTCTGTGCAACATATTTGGGTTTTCCTCAATCATTGCTAACGCTTCTTCTGTTATGGTACTATCTGCTTCTCTTCGGTCTGTGTTATCTGTTTGTAAAATTTCTGCAAATGCCAATGCTTGCTCAAAGTCTTGCGCTATAAACAGTTGCACCGCCTTTTTTGCATCATCCATTCTGCCTGCAGCATTAATTCTTGGTGCTATTACAAACACCAAATTATTGATGTGCATTTCTTTAGTTACTGACGATAATTTCATCAGCGCTTTAATACCAGCACAAGGGTTTTCATTTACCTTTTTAATACCGTAAAATGCCAAAATTCTGTTTTCACCAGTTATGGGTACAATATCTGCGGCAATAGCCGTTGCTACAAGGTCTAAATATTGGAGGTAACTTGTGTCGGGTAATTGTAAACGTTCGCTTATAGCTTGCATCAGTTTAAAGCCTACACCACACCCACAAAGTTCTTTGTAAGGATAACTACAATCTATTTGTTTGGCATTTAAAATGGCTACAGCTTTTGGTATTTCTGCATCAGGTAAGTGATGGTCGCAGACAATAAAGTCAATACCTAACTCTTTTGCGTAAGCAATTAGGTCTACACTTTTTATACCACAGTCTAGCGAAATAATTAAGGTAATATCTTGCTCTTTTGCATAATCAATGCCCATTTTACTTACACCATAACCTTCCTTATATCTATGTGGTATGTAATAATCAACAAGTTGGTAAATACTTTTTAAATATTGAAACATACTAGCCACGCTCGTAGTGCCATCAACATCATAATCACCAAAAACCAATATCTTTTCGTTGTTCTCAAAGGCAGCTTCAATTCTCGCAACCGCCTTATCCATATCTTTCATCAACCAAGGGCTGTGCAATTGCGAAAGTTGAGGTCTAAAATAATCTCTGGCTTTGTCAAAGCTATCAATACCTCGTTGAACCAGTATTTGGCAAAGCGTTCTATTTACTTTTAGCGCGCGCATAAGACTATCAACTAAGTCTGTCTCTGCCGATAATATTTTCCAACGTTTTTGCATGTATAATTTTGGTAACAAGCTTTTGTAGTACTATTAAACTTCGTTGCGTCGCACACTTCAGCGCCTTGTAGGTTATTTAGCAATTGGGATATACTTTAATATTGCCTATCTGTAGTATATCTTACCAATTCTTCAAGTGCTTGCCTTGCGTCACTATCTTCAAAACTGTGCAATATGGCGAGTGCTTCATCTCTAAAAGCAAACATTTTTTTTGTGGCATAATCAATACCGCCGCATTGGTTTACCGCATCAATTACATAAGCCACTTTTTCTGGTACAGTGTTTTGATTTTTTATAATGTAAATGATTTTTTTTCTTACGGTTTTATCGCAATTATTTAGTGTATAAATCAATGGGAGTGTCAATTTTTTCTCCTTAATATCGTTGCCAGTTGGTTTGCCAATATCAGCAGTACCATAGTCAAATAAATCATCTTTTATTTGAAAGGCCATTCCAACTTTCTCACCAAACAAACGCAATTTTTCGATAGAAGCTTCATCGTTAAATGTGCTACTAGCGCCTGCAGCACAAGCAGAAGCAAGCAAGGAAGCAGTTTTGCCATTGATAATATCGTAATAAATTTTCTCGTCAAGGTTTAGGTTTCTTGACTTTTCTAATTGTAACAATTCGCCTTCGCTCATTACTTTAACAGCGTTTGTTACAATTTTTAAAATAGCATAGTCCTTATTGTCAAGCGGAAGTAATAAACCTTTTGCAAGTAAATAGTCGCCAACAAGCACCGCAATTTTATTTTTCCAAAGTGCGTTTATACTAAAAAAGCCCCTTCTTTCTTCTGCTTCATCTACCACATCATCATGCACAAGCGTTGCAGTATGTAATAATTCTACCAATGAAGCGGCTCTGTAAGTTGACTCTGTTATTTCGCCACCAAGTTTGGCACTTAATAGTACAAACATTGGTCTCAACTGTTTGCCTTTGCGCTTAACTATATATTGCATTATTCTATCAAGTAATGGCACGCGACTGCGCACAGCTTCTCTAAAATGCGCTTCGAAAAGTGCTAATTCCTTCGATATTATTTTTTTTGCAATCAACATAATTAAGAGGTGCAATATAAATTGCTTACTTGATTACAGGATAAAAAAGTATTTTGGTAGATTAATTGTTTAATAAATAATGAAATATAGTCTTTTGATTTTGTTTGTTAAGATGTAAACACTACTTTTGTACAAAGTATTTCAAAATTTTTGTGGCATACTTTTAGCACTCAAACAAAAAATATCTAAAAATCAATTTTATGGCAAGCAAAAAGTACACTCTTTTAGTAGCTGTGTTAGTTATGTTACAAATAGCTGGCAACGCTCAAACAAAAACAGATTGGGGTTGGGATTGGAAAGATTCTTCAAAAGTTCCTACCAAATCTATCCCTCAATACAATGAGTTCTTGAACAATCAATTTCCTTTCCCTCCGAAGCCAAGAAATGCTTGGGAATTGGGTCTAAGTTTGGGTACCGCTTTTGTTATTGGTGACAGACCTTTGTTTACAAAAAATTCTGCTGGTCATGGTTACAATGGGGGCCCATCAATTGGTCTTTCTTTGCGTAAAGCTTTAGGTCACGTGGTTTCACTACGTGGTTCTGCTGTTTATAGCAGTATTTCTATACCTTCTTATTCTAAAGGAACTACTTTTATTACAAGTGGTTCGAACAATTCTTTAGCATTATCACTTGATGCCTTATTCTCTTTAAATACCATTAGTTATTACAGAGCAAATCCTAAAACAAATTGGTATGTTTTGGCTGGTGCAAGTTTAGTTGGTACACAGGTGAAAGCAAGACAGCCAGATGGTAAGTTGCTACTTGTAAATTTCCCTAATGATAAAGTTGTTTTCACTAGCAATGATTTGAATTATATCCACATGGTTGATTTAGGCGCAGGTGTTGCATTCAAATTAAGTCCTAAATGGAACTTGGGCTTGGAGCAAAAATTTTCAATTCCAACATTCGGAAACGACAATTTGGACGGTTACAAGAAAGCAGGTGCTAATCGTGGTGATTTCTTTAGTTATTCTTCTATCAGAATCAACATGAACTTGGGTGTGAAAAACAAATAATTAAACTATTTCATTAATAGCTCTATTAAACTTCTTATACAATGGCAAAAATTAAATTTTTATTGATTATCGGCTTAGTAGCCTTTATTCAATTAGGTGCAAACGCACAAACAAAAAATACAGGTAAAAGAGTAGAACCACTTTATTGGTTAAACCCAAACAACTATATCTATAGTGAATTAAATTCACCTAAGCATATGAAAATGCCAAAGGTGGTATTGCCTGATGCAGATAAAGACGGTGTAACAGACCAGTTTGATTTAGAACCAAATACTCCAGCTGGTGCTGCAGTTGATAGCCATGGTGTTGCTAAAGATACAGATGGTGATGGTGTACCTGATTATAGAGATAAAGAGTTATTAACTCCTCAAAAATGTTTCCCAGTAAATGCAGATGGTATTGGTACTTGTCCTGAGCCAGCTTGTTGCACAGAACTAAGAACTGCTATTGCTAATCTTAAAGTTGCGCCTCCTACACCCGTTTGTGCTATTGCTAGCCTACCAAGTGTACAATTTAAAAAAGGTGCTACGTTGAGTAAAGATGCAGAAACTGTTCTTGCTTCTGCAGCAGCACAAATTAAAGCTAACCCAGATTGTAAAGTAAAAGTAATTGGCTATGTTGGTACTGCTACCGCTTCAAAAGCTGCACAACAATTAAGCTATGATAGAGTATCAGCTGTAATTAAATATTTAGTTGAAAAACAAGGTATTTCTGAAAGCAGATTATTATTCTTCTATGGTGAAAATGGCGATGCTAATACTGTCGATCTACAAGGGACTACTGAAGATGGTCCTAACACAGTTCCAGCTCCACATCCAAATTTAAGATCTAAATAAGATATCAATATTATTAAAAAGGCTGTTTCAATTTCGAAACAGCCTTTTTTTATGTTATTATTAACCGTTTTACAACGTTCGTAAACATCTTAGTGCATATATTGCGAACAATTAACTATTTTCGCAGACTTTTATGAAGAGGATTTTACTTTTTTCAATTTTATTGGTCGCTTTGGTATCATGTAGTTCTAAATTTGGTTTAATACTAAAAAGCAAGGATTACGAGTACAAGTATAAAATGGCAGAGCGCTTTTATGCTGACAAAAAATACAATTTTGCCCAAATTTTATACGAAGATTTATCGCCATATATTAAAGGATCCGCTAGGTATGAAGATTTGTATTATAAATTAGCTTATTGTTATTACAATCAAAAGGACTATGTAAATGCTGAAAACTTATTTAAGTCATTTACAGAAACATTTCCAGCAAGTAGCCGCTCGGAAGAATGCGAATACATGAGAGCTTATTCTTTTTATAGGCAATCGCCTAAAGTAGAGCTTGATCAAACAAATACCAATAAGGCTATGAGTTTGTTACAGGCTTTTATTAATACGCATCCAACTTCACCAAAGGTTAAAGAGGCTAATACCTTAATGGATGAATGTAGAGAGAAATTGGAGGAGAAAGAATACAAAAGTGCCGAATTATATTACAATTTAGGTTATTATAAAGCTGCTGCGATTGCGTTTGGATCTATCTCTGAAAATTTTCCAGATTCTAAAAATGCAGATCAATATAAGTTATTAGTAATAAAATCGTATTTCAAATATGCGGAATTGAGTTTTGAAGAAAAACAGAAAGAACGCTATGAAAAAGTATTAAGTGAATGTGCAGATTTTATCGAGCGATTTAACACGAGTAAGTATTTGGATGAAGTAGTAAAATATAAATCTCAATCAACTAATTTTATAAAAACACAACAAAATGAGCAAACTAAAAAAACACTTTAATAGCAGCAATGTACCTGCGGTTGTAGAAACCAAAAGCTTGGTTGATATTAAAGCTAAGACTGGTAATTTATACGAGTCTATCGCTATTGCATCAAGAAGGGCTAATCAAATTAATATTTCTATACGCGAAGAATTGCATAATAAGCTTGAAGAGTTTGCTAGCCATACCGATAGCTTAGAGGAAGTGCATGAAAATAAAGAGCAAATTGAAATCTCAAGAGCTTACGAGCGAATGCCAAATCCGGCTATTCTAGCTACTCAAGAATTTATGGAAGACAAAATTTATTTCCGTAAAAACGATAACGATTTATTTAGATAGAAAATATCAAAAACAATTGGTAAACGGCAGTCTTGGTACTGTCGTTTTTTATTATTTTCATTTTGTAAAATGCTAGCAGGTAAAAAAATATTAATCGGTATTTCAGGCAGTATCGCTGCCTACAAAACCATCTTATTGGTCAGACTTTTGATAAAAGCTGGTGCAGAAGTAAAAGTGGTTCAAACAGAAGCTTCCAAAGATTTTGTGTCCCCATTAGTGCTTACAACTTTATCTAAAAATAAAGTATTACACGATCTAGCAACTAACGATGAATGGGCTAATCATGTAGCCTTAGGAAGATGGGCCGATTTATTTATTGTTGCGCCATTAAGTTGCAATACTTTGGCTAAAATGGCAAATGGTATATGTGACAATTTGTTGATGGCTACTTATTTATCTGCAACATGTCCTGTAGTAGTAGCACCAGCTATGGATGAAGATATGTGGCATCATGGTACAACTAAAAGAAATCTAGCTTTGTTAGAAAGCTTTGGTAACACCATTATAAAAGTAAATGCAGGCGAGCTTGCTAGTGGTCTTATCGGCGAAGGTAGAATGGCAGAACCTGAAGAAATTGTAACCTTTATAACAGCGAAATTTTTCAGAAACAATATTTTAAAAGGTAAAAAAGTATTGGTAACTGCTGGTCCTACTTACGAGCCAATTGATCCTGTCCGGTTTATTGGTAACCACTCAAGTGGTAAAATGGGCTTTGCGATTGCTGAAGAACTATATATGCAAGGTGCAGATGTAACTTTGGTAACTGGACCTACCTATGAAACTTTAGTATATAAGGGCATTGTACGTAGAAATGTAACAAGTGCGCAAAATATGTATGATGCTTGTCATGAATACTTTGCTGATACTGATATTGCTGTAATGAGCGCCGCGGTAGCAGATTATACCCCTGAAACTATTGCTACCGAAAAAGTAAAAAAGAAAGAAGATAGTTGGGCTTTGGGTTTAACCAAAACAAAAGATATTTTATTTAGCCTCGGTCTGATAAAACAACCACACCAGTTTATTGCGGGCTTTGCACTAGAAACCAATAATGAAAAAGAAAATGCATTGGGTAAACTTAGAAATAAAAATGCTGATTGTATTGTTCTAAACTCATTAAACGATAATAGCGCAGGCTTTGGTTTCGACACCAATAAAATTACGATCTTACATAAATCAGGTGAAGAAATAAACTTCGAGCTAAAGTCTAAAAAGGAAGTAGCGAAAGATATTGTATCATTTATTATTTCAAAAATATATGGTTAAGAAAATTGCTTTTATAATAGTAGGCTTGTTATCTGTTTTATCTAGCTTTTCGCAGGAATTTCAAGCGCAAGTAACCGTAAACGCAAGTAGAATTAATAGTACGGTAGATAAAAAAGTGTTTGTTACGTTGCAAAACCAGCTTAATAATTTTATTAATAACCGTAGATGGACAACCGATGAATTTAAGGCTAACGAAAAGATTGAATGTAGCTTTTTATTGAATCTTGAAAGTATTGCCGAAACCAATGTTTACAAGGCATCTTTAATTATTCAAGCAGCAAGACCTGTTTTTAATAGCAGCTACCAAAGTGCTTTACTTAATTTTCAAGATGCTGACCTCACGTTCAAATATATTGAATTTCAACCTATAGAATTTAATGAAAACCGTGTACAAGGTAACGATCCTTTAATAGGTAATTTAACTGCAACACTCGCTTTTTATTGCTACACCATATTAGGTTTGGATTATGATTCATTTGCGCCAAAAGGCGGCGATAAATTTTACCAAAAAGCACAAAGCATTGTGAATAATGCACCAGAAGCTAGCAATATCAGTGGTTGGAAACTATTTGATGGCTTGCGCAATCGCTATTGGTTAAACGAAAACTTAATTAACACGCGTTATAATATTATTCATGATGTTATTTATTCATACTATCGTTCGGGCTTAGATAAAATGTACGATAAAGAAGCAGAAGCAAGGGCTAATGTGCTGCAAACACTTACACAATTGCAAGCTTTTAATCAGGAAAATAGCAATACTATGTTTGTACAGATATTTATGCAAAGCAAAACCACTGAACTGATTGGTATTTTCAAAAAAGGTAGTAGTACCGATAAAGCGAAAGCCATTGATTTGTTAAGTAAACTAGATATTACTAATAACCAACGCTTTAAAGACGAATTGAAATAATGAGAGTGACTTTGAGTTGTATATTTATAGCATGTTTTGTACTCACTGCTTGCAGCAATAAGCCTAAAGCAAGTGAACAAATTGCCATTAACGATATGAAAACCATCATGTGGGATATGGAAAACGCAGATATTTGGTTCAATCAAATACCAATATATGACTCTGTGCACAAAACGCGACAGATGAATATTCAATTGTATGAGCAGGTATTTGCTTCACACAACATTACCAAACAACAATTCTACAAAAGCTATCTGTATTACCAAACAAAACCCGATCAAATGAAAATATTGATAGATTCTGTGGTGGCTTACGGCGAGCGTGTAAAAGCTAGTTACAAGGGTCCCAGAAAATACTAGTTACTTCCATTGTAGTGCTTTGGTGGCTATGGCTTCTATATCTTGTAACATCATACATTTAAAATGCTTTTTAGGGCAGGTTTTAGTGCCAAAATTGCTACACGGCTGGCAGGGCAAATTTGGCACTACGAAGTTCTCATACATACCCTTTCCATTGCCGTAATAAGGTTCTACATCAAGCTTAGGCGAAGTACCACCCCAAATAGCCAATACTTTTTTGTTCAATGCACAAGCAATGTATTGCAAACCCGTATCGTGAGAAATAACAAGTTTAGAAAGCCTTACCAAATCGGCAGATTCATTGAGGCGAAATTTGCCGCAGGCGTTATAAATTTTAATATCATCTACACTAGCCACCTGATTACCCACTTCGGCATCTTCTCTACCGCCTAATAATACAATGGGATAATTAATTTTCAAACAAAGTTCTTGTAGTTTTTGTACAGGTAGTTTTTTGGTAAAATAGGAAGCGCCAATAACAATGGCTATAAACCCAAAGCGATGTTGCGCTGGCAAATCGGTAATGGGCACTATATCTTTTTCGGGTATAAAATAATCCAAACCTTTACCATCATTTACCACGCCAAGTGGCGCCAATGTATCTACACATCTATCGCTAATATGCCGCCCACTCATTTGATTAATGCCAAACTTGGTTAATAAAAACTTAGCCCAACTTTGCTTTTTGTAAGTAAATGATGGGCAGCCTAAGGCGAGTTTTATTCTAAAAGTTCTAAAGTTTTTGTGTAAGTCTATGATATAATCGTATTGCTCAAGTTTTAGCTGCGCAATTAAAGCATCGAGGTTATTATTGAGATAAAAGAATTGGTCGATATAAGGATTGGCTTCTGTAACCGCTTTAAAGCTTTGCTTGCTTAAAAAATGTACTTCTGCATTGGGTACTTGCTCTTTTAGGCAGCGAATAGCAGGTGTTGTCAATACAATATCACCAATAGAAGAGAAGCGAATGACCAAAAATTTCATAGCACGAATTACGAACAATTATAGCAATTGCAGCTAGAAGATTTGGGATGGTAGGCACTTATATTTTTGATGGACGACCTCAAATATTACGTTTTATTACATAAAGTAGTAAGGTTTGCTTAGCGAACGCTAGGGGTGGCGCAGCGAACATTCGGGATGACATAACGACTATTAGGGGCAATGCAACGCACACTCGAGGTAGTACAGGGACTACTCGGGGCGACTTAGCGACTGCTAGGGGGTATTGCAACGCACATTCGGGGTAAAACAGCGCTCACTCGGGGTGGCTTAGCGACTATCAGGGATAGCTAAAAGAATACTCGGGGTATTTTAACGCACATTAGGGATGATTTCGCTTACTAGGTAACATTTATCTCGTACTAATTTTTATTCCTCCACATAATTCAAATCCTTATGAAAGGTTTCTTCTGAGAAAAAGGCTGATAATAAGGCAATGCCCATTACAATAATACCTGTGATGATGCCACTTTTTGTAAGTGAATAGCCCCAGCTTTTCTGAAAAATATCTAAGAATAATAGGTTAATTAAAGGCAATGCACCACGCACCATATTGGGTATAGTAGTGGCGGCAGTAGCACGTAGGTTAGTGCCAAATTGTTCTGCACCCATGGTTACAAAAATGGCCCAAAAGCCAGTAGAAAACCCTAGTAAACCACACACCAAATACATTTTGTCGTCATTCTGTATAAAGGGACTGAAAAACAAAATCAACGATACAATAGTAAGCCCGTAAAAGCTAAACAAAGCTTTCTTTCTGCTTTGTAAATATTGACTGAGTAAACCAATCAAAATATCGCCAAAAGCAATGCCAACGTATGCAAACATGATGGCTCTACCACTTTCTATATGGTTATCGCCATAAAATTCTTTTGCGAAGCGATTACTATAATTTACCAAAATACCGATAACATACCAGGTAGGCAAGCCAATTAAAATAGCTAGCATATACTTTTTGAAACGAGCACCTTTTGTCAAAAACATCAAGAAATTACCTCTTTGTACATCTTGCTGTTTGGTCTGCTGAAACATGCCACTTTCGGCTACAGAAATGCGAAGTAATAACAAGCCCACACCTAAGCCGCCACCTATTTTATAGCACAAGCGCCAATCACCTGTCAGTTTAAACGTAAAATAGGCAAACACAGCACCAAACAAGCCCACACCAGCCACTAGCGATGTACCCACGCCGCGTTTATTTTGCGGTAGTAATTCGCTAATCAACGTAATACCAGCACCCAATTCGCCAGCCAAACCAATACCAGCTACAAATCTTGCCCAAGCGTATTGGTCTACCGTATGAATATAACCTGTTACAAAATTGGCAATAGAATACATAGCGATAGAGCCAAATAATACACTCAATCTGCCTTTTTTATCGCCAATAACGCCCCAAAGAATACCGCCAATTAGTAAGCCTACCATTTGCCAATTAATAATTTTAGCGCTAGCTGCGAGTACCGCTACTTTATCAGTAAGGACAATACCTAAGCCTTTTAAACTTGGTTCACGAACAATGGTAAACAATAGTAAATCGTAAATATCTACAAAGTAGCCGAGTGCAGCTACTATTACTGGAATCGAGAAAAGGCCGAATTGTTTTTGTTGTTGTGTCATGGTTGTTTTGTTTTCGATAGCAACGCTGATTTAAAATGGATAAAACGGATTTTCAAGTTGTGAATATCAATAAATCTGTCATAATCTGCTTAATCCGTGTCATCCGTGTTCCTATCCTTCTACAAAATCTAAATCTTTATTAAAGGTTTCTTTGGTAAATAATACCGATACCAAGCCTGTGATAATCACAATAATAGCGGTTACCCAAGCTGCGGAAACGTAGTTATTTAACACCGATGCGCTTCTTAAAAATTTAAACAGTAATATGATTAATGGCAAAAAGCCACGTACTAGATTGGGAATAGAAATGGCTGCTGTAGCCCGCAAATTAGTACCAAATTGTTCTGCACTCATGGTAATATACAATACCGAAATGCCCGAACCAAAGCCAAGCCCCATGCATAGCAAGTACATATTGGTAGCGCTGCCACCGCCTTTTAAAACAAAGAACAGCGCAATAAACACCGATAAAATACTATAATAAATCAGCAAGGTTTTCTTACGGCTTTTTAAATAGTTACTCATTAAACCTGCACCCATATCGCCAAAAGTTAAGGCCACATATTGAAGCATTAAAGCTTTAGGTTGGTCAAAGCCTGTAATATGAAAGGCTTTGGCAAATTCATCTGAAAAACTAATTAGAACACCAATAACAAACCACACAGGTAAGCCAATTAATATAGAGCGGAAGTAGCGCCAAAACCGTTCTTTATTGGTAAAAAACATGGCAAAATTACCCATTGTGGTAGATTGCTTTTTAGCAGCATCGTACATGGTACTTTCTAAAACTCCTACACGTAAAAATAACAGCATAAATCCCATTGTACCGCCAATGTAGTAGCACAAGCGCCAGTTTTCGCCACTTAATGCATATACATAATACGCAGCAATTGTACCAAATACACCACTTGTAGCAATAATAGAGTTACCGATACCACGTTTATCTTTTGGTAGCATTTCACTTACCAACGTGATACTTGCACCAAGTTCGCCTGCAAGGCCAAGTGCAGCAACAAATCGTAATATGGTATACTGTTCTACATTTTGTACAAAACCGTTGGCCACAGTTGCAGCAGAATATAAAAGGATAGAACCAAACAATACACTCTTGCGCCCTTTTTTATCACCTAGCATGCCCCATAAAATACCGCCTACCACGAGACCAAGCATTTGCCAACTAACCACACTTTCGCCAAATTCTTTGGCAAGTGCATCAGGGACATGTAGTTCAGCCAAGCTTTTTTTGCGAACGATATTAAACAGCAGCAAATCGTAGATATCAACAAAAAAACCGAGCGAACCAACAATTACAGGAAGTGATAGAATACCATATTCCTTCTTTGTCATGTGTATTTTATTTCTGGGTTGAAGAAGTTTTACCAAATACTAGTTTCACAATAACAGGTGCTGTCGTTACAAATACAATACCTAGTACAATAACTTCTAAATGTTGTTTTAAGTCGAAATGAAATTGTTTCAAAATCCATTGTTGTAAAAAATGCCCCCCAAGTATCATACTTGAAACCCAAGCAATACAACCGATAATATTGAAAAACGTAAACTTTTTCTTATCCATTGCTACAATGCCTGCCACAATAGGTGCGAAGGTTCTTACTATTGGAACAAAGCGGGCAAATACAACCGCACCGCCACCATGCTTTTCGTAGAAGTCATGTGCTTGATGGAGGTATTTCTTTTTAAATAAAATATTGTCATTCCATTGAAACATGGCGCTACCAATGCGTCTACCAAACCAATAACCCACTGAATTACCTAAGATTCCAGCAGCAGTGGTAAGCACAATAATGAGTAATAAATTCAAGTATACATTACCGGTATCAAATGCCGAAACGGCCAATTTATCGCTAAAAATACCAGCAATAAATAGTAAGCTGTCGCCAGGAAAAAAGAAGCCAATAAACAAACCTGTTTCCGCAAAAATGATGAGTAACATTAACCACAAACCACCATTAATAATGTAGAACATGGGAGTAATTAAATCCTTCCAAGTAAATTGTTTGTGTGCAATCGCATTAATTTCACCTTTTGCGCTTTGAATAGTTATAGCAGTACTATCGTATTTGTCTTTTTTGATAATTAATTTGTCACCAATCTTAGCTTTAAGTGTTACCAAACCGCGATCGTTAGTAGTAGCGGTTTCGCCCGTTTTTACTACCGTTACATCAGCATTTTTTATTTCAGTTTCGTATTGATTGCGAACGGTTACTAATATACTATCTGATTGTGCAACACACGATAGTGATGCAATCATTAGGAAACAGACAAGGCTAAAAAAGTATTTCATCAGTTGAATATTAAGTTAAGTTACTGCTAGTCTTAAAAAGGATTAAGCTACTTGTGGTTGTGCGTTTTCTAATGCGCCTTCCCACTTGCTTACAACGCTTGTAGCCAAAGCATTACCCAATACATTGGTGGCAGTGCGTAGCATATCGCAAAAATGGTCTATTGGTAATATTAAAGCCACACCTTCAGGCGGTATTTTAAACATAGAACAAGTGGCCAATACAATAATTAAAGACGCTCTAGGTACGCCAGCAATACCTTTGCTGGTAAGCATGAGTACTAATAGCATGGTTAATTGTGTACCAATATCTAAATGAATACCATAGGCTTGCGCAATTGCAAGGCTAGCAAATGTCATGTACATCATACTGCCATCAAGATTAAAAGAGTAACCCAATGGTAAAATAAACGATACAATATTGCTCTTGCAACCAAATCGTTCTAGCTCTTCGGTTAATTTAGGAAAAACAGCTTCGCTACTAGTGGTGCTAAATGCAATTAACAATGGGTTACCAATATGCTTTAACATTACTTGCAAACGTTTGCCCAAAACGATAAAACCAACAAGTATCATTAAAGCCCAAAGACAAGCAATGCCTAAGGTGAAATAGCCAAAGTAGATAAAGTAAAATTTAAAAATTCCCATGCCTTTTTCTGCCACCACAGCAGCCAAAGTACCAAATACACCCACAGGTGCAAAATTCATAATAAAGCCTACTATTTTTAAAATAATATGTGCAGCTACATCCAATGTTTTTACCACAGGTTTTGCATATTCGTTCAGACTTGCTGCAGCAATACCGAAAAATATTGAGAACACTACAATTTGTAATATTTCATTATTTGCCATCGCTTCAAATGCGCTTGATGGTATAATGTGTTCCACAAATTTTTGTAGTGAGAATTCAGAGGTTTTACTCATTAAATCTTTCAAGCCATAATTGTCAGCTTGCGTTAGGTCGATATAGCTACCAGGGTGTAATAGATTTACCAATAACATACCTAGTAATAAACTTACTAACGAAGCTGAGAAAAACCATAACATGGCCTTACCGCCTACACGACCTACTGTCTTCAAATCACCTAATTTTGCAATACCAACCACCAATGTTGTAAATACTAGCGGCGCAATAATGGTTTTTACCAAACGAATAAAAATAGTACCAAGTAGTTTAATATTTTTTGCAAAAGCACTAATCGTTTCTTGGGGTGCATATGTGTGAATTACCAAACCTAGCGCTACGCCAAGTACCATTGCCACTAAAATGGCAGTTGTCAATCTATTTTGTTTCATCAGCTACAATTTACCATCACCGCCGTCGTCTATTTTCTGCAGCAGTTTTGTTTGGCAATATAGGCATTAACCTTATAAAATCTAATACTCGAAATTTTACAATATATAAATATTGGTATTACGGCATATGTACTCGCTACTAAAAGTTATTTCAGCGCTTAAGTGTTACAGTTATTATTCTGGCGTGCCCCTTTGGGTTGGACTATTCGCTGCAATCTTTTTGTCCTACGGAACAAAAAGTAATTCCGCTGCTATCCCTCAAGCAATCGTTCGGTAACGCCGAATAATTGAAATATAAAAAGTATATTCAATAATCCTGTTTAATTAAAGCATTCGTGTGATTCATGGAATTATTCTCAATTTTATAAAGAAAACAAAAATAAATTTGGTAAAACTAAAAATATTAGTATTTTGCAGCTAAATCAATTAGTTATGAGTTATGCAGGCAAAAACTTTCGCTACCTCCGCAAACTTAGAGGTTGGACACAAGAAGAATTCGCTAACAAACTAAACGTTAAGCGCTCACTTGTAGGCGCATACGAAGAAGAACGCGCCGAGCCACGATTAGACGTGCTAGAAACCATGAGCGTAATTTTTAAACTGAGCTTAGATGAACTTTTATTACAGGATTTATCTGAAGCAAAAGGGAGTAGTTATTTAGAACAGCGACGAAAGTTGAAAACTGCGGTGCAAAGCGTCAATATTCAATTTGTTCCTGTAAAAGCTGCTGCAGGTTATTTAGCAGGTTATGCAGATCCAGATTTTGTGGACGAATTAAACACGTTTACATTGCCAATGCTTGCTCCAGGCCAGTATCGCGCATTCGAAATAATAGGCGATAGTATGTTACCTACACCTAGCGGTAGTGTCATTGTAGGCGAAAAAGTAGATACTATTGAAGATGTAAAAAATAGTAATAGCTATATTGTTTTATCTAAGAGTGAGGGTATAGTTTATAAGCGTATTATGAGAAATAATCGCATTAAAAATAAGCTCACATTAATAAGCGATAATCCAATTTACGAGCCATATAATGTAAATGAAGAAGATGTTCTTGAAATTTGGAAAGCAGTTTATATTATGCAAAAAGCCAACACGGTGCAACGTTGGGATGTTAATCAATTAGCTGGCATGGTAAACAATTTGCAAGAACAAGTGTCTACACTTAAAAAGAAACTGAATTAATTGATAGAGGGGTTAGTTAAGTATAAGGCTGCTATTCTTAGCGGCCTTTTTATTTTTTTGGCTGTTGTTCTCCTGCAAATAAATCTATAACAGTATTTTTATAATTAATCGAACTAAAAAATATGGGAGGTGAGGGGGATTAAAAATATATTATTATAATTAATTTATTATATGATTGTTTTATTAATACCCATATTTTTCTTGCCATCTATCTTTTAAAAACTTGCGCAATTCATTTTCTCTAGCATTATTGCCGGGTTTATAAAAACTTGTACCTATTAATGGTGCAGGTAGATATTCTTGTGGTATAAAATTGTTGTCGCCAAGGTGTGAATACTGGTAATTTTTACCATAGTTCATGTCCTTCATCAGCTTGGTAGGTGCATTTCGAATGTGTAAGGGCACTGGCAAATCGCCATGCTGCTGAACTGCTTGCAAGGCGCTACCAATAGCTTCGTAAGCAGCATTACTTTTGGCTGATGAAGCTAAATAGGTAGCGCACTGACTTAAAATAATTCTGCTTTCTGGGTAGCCAATTTTACTCACTGCATCAAATGTGGCATTAGCTAGTAGTAACGCATTAGGGTTGGCATTACCAACATCTTCACTGGCAAAAATGAGCATTCTACGAGCAATAAATTTTACATCTTCACCTCCTTCTATCATGCGGGCAAGCCAATACACAGCACCGTTTGGGTCGCTGCCGCGCATACTTTTGATAAAGGCCGAAATAATATCATAGTGCTGTTCGCCTTGCTTATCGTAAAGGGCTATTTTTTGCTGAGCAATGGTCATTACCATCGCATCAGTTACTACAACATCTTGTTGCTTGTGTTGGTTAATCACTAGCTCAAACAGGTTCAACAGTTTTCTAGCATCACCACCAGAAATTTTAATCAAAGCAGCCGTTTCTTGTAACGTGATATTGTGCCGTTTCAGTACCGCATCTTTGGCAATTACTTGGTGCAATAAATTCACCAAATCTTGTTCCTGCAAGGCACGTAATACATACACCTGACTTCTACTAAGCAAGGCACTGTTTACTTCAAACGATGGATTTTCGGTAGTAGCACCTATCAACGTAATCGTTCCTTTTTCAACCGCACCAAGCAAGGCATCTTGCTGGCCTTTGTTAAAGCGGTGAATTTCATCAATAAATAAAATGGCCTTACTCAGTTTCTTGGCTTGTTCTATTACTTCACGCACCTCTTTTACCCCACTGCTTATGGCACTCAATTGAAAATAACCGATGTTTAACGTATGCGCAATAATATTGGCGATAGTGGTTTTGCCCACACCAGGCGGTCCCCACAAAATCATCGACGGTATTTGCCCTTGCTCAATGGCTTTACGCAATATGCTGCCCTTGCCAGTCAGGTGTTCTTGCCCTATTAACTCGTCTAAAGTAGTAGGGCGCATTCTTTCGGCTAAAGGCATGTTGGTCGTCATAACAAAGTACTTTCACACAAAGAACGCAAACCGCAGAAACTTTAGAAGCAATTTTTTTGGTAACTAGCGTTGGTGCTACTATTGGGCTTTGGTTGTAGCTTGTCCGCCGTGGCGGAGCGTACACTGCATCGCTTTGATACGCTTTTCGGCCTTTATTTAAGCGTAGGATTTTCATGCAACGATGATACGATAACAAAGAAAACATTTTACGGTATGCCTAATATGATATATACTTGTGTTACCTACAAGAGTTTTGCAACAACCTAAAATTTCAAAATGGCTAAAACGAAAGACAACCAACGCAAAGGGCTTCATCTTCATAGGACACACCCAATTTTATTTGGTGGAAACCCACTGATAGACAAAACATAACTTTTGTTACAAGACTGCAACATTCAGAACTTACAACGTTTTGGAATAGAAAAGTGAGAGAAGTAAAAAACCAAACAAATGACACAACTGCTTGAGAAATTAGCCAAGAACTTTGATACAGTTTCACCAGCCACAACTTCTGCAATTGAGGCTGCTGAAAAGTTTTTTAATTTGAGATTGCCTTCTGACTATAAAGCGTTTTTACTGTTTTCAAATGGACTTGAAGGCGAAACTACAGATAGTTATCTTGTACTTTGGGGTGCTGAAGAACTTGTCGAATTAAATCAAGCATATAACGTTAAAGAATTTGTATCAAACATTATTCTTATTGGCTCAGATGGTGCAGAAAATGCTTTTGGCTTTGATACGACAAAAATGACAATTGTTGAACTGCCATTTATTGGTATGGGACACATAGCAAACGAAAAAATTTCAGAAACATTTAGCGACTTCTTATCTAATCAAATTAAAGAGCAGAACAAAAGTTTTTTTAAACGGCTTTTCAATTGATAACTGCATCCTAGTTTGTTTACTTAGAACAAGTAGAACTATAAATTATTCCAGTCTAAACCCCATTATTATCTTTCCGTGATAATATCGCCAAAGCGCTGTACAAATAAAAACACCTTGTAAAACCCAGTTCACAAGGTGTTTGTATTTGGTAGCATACCGCTATTTTTTGGTAGTAGGTGCTTTAGATGCCCTTGGCGAGTCATCTACCGTGTAGCCATAATCGCCTAAGCTTTTTGGCGATTTACTAAACACACCTTTCAAAAAGTCACGGGTGCTTTTAAGCCCCTCAGGAATGCCAGCCATTAGTTTGTTTCTGTCTTCATAGGCTTTTTCCATTTTTTTCTGAAGGTCTTCGGCCTCTTTGTGTTTAGCCAATGCTAGTGGAATATTTGGCCCAACAGCATCCCATTTAAAATCCTTCATTACTTTAAGCACACTATCAGCCCCATCATCCGTGTGTTTTTTGTAAATATTACCAGCTAGTTTCAATTGTTCCTCTGGATTTTTAGGAATCTCGATGCGCAAGGTTTGCTTAGGCATAATTGTTTGTTTTAGATAGTGATATAATGCCATAAATGTAGAAAATGGTTATTACATGTTTTGTTAAACTGTAGGTATTTTTTTAACATGTTTATCCACAATATCACGTTGTAGGTGGGGTAACAATGTTGTAGGTGGGGTGTCAACATTGTTTGTGTGGTTTTGAGATTGGATTTGCCACCTGCAAGATTGATTGTGCCACCTACGCATTTGTTAGTGGCACTTACGTTATCGATTATGGCATATTTGAAATTGAATATGCCTCTTACAAGCTTGATTTTGGTATTGGCAATATTGTAAATGGCAGAAACGAGACTGAATAAGGCAAAATTACATTGGTGGGTGGGGGAAGGTGGATTTTTTGGATTGAAGTACAAAAATATTTGATGGGATGCTTAATATGGTATATACTTGTGTTATGCCTCACTGTAAAAGAGTACATAAATTATGGATAAAATAAAACATTTAGAAATAAAATTAGAAGAAACGCGAAACAGCTTATCGACAGATAGACTCGACATGTCTTTCGGAGAAATCATGAGTATGTATGAACGTGAAGAAATTGTAATCGACCCTGACTTTCAAAGACTTTTTCGGTGGGATGTGTATCAACGTACCCGTTTCATTGAATCAATTTTAATTGGCATTCCTATTCCACCAATATTCGTGGCAGAGGACGAAAATGGTAGATGGGAACTTGTAGACGGCTTGCAAAGAATTTCAACAATATTTTCTTTTTTCGGAATTCTAAGAACAATGCCTGACAAGAATAGTTGGATTATGTGCAAAGGAGATATTGCTCGGGACTTAGAAAATCTTGCTTGTAAAGACTTGCCTCTAAAGTTTCAACTAAATATTAAGCGAGCTTCATGTAGAGTAGAAATTATTAAGTGGAATAGTGCATTTGATATGCGATATGAACTTTTTAACCGACTTAACACTGGTGGTTCAGAATTAACAGACCAAGAAATTAGAAATGCAATTTTTAGGGGAGTAAGCAAAGACTTTAATGCATTTTTAAGAAGGTGTGCAGAAATTCAAGAGTTTGTAAGTTTAATCCAACCAACTGAAAGACAATTAGAACAGTTATACATGGACGAACTTGTTCTCCGTTTTGCCTCACTCTACAACTTCAAAGAAGATTTATCGGATAACATTTCTCAACACATGACAAATTATATGAGAATAGCAGTTGCTCAACCAGAAAAAATTCAAGAATTAGAGAACGCATTTAAAGAGACTGTTAGAATCCTATCACCAATTGGAAAAGAAACCTTTAGGGGGTCTAATAAAGTTTTCTCTACGAGCCTATATGATTGTGTTACAATCGGTATTTCAAAATATCTTTCTCGTTATTCGAATGAAAGAACCGATATAATAATTCAAAAGATAAATGACCTTAAACAATCAGACAATTTTAGAAAAGCTTCAGGTTCAGCTTCTGCAAGTAAATCAAGAATAATTAAGAGAATAGAAGTTGCTGACGAAATATTTGGAAAATAACCATGGCTACATTTATTGATGAAATATTAGCAGACATTGATTGGCGAGTTTCAGAATTGGCAACTTTGAAAAGTATTCCTATACGATATAGTTTTAGACCTGAACATAAGGAACTTCAAATTAAGTATACAATTCCAGCAATTTATGCGATTTGGGAAGGATTTGTAAAAAGTTGTTTCGTAATATATTCTAACCATTTGAATTCTTTATCAATTAGCCGTTTTGAAATTGCTATTCCTTTACTAACTCACCAACTTGATAGCGAATGCGATTTTAACAACCCAAGAACAGGTTTTGAATCGAAGCAAAGAATGGTAAGCTTAATAGACACCCTATTGACTGACATTGTTACTATTAAACCAAGTGTTCCAACTGAATCGAATGTAAACTTTAAAGTACTTAATAAAATTCTAGAGCGGTTTTGTATCGATAAAGTTCCTGACCATTATGACACAAAGCTTAATAAACTTTTGCTTTTCAGAAATAAAGTTGCACATGGTGACAATTCAATTAGTGTTAACATGACTCATGTGACAGAATTCATTTCGACAGTAGAAAATTTAATGTTGGATGTTGCCATTAATATAGAACACAATGAAAAAAATGGGTCTTACAAGAAATAATTTTAAAAAAAACAAATTGCAGTTTCGCAAGAACTAGTAAGTTGCCTTTTAATAAGAAATCGAATAGCTAATAACTATCATGCCGTAAGTATATCGATGCAAAAATCTATTGTCGCTGTCGCTTTCACCAATAGTTTTTTTTCAGTTAGATGCTTCCTTCGTCAGCATGACAAGAAACCCTTTGCGCCCTTTGCCTTCGTTGCTTCGTTGTGTGAAATGCCTACGCTTCAATAAAGCCCAAATACCTACTACAGCCGCACCCGATAGCTATCGGGTGTGTGCCGCTTATATCGGCTGGCTTTGTACTAGCGATGACCAATAAGTATTACTCTTACGCCACGTCTAATGATGATATTTTAGAAAGGGTAGTGTAGTAATGAAGCTTACTCTTCATCAAACAAGTGTTGGTACTGCCTTACAAAACGAAAGCTCATAAATGTGTGTACCAATAATAACACCGCATAAGCAAGCATACCACAGAACATCCCTATCATCATATTTTTAAATAGTTGTGCCGATAGTTGTTGTCCTTGCATTTTGTTCTGCATTGCCATAAGTTGCTGATACATTTCTTGCATTACTTCTGGGTGTAATAGAAGTGTGACTATCTGTGTAATCATTAGCATGCAAAAACCGATGCATACGTAGCCATTCACTTTTATCCAATGCTTAAGGCTAGCTTTTAAGGGCTTGTGCTGCTCTATACCACTATTTAAAAAACGGAAACTCGAAAAAATATAAATAACGGTGCAGCTTATCATAAATACAGGCAACAAAGCGCCTATGTTGCCTAGCGACATTATGAGCATTATCAAGGCCATTAAACCCATTAATATTTCAATTGGTAGTAAAATAAAAGTGAGTATTCTGTATATTTTTATCCCTAACATAGCTGTCCTTTCAGGCCTGCAAGATGGGCTATTTTTATGTAAAAAGCCCTACAATTTTGGTAAATATTGCAGGGCTTTGGCTTTATACGTAAGAGAAAAATATTTGACCTATCATATTGCTAAACGCAGCTAGTTCTGTTCTAATATCATCTAAAAAAGCTTCTAGATTATTGTTATTTAGGGTATCAAAATCTGTATATTCAACTTTACTCAACAACCTGCCGAAGCGCTTACTAATGGCATCTTTATGTTCTGTATTATTTTCTTGTAATACATCTACCAAATATTTTGAGGTGCGATTAAGTGAGTAAAATACGCTTCTTGTAAAGTCTTTATTAAATATAACTTGGTGTAAAGCGTTCTCGTTGTGCGCAGCACTTCTGTAGGTTTTAAGGTGCAATTCGTAACCAGACAAAGCCAACAACATTGGTCGCCATTGTAAAATATCCTTCTCTTCATCTAGCTTATAGTCAATCATACTGAAAAACTTGTCGGCCACTTCTATGGTAATAAAACAGCGTTCAATGTATCGGCCAAGGTTCATAAAAGCCCAGCCAAGCCCACGAGGCATGGTAGTATCGGTAACGCCATTGTACAAAATACTTTCTTTGCTAAAGGTGTCTACAAGTTCTAGCGCTTCGTAGCTTCTAAGTTTGCCTTCAAGGTTAGGCGCATTTATGGCGTGATACATACCATTTACTTGTTCCCACACTTCTTTGGTAATATTATCTTGTATGGCACGGGCATTTTCTCTTGCCTTGCCCATAATGCATTTTAGCGAGCCAGGGTTGCCAGTATTTAGCAACAATTCTTTTAAAGCAGCTTCGGTATTAAACTGCATAGCTTCAACCGCAGCTTCATTACTATTAGAAAATATTTGTAAAATATGCTGCCAACTAAGGTTGTTAGTTACACCCTTATCAAACATTAAAATGTAATTCGTCATGGTGCAGCGTAGCAAGCCATCTGCACGTTCCATATATCTATTGGTCCAAAATAATGAATCTGCAATTCTACTAAGCATGTTGTAATTGATTTATGTTTTAAGGCTTACCGTCTACCGTTAACCGTCCACAGTAATGGTTCTCTCGGTTAGACTATTGTCGGTAAACGGTTGACGGGTTACTCTACCACCCAAGTATCTTTACTACCACCCCCTTGCGATGAGTTTACTACCAAGCTGCCTTCACGTAGTGCCACACGTGTTAAGCCACCCGGTACAATATGTACACCTTCAGGGCCGCATAAAGCATAAGGGCGTAAGTCTACATGGCGTGGTACAAACTTGCCATCAATAAAGCAGGGTACGGTAGATAGTTTAATAATTGGCTGTGCAATAAAGCCTCTTGGGTCTTCTTCTACTGCTTTTATAAAGTCAACAATTTCTTTTTCTGAGGCGCTATTACCCATTAACATACCATAACCGCCTGATTGATTGGTACGCTTAATTACCATGTTGGTAATATTATCAAACACATGCTTGCGTTGCTCATCATCACCTAGTTGGTAGGTAGGTACGTTTGGTAAAATCGGTTCTTCGTTTAGGTAATATTTAATCATAGCAGGTACATAGCAGTACACGGCTTTATCATCGGCTACGCCATTACCAAGTGCATTTACAATGGCGACATTGCCTTTTGCGTAAGCACTTATTAAGCCTGGTACACCTAGCAGGCTATCTTTTCTAAATACCATCGGGTCTAAAAATTCGTCATCAACCCTACGATAAATAACATGTACTTGCTTTAAGCCATTGGTAGTTTTGGTATATACTTTATAATTATCTACTATTAGGTCTCTACCTTCTACTAGTTCTATACCCATGCTTCTTGCCAAGAAGGTATGTTCGTAATAAGCTGAATTGAACACACCCGGGGTAAGTAGTACCACATTGGGGTTACTAAGTTGGCTAGGAGCCAATTGCAATAATATTTGATGCAGCATTAATGGGTAGCTGCTCACCATTTTAACCTTGCTTTGGTATAGTAAATTAGGAAACAAACGCTTGGTCACTTCACGGTTTTCAAGCATATAGCTTACGCCGCTTGGTGTACGTAGGTTGTCTTCTAAAATGTAAAAAGTACCGTCTTCGCCTCTAATTAAATCGATACCGCTAATGTGTACATAAATATCGTGAGGCACTTTTATACCCAAGACTTCACGGGTAAAATGTGGGCAGCTTTCTATCAGTTCTCTAGGTACAACGCCATCGTTTAATATGTTTTGTTCGTTGTACACATCTTTTAAAAACATATTCAAGGCTTTTAGCCTTTGCTGAATACCCTTTTCTACGTGATTCCATTCTGCTGAGGTAATAATACGTGGAATAATATCGAATGGAAAAATACGCTCAATACCAGCATTATCGCTATACACCGTAAACGTGATGCCCTGATTCATAAACAAATCGCTAGCAAGTTTATCTTTTTGGTGCAAAGCTTCTACAGGTAAGTGTTGCAGTACTTCAAAAACTTTTTTGTATTGTTCACGGATAGACGAACCCGTATTCATTTCGTCCCATATGCCAGGTTGGGTAATGTATTGTTGCCATAAGTCAGCACTATTCGTCATAAATCAGCAAAAATTTTAGTACAGTAAATGGGGTTTAAACAAATGCCTAGTAGTTTGTACAACTTAGTGCTTGTAAGATAAGGATAAATTTAATTTGCAAAACTTTATTGCGCCCATTTTTAATTATTTTTTTTAAAATTCGAGATGTTTTACGTGCTTTCGATAAAAATATTGGCTTACAAGTGTACAATATTTACTGTTCTAGGTCATTTGTTGAATAAATACTAATGGATAGTGGCTAAAAAAAAATAGTTTGATGGATTTGTATTTGAGATGGAATGGCAAATTGTTGCATAAAAAAATCCTGCTAGCAAACTGCTAACAGGATTTTTTACAATTTCTAAATTAATAGTTACTTTTTTAAAGCAGAGTATATGTGTTCACAAATATCCTCTTCATATTTGCTTAAATCTCTTATTCCTTCAATTCTAATACTTACTTTTAAATTTTGTTCAATAAGTCTAGAGTCAAAGCCGTAAAAAGCCATTTTTCTATTGACTGATTTGCTAGATAAATTAAAAATACTCTTAAACCCCTCTTTTTGAACAAAGTATTCTGTGGTAAGAATTGAATCATTTCCTATAGCTCCTTTAATTTTATTGACAATGAATTTTAATTTTTCATTATTAATAATTGTGTCTTCTAGCTTATAATCTGAAAAGTTATCTTTTTTGTCATTTGAATTTAAGTTTAATTTCAGACCAATAGGCGAATCTTTATAACGACCTGTTTTAATTATTTTGAAATTGTTTTTAAAGCTATCAAGTTGTATGAAACGGTCATTCGAAAAATCAATTATCTGAACACCTATTGTGTCGAAAGTAATTTTATTCGAAGTGATTTTTTCAAACTCTTTATTCTGTGAATTAAGAGTTACCTCGATAGTAGTGTTCTGTTTTCTATTCAAGGCAAGCTCAATTATATTTCCTTTGTATAGGTAGTAAGGGTGTAAGGTCATATTTTCATCAATCTTCTTGTCATTAAATCCACCAAAAGCAAATTTTATCGAATATGCATAGTTGTGGTTAGTAGTGTTACAAGAATATGTTGATAGAATAAGTAATAATAAAAAAATGCGACTCATCGGTTTAAGTTTTTACTTAATTAAGCATAGGTCTTCCTTTATCTTAATGATAAATTTTATATTCAAACGAATTTGATCGATGAAAAGTAGCTGTTGGCTTTATTTTTATGTTTCCTCCGCCACATGTTTCAGGAAGTTTTATGTTTATTTCAGCATTTAATTCATGATGGATAGTACCAGAAACAGTACTAGTTGCAGTTGGTGTAGAAGTATGGTTTCCTATAACCTGTTCTAAGTGTCCCATAGCTGGATCTTCTGTCCAAGTCGAAGTAGCTAAAGTATTAGTTCCATAATATTGACTTCCAAGATGTTGTATTGTTAAATTTTTATTATAGTATTTATTTACATCTACATCTTCATTTTCAACTTTAATATAAGTTCTGGCTGTAACGTTCCACAGACCATTAATATGCTCAGCAATTTTCCAACTATAAATAAGAGAAACTGGATTTGATTGTGATGGATCATTAACAGCTGTTATTTCTTCCATTGGGATATTTTCTTGAGGTTGTGCATAAGTTTGAAATTCTGCCTCGGCATTATTTATTGCTTCTTCTTGTAGAGCTTGACAATCAAGTTGGTTTGGTGAACTACTTCCACCACTTCCTCCAATATTACCACTTCCATCATCGCCAATAGCTGCAATACTCTGGTTATCACTAGAAACATTAACGGCACATTGAGTACCACTTGTGTTGTAATACATAGTACCGTCAGCAGCTGTAGTGAAAGAATAATAAAACCAACAAACCCAACTGATCATAATAGATTGAGTACCAACAGAATTAGTTTGTATTTGGCTGTTAGTGCTTGTTTTGTAAAATGAGGCTTGATTTTTTTCAGAAACATCGAATAAGCCTAATAATGTTGCTTTTGTAAATGTTTTCGCTTCTTTGTCGCCATATTCAGGTAATTTTGTTTGAGGTGTTTTTCTATTTATAATTTTATAATCAAAACCATTAATGCTATTCTGATAAAAAAGAGCTAAAGCCGTTACTTCGTTTTTAGTATTAGAAATAGGTGTAACGATAGTTCTAAATCCATTGTTGTTTTTTAAAATGATACTTATATCCCATTTCGGTCTGCCAAATTTAGTAATGATATCTTGCGATATATGCTTTGTTTTATCGTAGTCTTTAAATTCGGCAATTACTTTATTTAGTAAAGTTTCATCGGTTAGAGAACCATTTAATGTCGAAAAGGCATCTTTTAGTAGTTCGTCTCTCTTAAAAAAAGTTATATCTTGTTCCCCACTTATCACAGCATCTTGTTTCTTACAAGACATAATCGTTAAGGTTGTTGCTGCTATAATTAATAGCATAATGCAAATTAGTTTTGTTTTTATTTTAGTTTTAATTATTTGTTGATAAATTATTTTTTTGCAATGCTCGTAGCTACTGATTTTTTGCAATGTGAAAGTATATTGTAAAAACGTATCAAACAACTGTGAATATTCGCAGTTGTTTGATATGAAAAAATTTAGTATTCATTTTGTTTTGCCATGTAACCGCATAAAAAATCCTGCTAGCAAACCGCTAGCAGGATTTTTTGGAATACGTTGCTACAACTAACTATGCCTTTACTGTTGGGGCTAACTTAATCTGTAACTCATTCAATTGTTTATCATCAATGCTACTTGGTGCATCTAGCATCACATCTCTACCGCTATTGTTTTTAGGGAAAGCGATAAAATCACGGATGCTTTCGCTGCCGCCTAAAATGGCACACAATCTATCAAAACCAAAAGCAAGACCACCATGTGGTGGTGCGCCGTACTCAAATGCACCTAATAAAAAGCCGAATTTATGGTTTGCTTCCTCTTCTGTCATACCAAGCGCAGCAAACATTTTTTCTTGCAGTTCACGTTGAAAAATACGAATAGAACCACCACCAATTTCGTTACCATTTAAAACCAGGTCGTAAGCATTGGCTTTAATATTACTATAAGGATGTTCTAAGTACTTCGCAGCATCTTCAATCACTGGATTATTATTAATCATTACATCAATATGGTCTGGCTTAGGCGATGTAAATGGATGGTGACGTGCTACCCAACGGTTGTCTTCCTCGGCATATTCAAACAATGGAAAATCCAACACCCACAACAGTTTGAACTCAGTGTTTTTGCGTAAGCCCAAGCGGTTGGCTAATTCCATTCGTAAATCGCTAGTAGCTTTACGTGTGCGTTCTTCCGCACCTGCAAGTATTAAAATTAAGTCGCCTGCTTGTGCACGGGTAGCTTCGGCAATGGCTTTTAATTTGTCTTCACTATAAAATTTATCTACACTGCTTTTAAATGTGCCATCGGTATTGCATTTAATAAATACCAAGCCTTTCATACCTATCTGCGGACGTTTTACCCACTCTGTTAATTCATCTGTTTGCTTACGGGTGTAGTCTGCACAGCCTTTTGCTGCAATTGCCAATACCGTTTCTGCATCATCAAACACACTAAAACCAGCTCCGCCAATTAAGTGGCTAATATTTTCTTTGGCAGGGAAGGTGTGGATTGGGAATTTTAAGTTGCAGATTTTCATATCAAAACGAATATCTGGCTTATCGTTACCGTAGTTCCACATGGCGTTTTCCCAAGTCATCCGTTCTACAGTTTCGGTATAATCGATGTTTTTTACGTCTTTAAAAATGCGTTTTATCAAGCCTTCAAACATTTGCAGAATATCTTCTTGCTCTACAAATGCCATTTCACAGTCTATCTGTGTAAATTCCGGCTGGCGGTCTGCACGCAAATCCTCGTCTCTAAAACATTTTACAATTTGGTAATAGCGGTCGTAACCACTTACCATTAATAGTTGCTTAAATGTTTGTGGGCTTTGTGGTAGGGCATAAAATTGACCACCATTCATGCGGCTTGGTACCACAAAATCTCTAGCACCTTCTGGTGTAGATTTAATTAAAAATGGGGTTTCAATATCCATGAAATTATTCTCGTGCAAATAATTTCTAGTGCTTCTACCTACAGCATAGCGTAGTTCAAGGTTCTTTTTTACTGCATTTCTACGTAAGTCTAAATAGCGGTATTTCATGCGTAGCTCGTCACCACCATCAGTATCATCTTGAATTGTAAATGGTGGCACTTCGCTTTTATTCAATATTTTAAAGCTTGTAACAGCAATTTCTACATCACCGGTGGGTATGTTAGCATTTTTATTACTGCGTTCATTTACAGTACCTGTAGCTTGCAATACAAATTCTCTACCCAATGGGTTAGCGTCTAGTTCACCATTTAAGGCTTCATTAAATAGCAATTGTGTAATACCATAGCGGTCACGTAAGTCTACAAAAGTGATGCGGCCAAATTTTCTTACCGTTTGCACCCAGCCTGCAAGGGTTACAGTTTGGCTGGCATTCGCTATTCTTAATTCGCCACAAGTATGCGTTCTATACATGATCTCAAAATTTAGAGCCGCAAATATAATGGGTTAATGCCTAGATGTAAGATGTGTGCTTTATGGTAGAGGAGGATTAGGATGCCTACTGTTTTTTGTAGCTATACCAATGCTTGCTTAACTATCGCAATAGCTTTTGGTGTTAATGTATAATATTGATAGCCGCTTCTGTGCAACAGCTGTAACTTTTTTAGGGCTATCAACCTTTTAGAAACCCCACCTTCTGAGAAGCCTGTAAGCGCCATCAACTTCGCTGAACTATGTAGCGGTTGCTGTATGCAGAACCATAGTATGGTGGCGCTGCTAGTTAAAGAAATGCTATTGATACCCACACCTGCTTCTCGTAAAAGATGTTTAAATAAGGCCATGTCTATTTGTAATGGCTTCGGTAAAGTAACAAAATGTGCTGCATTAGGATGTAATGCCTCCTTATCTGCTGCCCGATTGGATGCATCAGTTGGTATCCATCCATTCGGATGATCCTGATTGGATGCATTAGTAGGTATATATCCATTCGGGCTAGTACGATTGGATGCATCGGTTTGTATCCATCCATTCGGATGATCTTGATTGGATGTATTAGTAGGCATACATCCATTCGGGTGACTACGATTGGATGCATCGGTTGATATCCATCCATTCGGGTGGGGTTGATTGGATGCATCAGTTTGCATCCATCCATTTGGGTGCGCCAGATTGGAGGTGTCTTTATACAACGCTTGTAGTTGCATTACCTGTTGTTGCAATTGGCGATTTTGTTCAGCTAAGGCGGTAATAATCATTTGTAAACGCTCATTTTCTAATTGTAGCGTTGCAAAATCTGTTGGCGTCATAATAATAATTTATACAAAGTGAAGATGGTTTTTTGTATAAATGTATCACCGTTTACCACTAATTTCTTTTCAACTAAGCACATTCAATGCTTTAAATCACTAAGTTGTGGCTATCTTAGTAGTCATGTTTCAATCAACCAAAACTTTCGCTATGCAAATGTCTATTCCATTTAAAACGTGGGCTTTGCTTTTTTGTGTTTTTGTATCGCTGTCATTAACAGCACAAAAGGCAGGAACAGCATCTAATCCGCTCCTATTAACGCAATCACCCGCTACAGTTGTTTGGGGTAATTATTGGTCTGAAGCCAAGCCTGCGTTACGCATTCAATCGGGTGACTTTGTGCGTATTCATACACTGCTTACCTCAAATCCTGAGCGGTTAGAAGCGGCTGGCGTAGCGCCAGATCAAGTAGAAAAAGAATTACGAGAGGTGCAAACCGTTAAAGATCGTGGCCCTGGTGGACATGTATTAACGGGACCTATTTTTATCGAAGATGCCGAGCCAGGCGATGTATTAGAAGTACGTATTGTTAGTATTGATTTGGCCATACCTTATGGTTACAATGCGATTGGACAAAGCGGTTTTTTGTCAGATGAGATTTTTGACCGTAACATGAAAATCATACCATTAGATGCTAAAAAAATGATTGGTCATTTTGCCGAAGGCATTGATATTCCTTTGCATCCATTTTTTGGTAGTATGGGCGTAGCACCGCCAAAAGAAGCAGGTCGCTGGAACAGCGCACCACCTTGGATACATGGTGGTAATTTAGATAACAAGGAGTTGGTAGCTGGCACATCGTTATTTATTCCGGTGCATGTAAAAGGCGCTTTGTTTGAAATAGGGGATGGGCATGCGGCTCAAGGCAATGGCGAAGTAGATATTACCGCCATTGAAACATCGCTTAAAGGTAATTTTCAATTTATTGTTCATAAAGGGAAAAAACTACTTTTTCCACGTGCCGAAACAGCAACACATATTATAGCAATGGGCTGCGATAGAGATTTAAATGCGGCTACACATATTGCGGTTAGAGAAATGATTAAATATTTAATGGAAGAAAAAAAGATGACTCAAGCCGAAGCCTATATGTTGTGTAGTGTGGCTGTAGATGTAAATATTACGCAATTGGTAGATGGGAATGTAGGAGTACATGCAATGTTGCCAAAGGCAATTTTTACTAAATAATACAGATGCATTAAACTATTAGTGCGGTTTGGAAGTCCTAAATAAAGTTGTACTAGAAAATTTCCCTGCATGCTTGCTGAAGACAATGAATTGTTGTATCAATTCAAAAACAGTGCAAATAAAGAACTGGCTTTTACTGCTATTGTAAAAAAATATCAGGAAAAGTTGTATTGGCACATAAGACGAATGGTAATTGACCACGATGATACCAACGACGTATTGCAAAATATGTTTGTAAAAGTGTGGAAAGGCTTGGCCAATTTTAGGGAAGATAGCCAGCTATATACTTGGTTGTATAGAATAGCTACCAACGAGTGTCTGAGTTTTTTAGAACAAAAAAAGCGGAAAGGTGCAGAGCGATTTGATGATATAGAAAGTAGTTTAAGTAATACCATCAAAGCAGATAGTAATTTCGACGCTAATAAGTTAGAATGGAAATTGCAATTAGCCATCCAACAATTGCCTGAAAGGCAGCGCCTTGTGTTCAATTTGCGCTACTACGACGAAATGCCTTATGAAGAAATGAGCCGAATTTTAGAAACGAGTGAAGGCGCTTTAAAAGCTAGTTACCATCATGCGGCAAAAAAAATTGAGGCCTTTATCTTAGGTGGTTAAACGTAGCAGCTTATTGTGCGTCATAAATACAACACATGAAAAAGGATACCAACATATTGGCGGAATTAACAACAGTAGCCCCTTTACTGGCTACTATTAATAATAGTATGCCCTATGGCGTACCTAACAACTATTTTATTGGTCTAAGCGAGGCTATCTTATCGCAAATTTCAGCGGAGAACTTACCCAAAATAGCAACACCGTTTACTGTGCCGCAAGACTATTTTGCCACTTTAAGTAGCAGAGTGCTTGCTACAATTGCGCAAGAAACAGGTAGTAAAAACGAGGTAATTGCAGAACTTGAGGCTGTTGCGCCGATACTTAATACCATCGATAAGAGAAATATTTATGCCTTACCCGAAGGATACTTTACTAAATTCAAGGCGAACATAAGCGATGCAACTTATTCGGCTAGAGTAGTGTCTATGACATCATTTAAACGTAAGATGCTATATATCGCTGCCGCCTGTGTAATAAGTTTAATGGCCATAAGCGCTTTTATTTTTACTAAAAGCACTGGAAAAATAGATTATGCGGCTTACAAAAAAATTGATATCAATAGTAATATTGATAAAATAAGTAGTGAAGAATTGTTGAATTATTTAGAAAATGTCAATTCTATCACCAATTCAAACGCTTTAACAACTATTGATGTTAAATTGCCCGAATTGCAAGATCATATTCAATCAATACCTGATGAAGAGTTGAAAGAATATTTAAAAGAAGCTGATTTACCTTCAGGCGAAGAACAGCAACCTGGTATATAAACTGCTTTCATTGTTGGTGATATTATAATTTAATATAGTAATCGCGAATGTAGAAGCAAAAAACATAGCACATGAAGCCCCTAATCATTACGTTATTCTGTCTAATTGCAGTGTTTACTAGCATTGCACAAGAACCGCCAAAGCCTGGTGTGAATGTTCAAGGTTTAAAAATTGCCTATATCACGCGTGAACTAAACCTTACTACTGATGAAGCACAGAAATTTTGGCCTTTATATTTTGGTTATTTCGATGATTTAAAAAAAGCCAAAACAGAAAGTAAAGACAATGTGATAGCTTTTGACGAGAAAGTGCTAGCTATTAAAAAAAGGTATTTTGCTGATTTCAAAAAAGTACTTGGAACAGACGAGCGAGCTAACAAAGTATTTTTAGTAGACAGAAACTTTGGTGCCATAATCAAAAAGGAAATTCAGAATAGACAAAAAGTACTTAACAATCCGCCGCGGTAATCTATTTCTTCTGCCGCTTATTGAAGCTTTTTAGTTTGTCGTTAATGTAATACAAAACATCTTCTTCTGTGGTATGGCTGCGCAACCAAGCATAGCTTGGGCGATATAGTTGCATGAATGTTACTAACTTTTCACCTTCCAACTTCGTGTATTTATTAATTATTGCAGGTGTAAAGCGATAGTTGGTATATGACTCATTTTCCATATCGTTAAATAAATCCATAGCGCTACGCTTTCGCCTTTCTCTATTGTAAAAATGATCAAGGTTAATGCCTAAGCCTACTCCAGAATTGGCGAGAGATACAACTGGAATTTTTACGTCACTTCTATTAATAAAAAAATCTCTTCTACGCTCTATACTATCAAGTTGGTATTGATTGTATTTCGTTTTGGTGGTAACCGTTACATCGGCTAATCTTTTAGATAAAGGATGCAGTAGTATGGTTAATGTATCTAATTGTAATAAATCTTCTGTAACACGAATAGTATCAAAGTTATAACCAACAGCAGCCACCGATAGTAAATGGTTTAAAGCAATATCAATTTTGAACATGCCTTTTGTATTACTTACGATGGTATTTTTTTTATTAATATTACTAATGCTGGCAAATTCGATAATAGTGTTTGTTACACTATCTTTTACTACACCAATGATTGAGTTTTTTTGTTGTGCTTCGCTAGTGTATGCTACGCAAATAAATATTAATAAATAAAGGCCTTTTTTCATAAGAAAATGTTACAAATGCGCCGTGAAGTAACAACAATCTGTTGGGTATATTTGATAATAATCTCTTAAAATATTTTCTGTAAATAAAAACGCCCAATACGTTTTACGGTATTGGGCGTTCCACTATTTAAGCAGTTTATTATTTAGGATCTAAAGCGTTTTTAATGGCTTGCTCTAAATCTAACAAATGTATTTTACTCATTGTATCGGTAGTTGTAGGGGCCGCAGCAACTACTTTACTACGCAAAGACACTAATTGTGCTCTAACAATAGCTGGTACATCACTACGTTTTAAATCTACCGGTGCAATACCAAAGCCACCACGAGCAGCAGCAATAATAATGCTTGGTCCTTCAGTTTTAGGATTGATGATACTAGCAAGTTTTTCTACGTAGCTTTTTTGCAATAATCTACGGTACTCGTCAATTGGTTTTTTACTAGTCAGTTCACTAAATAAATCAGATTGAACATCGTTTAATAATTCCATTGCATTGTAGGCCTTATCTGCACCATAGCGTTCAAGGCAAATTTGCATACGATTTAATCTATCAGTACTTAATAAACTAGCAAGTGTGCTTTCTTGCGCATTGGCAAGTGGGTCTAACGTAATTGGATTATTAAATTTATTCCAAATGTCTTTAGCAATCAACCATTTTGGTGTTTGGAATAATTGTTTATTTAGGAAACTTACCGCTTCTTTTTGATAAGCTTTTGGCACCACTTCGTATACATCACCTTTTTCGTCTACGCTTTTAAAAGTTTCTGTAATACCACCTATGTTTTTAGTTACATGGCCCATATATCTTCTAAATTGACCAAGCAACTGGGTATAGATTTCGGCAATATTTTCTTGTAAATCTGCTTCTTCGTAAGTCCATTCTGGTAATTTAGGTAAAATACGTTGTAGGTTTTTAATACCGTATTCGCTAGCTTTCACTGCATTATCACTCAAGTCTTCGCTTTGTGCTCTTGGGTCAGCAGGGTTGCCACTTTCATAAGTGCCAAACCATGTACGAGGATTTGCCTTATAAGCGTCAATAATCATTTTGCTACTAGCCTTCTTTTGGTCTTCATCTGTAGCACCTGGAATAAATCCATAACCCCATTTGATAGCCCATAAATCGTAATCGCCAATACGCGGATACAAACCTTCTTTCGAAATATTATCTTCTGGTTGTGCTACGTAGTTAAAGCGGGCATAATCCATAATAGAAGCAGTATGACCATTAGCTTCTACCCAAGCCTTATCACGCAATTTTTCCACTGGCGTTTTGCTACTACTACCCATATTATGACGTAAACCAAGTGTATGACCCACTTCGTGAGATGATACGAAACGGATTAAATCGCCCATTAACTCATCGCTAAATTTCATGCTTCTTGCGCGAGGGTCTACCGCTGCAGTTTGAATCATATACCAATCGTGTACAAGCTTCATTACATTGTGATACCAACCTATATGACTTTCTAAAATTTCGCCACTACGAGGGTCATGCACATTAGGACCATAAGCATTTTCAATATCAGAAGCAAAATAGCGTACTACAGAATAACGTGCATCTTCAAGGCTCATCGTGGTATCATTTTCTGGCCACTCTTTGCCCATAATGGCATTTTTGAAACCAGCTTTTTCAAAAGCCTTCTGCCAATCGTTAATTCCTAAAATTAAATACTTACGCCATTGTTTTGGTGTTGCTGGATCGATGTAATAAATGATTGGTTTTTTAGGTTCAACTAGTTCGCCTTTTAACCATTTGTCGTAGTCACCCTCTTTTGGTTCAAGTCTCCAACGTATAGCAAACTCCTTGTTTTCAACTTGTTGCTGTTCGTCGCTATACTTAACAAAATCATCTGTAAAATAACCTACACGTTTGTCAGCCACCCGATGTGCCATAGGTGATTTTGGCAATAATAATAGAGATGTGTTTAGCTCGATAGTAACTGCGCCTGACTGAGAAGCCGCTGGTAAAGAAGCACTAGGGAAAGGAGAGGGTGCTGCACCAAAACCGCCGCCCGCTTGAGCTGAAAATGTTTTTACAGTTTTAATTTCTGTATTAATAGGATAGGTACTTATTTTTTGGATGAAAGATCTATCGCTTGCCAATGCAGATAAGCTATATCTTCTTTTTACATTAGCATTAATGCTTACAGGTAAATTATCCCCTTTAAAGAAATCGGTTACGTCAATTACGCTACCAGTACTGTCTTTACTAAAAGCCGCAATTGGGAAAGACTGTGCAATACTGTTAATATTAGAGTTAGTAACCGCTTTGTAAATATCGTTTGTAGAATCAGCGGTACTCACTAAAGTTACCACTCTTAAAAAAATTGTGTTACTAGGGCCTTTTTCAAAAGTTAAGGTTTGTTGGTTAGCAATTTCGCCGCCGTAACCAGCGCCACTAGGTACTTTAACAAAGCGCGTTACTGCTAAGATTTCTCTTCCTAATAACGAATCCTTAATTTCAAAGTAGTATTTATCTTCTACTTTGTGTACTGTAAATAAGCCTTTTTTACTAATAGCTTTTTCGGTAATTACCTCTTTAAACGGTTTAGGGGCGGCAGTTGGGGCACCACCACCTCTTGCACCAAAACCGCCAAGCCCAGCAATGTTTGGAATGCCTCCGTTTGGTCTAGTTGGCACACTATCTCTTTGTTGCGCAAAGGCCGAAACGCTTGCAAACAAGGCAGTTGCTACAAAAATTCTTTTCATAAGTGTCGTAAAGTTTTAATAAAAGTGAAACTTGAAGATAAGTGAGAGAGGTATAAAAGCTACTTTTTGTTGAGGGGATTATTATGAATGGTAAAATGCTTCCATCAATTTCTATTTGTTGTTTTTTTATAGCCTAAAAAAAGAATTGCAAGCCTTTGCGAATGTTTTTTTTATTAAGAAATGTAAAACTAATTTGGTGCATTGAATAAAATACCTAATTTGCTATCCCCTTTCTAAAATTCAACTAAATAAATGTTTTGTTTTTTCAAAAGTTTTTTTAGTAGCATTGCGGAATTAAAATTTTTAACAACTGTAATTTTTTTAACCAAAAATCAATTGAATCATGGCTGACATTAAACCAGCTGCAACAGCTGCCGTAAAAAGTGCAACGTCTGTACAACCAAAAAAAGGCGGTAACTCTATTGCAACATTTGCTCCCCTGTTTTGTATCATTGCAGGTTACATCATTTGGCGTTTCCTAATTGGTAACCCAGGTAATTTCACAAAACCCGATCAAGACGCTAGCCATTGGTTTTGGCCTGATCATGATGGTCCTAAAGGTGGTTTGCCTCGTATGTATTTAGGTGGTATTATCGTACCTATCCTTATCGGTTGTTTTCTAACTGTATTAACGTTTGTAATTGAAAGATTATTAACAGTAGTTAAAGCTGCTGGTACTGGTAACAATGCTGAATTTATCCGCAAAGTACAATTTCATTTAGCTAACAAAGAAGTTGACAAAGCAATTGCTGAGTGCGACAAACAAAAAGGTTCTGTAGGTAATGTAATGAAAGGTGGTTTACGTAAATACAAAGAAATGATCACCAATACTGAATTAACTACTGAACAAAAAGTATTGAATATTCAAAAAGAAGTAGAAGAAGCTACTGCATTAGAATTACCTATGTTAGAGAAAAACTTGGTATTCTTATCTACGATTGCTTCTGTTGCTACTTTATTAGGTTTGTTAGGTACCGTATTAGGTATGATCAAATCTTTCTCTGCATTAGGTGACAGCGGTGGTGGTGAAGCTGCTCAAAAATTATCTCAAGGTATCTCTGAAGCCTTATATAATACAGCTTTAGGTATTGGTACTTCAGCTATCGCTATTATTATGTATAACGTATTTACTACACGTATCGATGCGATTACTTATGGTATTGATGAATCTGGCTTCACACTTACACAAAGCTTTGCTGCTAACTATAAATAATCTTTTTGATTATTTGTATGGAAAAAACAAAGTTTTGAATCTCTATTTGCGAAACCATTTAATACTATAAAAAATGTCAAGGCCCAAACTTCCACGAAAGAGTACTTCGATTGACATGACAGCGATGTGTGATGTTGCTTTCTTATTGTTAAGTTTTTTCATCTTAACAACAAAGTTTAAAGCATCAGAAGCCATTACTGTTACAACACCAAGTTCTGTTGCTTCTAAAGTTGCACCAGATAAAGACTTTGTGTTGGTAACTATCGACAAAGACGGAAAAGTATTTCTTTCAATGGACGATGTAAGTAAAAAAGAAGCTATCGCAAACGCGTTGAATAGCTCTAAACATCTTGGTATCGATGTTAAAGCCTTTAAAGAAGCTGAATTTTTTGGTACATCTTTCAGTCAATTGCCACAATTTTTGGCGTTGCCTAAAGAAAAAAGACAAGGTGCGCTTTTACCAGGTATACCTTGTAAAGACAGTACTAATAATGAGATGGTCGAATGGATGCAGTTGGTTTACAACGCATATCAAGGCTCTCAAATGAAAGCGCTTCTATTAAAAGGTGATAATAACGCTAAGTATCCAGCTTTCAAAAATGTCATCGATGCGTTCAAGAAAAACGATTTCTTGAAGTTTCAAATGATAACCAATCCAGAAAGTGTTCCTCAAGGAACAGACTTGTGGATTGATGCACAAAAGAAAGGTGGTTCATCCAAACCTGAATAAGGTAACTTTAGTAAACAATATTGCGTAAAAATTAAAATTTTACTACCATGGCAGAAATGGATACCTCCGGTGGTGGCCATAAGAAAGGCCCAGGGGTTAAAAAAGGTAAAAAGTTATCAACGAGAGTTGACTTGACACCAATGGTAGATCTAGGTTTTCTTTTAATTACGTTTTTCATCTTTACAACAACCATGAGCCAGCCAACGGCCATGAAGTTGAACCTACCAAAAGATGCTGATAAGCCCGAAGATCAAACAAAGGCTAAAGAATCGGCAGTACTTACGGTGATGTTGGGTAAAGATAATAACGTTTTTTACTATGAAGGTCAATTAGATCCTGCTGGTGCTAACTTTAAGTCATCTAGTTTTAAGGATATCCGTAATGTAATTATAGATAAAAAGAGACGTACTGACGAAAAGGATTTTGTTGTAATCCTTAAGCCAAACGAGGAAAGTAACTATAGAAACGTTATCGATATTCTAGACGAGATGTCAATTAACGTGGTAAAAAGGTATGCACTAGTAGATATTTCAGAAGGTGAAAATCAACTGATTAAAGTAACCGAAGCTAATAGTGCACCTCAACCAGGAAAATAAAATTTGTGGAATTTTCCACTAATTGAATCTTATTATAAAAGACACCAAGATGGATATAAACAAAATTATGTCGGCAGATGTCCTTGATATCATCTTTGATGGTAGATATAAGGAATATGGTGCTTACGATCTTCGCAAAACCTACAATAAGCGTATAACTTACGCCTTATTAGGCACTTTAGCTTTGTGCTTGCTACTGTTTGTAGGTTCTATTCTTGCTAATTCTTTTAAAAAAGAAAGTAAGAATCAAATTATAGTGCAAGACGTATCGTTGGAGGACATGAAAAAGGAGGAGAAAAAGCCAGAGATTCCTCCGCCGCCTCCACCACCAAAACAAGATCCACCCAAAGTGGAAATTACTAAATTTACGCCTCCTAAAATTGTGAAGGACGAGGAAGTTAAAGAACCACCTCCAGAACAAGAGAAGTTGGCTGACACCAAAATTGGTACCATTAACCAAGAAGGTACAAAGGACGAGGGTATTGTTGCCCCAGTTGTTGAAAGTAAAGGTACTGGTGTTGTCGAAGCTCCTAAAGTAGAAGAGGATTACGATAAAGTATTTACAACCGTACAAATCGAATCTGAATTTCCAGGTGGTGCTGCGGCTTGGGCTAAATACCTAAGCAGAAACTTGAATGCTGATGTACCTAGTTCTAATGGTGCACCTCCAGGCAAATACACTGTTATGGTGAGTTTTATCGTGGATAAAGAAGGAAATATTAGCGATGTAGCTGCTGATACAGACCCAGGTTATGGCACAAAAGATGAGGCTATTAAAGTTATTAAAAAAGGACCGAAATGGACACCTGCTGTTCAAAACGGCCGTAAAGTTACTAGCCGTAAAAGACAAGCTATTACCTTCCAAGTAAGTGAAGAATAATTAGTTTATTTTCTGCATATCTATTTAAATGCCTCTCATTTATGAGGGGCATTTTTTGTTTTTATACTTACTACTATTTCGTTGAAAGCCTTGCTATTATTGTATTGTAACTACCCTTTGTAATTTTTTTATTTTTTTTATGGAAGAATTTGCTTTGTGTATCTCATTCAAAAACTTATTATTATGAACACACAAAACATTTCGAACGCTAACATTTTAGACATCTTGTTTGAAGGTAGAAACAAAGATTATGGCGCTTATGACTTACGTAAAAATTACAATAAGCGCTTGGTGAAAGCATTAGTAGGTACTTTAGGTATTTGCCTATTATTTACTATGGGGTCAATATTTGCCAACAGTAAAAAAGGTAATAATATGCCACAAAATACCATTGAAGTGAGCTTGGATAACTATAAAGACCCAAAGAAAGAAGAGCCTGAAATTCCTAAAGATCAACCAAAGCCTCAACCACAAAAACAGTTTGAACAAGTTGCAGTTAATATTCCTGTAATAGCGCCAGATAAAGAAGTAGATAAAACAAATGAAGTTAAACCAGTTGATGCAACAGAAAATTTAAAAATTGGGCCTTCTGGGCATGATGGCGAAAAAGGTGGTGACGATATTATGAGTGTACCTGTTGATAATTCAAGCATTGGTAGTGGTGAAGGAAAATTAAAAGTTGATAATACTGATTATACCGAAATATTTAATACGGTTGAAATACCTGCACAATTTCCAGGTGGGTTTGATGCATGGAAAAAATATCTTGAAAGAAATTTAAATGCTAGTTTGCCAGCGGAGAATGGGGCTCAAGAAGGTAAATACACCGTAATGGTATCTTTTATTGTAGATAAGGAGGGTAATGTAAGCGATGTAAAAGCTGAAAACTCACCAGGTTTTGGTACAGAAGCAGAAGCAATAAAAATAATAAAAAAATGTCCTAAATGGCAACCTGCTATTCAAAACGGTAGAAAAGTAGCTTATCGTGCAAAACAGCAGGTAACTTTTTTAGTAGACAATAATGGATAATAATTCTATTTTAACAGAAGACCTTTGCTAACTAGCAGGGGTTTTTGTGTTTAGACAGCTTCAATCTGATTATTTTCGTACTAAAATAGACAATATGCGGGGAAAATTGAGTGGTTGGGATGATACAATAGTGGCACTTGCAACACCACCAGGTGTTGGTGCAATAGGTGTTATTCGTGTAAGTGGTAGCAAAGTATTTTGTATTTTAGACGAATTATTCACTTCAAAAAAAATATCGATACAACCATCCCATACCATATTAGTTGGTTTGCTAAAAGATGCAGTTGAGGTACTAGATGAGGTAGTGTTAGCAATTTTTAAAAACCCGAAATCATACACTGGCGAAGACGTAGTAGAAATTAGTTGTCATGGCTCACCATTTATTCAGGAAAAAATAATTAATACATTGGTAAAAAAAGGCTGCCGAATAGCAAAGCCGGGTGAGTTTACGCAAAGAGCATTTTTAAATGGCAAACTCGATTTAACCCAAGCAGAAGCCGTTGCGGACTTGATAGCCAGTAATACCGAAGCCAGTAGAAACGCCGCCATCAATAATATGCGTGGGGGCTTTTCATCGTCATTGAGTGTCTTGCGTGAACAATTAATTCGTTTTTCCGCAATGATAGAATTAGAACTGGATTTTGCACAAGAAGATGTTGAATTTGCGGATAGATCGGCACTTTCGGATTTAATAAGTGAATTAATTACTTCAACCAATAGCTTGCTACATTCTTTTAAGCTTGGTAATGTAATAAAAAATGGTGTTCAGGTAGCTATTATTGGCAAGCCAAACGCTGGTAAATCTACCTTGCTTAACACGCTTCTAAATGAAAATAGAGCCATAGTAAGCGATATTGCAGGTACTACAAGAGATACTATAGAGGAGGTTTTAAATATTGAAGGCGTTCTGTTTAGACTAATAGATACTGCAGGAATAAGACTACATACTACCGATGTTATTGAAAGCATTGGTGTGGAAAAAAGTTTTGAAAAAATGCGTTCTGCTAACTTAGTCGTGTACCTATTTGACGTACATAATACTACCACTACTGAGTTACAAGCTGTAGTAAATGATTTTCAAAAAGAAGCTTTGCAATATCTATTGGTAGGTAATAAAATCGATGCAGCAACTGATAACTTACAAATTCAATTTAATGCCTTTGGCAATGTCCTATTTATTTCTGCGAAAGACCACATTAATATTGACTATCTCAAAAAAAAGCTAGTTGAAATAGCTGTTGGCGGTAATATTAATACTGAAGCAACAATCATTACAAATGCAAGGCATCATGAAGCCTTGCAACAGTTAGCTACTTCGCTAAATGATATTCGGGATGGATTGAACCATCAAATTTCAGGCGACTTATTAGCATTAGACATTCGCCAAAGCTTACATTATTTGGGTCTAATTACGGGTGAGATTACAAATGATGATCAGCTAGATTTTATTTTCAGTAAGTTTTGTATTGGGAAATAAACTGCTTCAAAACTTTTTTTCAAAGGGTTGCATTATTTTTTGGTAATGTGTAAAAAATACACAAATTTTGTTCAAACTCTTTAATGTGTATTTACTACACAAAAAGTTAAATTATCGCCAAATGAAAAAAGTATTTACACTTATTTTATTGTTAATAGTAGGATTTGCAAAAGCCCAGCTATTAAGTTCTTCACCAAGTTTTATTCAGGAAACGACATCGTCTATTGTCATTACTGCTGATGCCACAAAAGGAAATCAAGGTTTAAAAGATTACATACCTACCAGTGACGTTTATGTGCATATTGGCGCCATTACTACTAAAAGTACCTCGTCTAGCGATTGGAAGTATTTACCATTTACATCTTTTACAACAACCTATTCTGCTGCAAATTGTGCTTATATAGGAAATAATAAATGGACTTTCACTATTAGCACAAGCTTAAGAAGCTTTTTTGGTATTACCGATCCTACTGAAACTATTAAAAAAATTGCTATATTGTTCCGTTCTGGTAATGGCTCAAAAAAATTAGCCAACGCTGATGGATCTGATATGTATATTAATGTATATGATGCTAGTTTGAATGTTAGATTAGATGCCCCTCCTAGTCAACCTTTATATACCCCAGTAATTGAACCCATTACTAAAATTGTGGGCGATCCATTAAGTATTACTGCCAATGCCAGCCAAGCTTCAACTTTGGCTTTATATTTTAATGGTAATCTACTAACTACTGCCAACAATGCTACTACTGTAAGTTTTAATACAAATATTGCAGCAGTTGGCAACCAGCAAATTGTTGCTAAAGCAACTTTGGGTCAAACTACAAAATCAGACACTTTGAGCTTTGTAGTAGCAGCCCCAAACACTGTTGCTGCTCTTCCAAGTGGCTTAAAAGATGGAATTAACTACGATCCTAACGATAATACAACAGCTACTTTGGTATTATATGCACCTAATAAAAGTAATGTTTTTGTAATAGGTGATTTTAACAATTGGCAGCAAACTGCGCAATACCAAATGAATATAACACCAGACAGTAAACGATACTGGATTAAACTAACTGGTCTTACACCGCAAGTGGAATATGGGTTTCAATATGTAATTGATGGTAACTTAACGGTAGCCGACTATACTGTCGAAAAAATATTAGATCCCTTCAACGACCAATACATTCCATCAACCACTTACCCTAATTTAAAACCTTATCCTGTAGGTAAAACAAGCGGTATTGTTGGCATTTTGCAAACTGCAAAACCTGCCTATAACTGGCAAGTAACCAATTTTTCAAGGCCAGATAAACGTAATTTGATGATTTACGAATTACTGGTGCGAGACTTTACAGCAAATCAAAATTGGAAAACAACGCAAGACTCCATACCTTACTTAAAGCGCCTTGGTATTAATGCAATTGAATTAATGCCAATAATAGAGTTTGAGGGTAATAATAGCTGGGGATACAATCCTAGTTTCTTTTTTGCACCAGATAAGGCTTATGGAACAGATGTGGCATTTAAACAATTTATAGACGCTTGCCATGCTAATGGTATTGCAGTAATTATGGATATAGCCATGAACCACGCTTTTGGTCAATGTCCACTTGTACAAATGTATTGGGATGCTGTTAATAGCAGGCCAGCGGCTAATAGTCCTTGGTTTAATCCTATCGCCACCCACCCTTATAATGTGGGTTACGATTTTAATCATGAAAGTGCTGATACTAAAGCTGTAGTAGATGCGGTGGTTACTCATTGGTTAACCAATTATAAAATTGATGGCTTTAGGTGGGATTTATCTAAAGGCTTTACTCAAACCAATTCTGGTAGTAATGTTGCTTTGTGGGGTAATTACGATCAAAGTAGAATCAATATTTGGATGCGTATCTACGATAAAATGCAATCAGTTTCACCTAATTCATATTGTATCTTAGAACATTTTGCCGATAATAGCGAAGAAACCGTTTTAGCAAATTATGGCATGATGCTTTGGGGTAATATGGCTTATGGTTACGAGCAAGCTACAATGGGCTATAGCAGTGGCTCAGATTTAAGTAATACCATTGCAGTTAATAAAGGCTGGAGCCAAAATAATTTGGTAGCGTATCAAGAAAGCCATGATGAGGAACGTCTAATGTACCAAAATACACAATATGGTAATACCAATACAGGTACAGGATATAGTTCTAAAACGTTTAGTACAGCTACCAAACGTAATGCCATGGCAGCAGCTATTTGGTCTATGATTCCTGGTCCAAAGATGATGTGGCAATTTGGTGAGCTAGGTTACGATTATTCTATTAATACTTGTGCCGATTTAACTACTAACAACAATTGTAGAACAGATCCCAAGCCAGTAAGATGGGATTTTCTTCAAAATACAGATAGAAAAGCCCTGTTTGATGTGTACTCTAAACTCTTTACACTACGTAATGCTTCGCAGTATAGTTCTACATTTACAACTGGTGTAATAGCAAATAATTATAACTTAACTAGTTTGGTAAAACAAATAAAAGTATACGATCCAAACTTAAGCGTAGTAGCTGTTGGTAATTTTGACGTTTCTTCCCAATTTGCCGTAGTAAATTTCCCTAGCAATGGTACATGGTACAATTACCTAAATCCATCTTCCGCACCAATAAATGTAACTAGTTATGGTTATGTAATGTCATCGATGCAACCTGGCGAATATTATGTGTTTACAAGTAAAGATGCTTACACCACTATTTTGCCTGTTACTTGGATAAGTTTTACAGCTCAAAAAGGTTATAACAATGCTGTGAACCTACAATGGAACGTTGCTAATGAAATAAATAACGACCGTTATGAAGTAGAACGCAGCACAGATGGTGTAAACTTTGTAAGTATCGGTTCGGTAGCGTCTTTAAACAGTAATACGCAAACGACTACTAGTTATAGTTTTGTAGATAAACAACCCGCCAGCGGTACGGTATATTATCGTATTCAACAAGTAGATAAAGATGGTAAACATTCCTATTCTAGTGTACAAAGTATTACTGTGAACGCTAATGAAACTGCGCCATGGCAAGTATATCCTACATTAAGCAAGGCTGAAAGCAGCACTGCATTACATTTAAAAGGTGATGTAGGCAAAATACAACTAGAACTAATGGATATTTCTGGCAAAATCATCTACCAAAATAAATTGAATACTACGATGGCGGGTCAGCAAATAAATGTGCCTTTGAAGGGTTGTACAAAAGGTATTTATATGTTAAAAATTGTGTCAGATAAAGCTCAATCCACTGAAAAAATTGTAGTTGAATAATTGGATTAAATATTTAAAATAGCAAACGCCTCACAGAAATTGTGGGGCGTTTGTTTGTATATTATTTTTTTAAATTACTTCTATTCAAGCATTTTAAAATAAACAATTGTACTTTGCTTTTCAAAAATTGCCATATGCCAATGAGAACTATCGTTTTCGTGAATATATTTTTATGTTTAATAGGCTTAAGCTTTTGTGGCGCCGCACAGCAAGATTCTATCAACCGATTGCCAAACTGGGCTTTTGGTGGTTTTGTAAGGCCAAAGAGTACTATTAATCCAGTCATTTCGCCTAAAGCAACCTCTCTTTTTTATGATTCTCTTTTAGGTAAAAATATTGGATGGGAATCTAACGATACCTTCAATCCTGCAGCTGTGGTTATTAATGGCAAAGTCGTGTTGTTGTACCGTGCTGAAGACAAATCGGGTATCGGTATTGGTTTTCGTACATCACGCCTTGGTTATGCTGAAAGTAGCGATGGGCTTCATTTTCAGCGTAGCAAAACACCAGTTTTGTACCCCGCTAATGATAGCCAAAAACAATATGAGTGGCCAGGTGGCTGCGAAGACCCAAGACTTGCAGTAACAAGCAATGGTACTTATGTGGTTTTTTACACACAATGGAACCGAGATGTGCCAAGATTAGGAGTGGCTACTTCTAAAGATTTAAAACATTGGACCAAACACGGACCTATTTTTGAAGACGCCTACAATGGTAAATTTCTAAACATCCCACATAAGTCTGCTTCCATTGTAACCCAGCTTGTAAATAATAAGCAAGTGATTGCAAAAATTAAGGGTAAATATTGGATGTATTGGGGAGAATTACATGTGTATGCGGCTATTTCCACCAATTTAGTAGATTGGCAGCCTTTGTTAAATGCAGATGGTACGTTAAAAGAACTCATGTCGCCAAGAAAAGGCTACTTCGATAGTGAGTTAACGGAGTGCGGTCCGCCAGCTATATTAACTAGTAAAGGGATCGTATTACTATATAATGGTAAAAATAAAAGTGGGGTTGATGGCGATAGACGGTTTAATGAAAATTCATATTGTGCAGGGCAAGCATTGTTTCAAAATGATGATCCAACAGCATTTATTACACGCTTAGATGTGCCTTTTTTACGTCCAAGAGAAACATTTGAAAAAAGTGGACAATATGTTAATGGTACCGTATTTATTGAAGGGATGGCTTACTTTCATCATAAATGGTTTTTGTATTATGGTTGCGCAGATTCTCGTGTGGCTGTTGCTGTTTATAATCCTGCAAAACTAGCTTTACCAGACCCTATTTATTAAAAATTGAAATAAATAAACGATGAAAAAAAGAGATATTATAGTAGCTATTTGTACTGCTGCTATTATGTGTGTGCCAATGGCCATTATTGCACATCAACAGCAGGTAAAAGCCAATATGCCATCTACTGCATTTAATTGGGATAGCGTTAAAGTTGTGGCAACCAAAGTAGGCGAGAAGCGCCAATTCTTTGATGCACCTACAAGTACATTGGATAATTTAGAATGCCATGTTACAACGCTCAATCCTGGTGAATTAGCTCATGCACCACACCAGCATCCTGAAGAAGAATTAACCATTGTAAAAGAAGGTACTTTAGAAGTATTGGTAAATGGTGAATTAAAAATTGTAGGCCCAGGTTCAGTGGTTTTTCAGTCGGCAAATACGTTGCATAGCATTAAAAATGTAGGCACTACAAAAGCAGTGTATCATGCTATTAAATGGAAATCTAATAAAACGATGAAATAAATGCTCTCGCAGATGTCGCTGATTCACGCAGATTCGATTTTGATTTTCAATCTGTGCAAATCAGTGACATCTGCGAGAAAAAAACTACTTCACAAAAGCATTCATAAACTTTGCTATCTGCTGTTCTGAGATAGAATTTTTTCCTTCATCAATCACAACACGGTAGCGAAACGTTACAGTTTCGCCTTTTGCTAATTTTAAGTTTTTAGCCGATTTGCCATTAGTAAAAATCTTTTCGCCTAAAGGGTTTGCCGCAAATAAGCCATAGCCTCTTGCATGCCAGAAAGTAGGGTAGTTGGGGTTTTTAGGATGGTCAATAATTACTATGCTTACAGAGTCATTATTCATTTTGCCAAATACCTTACACCAGCTAGCACGAGTGCTCCATGCTGAGTCGCCTACCTTGCCTTCACTAGTCACATAGTTCCCATTTGCCATTTTATCTGTACCACCTTTTACAATGGTTACAATGCCTTTATCGTCTGTAAATTTTTGGTCTTTATCAGTTGGTATTTGCAGTTCGTGTGCCAATCGCAGACCTAATAAGCCATCTTTTGCATCACTAAAAGTCACGTCGGTATTGGCACGTAAAGTAGTTACTCTATCTATTATACGTTTATGACCTACTTCACTAAACTCATACGTTGTAGTTTCTTCAAGTAAAGTTTCATTTTGCTGATTGTTCCAATTGGCATGATAACGTAATAGTCCCTTTTCGCCACTTTTTGTTTCTAGAATCTTATCAGTTTTTACCCAACCATAAGCGCTTTTTTTATTGGCGGGTATGGCATAAGAGTTGTTCCAAAAATCAAGCCCATTTACATTTTCGTAATTAAACCAAAGCCCTATGTGGTGAGGATGGTCTGTTGGATCATTAGGTTTGGGATTTAATGGAAAGCCTCTTGTAACTAAGGTTCCTTCCACTGTTTCAATAGGGTATAATACAGGCTTTTCTAAACTATCTGGGTACAAAAAGCTTGTAAAAAATGTATTACCAATGGTGATGTTAATCTTGTTTTCATTAGGTACTTTGATAACGGATACAGTCTTCATCTGCTGTGCAAGCAATTGTGTTAATAGCATCCCTGATAAAAGTATAGTACTCAGATATTTTTTAATCATGCTATTTATTATAGATTCATTAAGCAATTACAAATCATTAATAACGGGGGTTAATATTTAAAAGGTTTGCCGCCAGCCATTACTTCTTGTGTCTTTTCGTCAAACGTAACTTTTTGGCCGGTGTGTACTGCTGCGTTGGTCATAATGGTAGCAATTGAATGGCTATAACCAGCTTCTACAGGTGCATTGGGTTGTTGTCTACTACGGATACATTCCATCCAGTTACGTATATGGTTAGAAGTAAGTTTATCACCACCTGTATTGGCAGAGGCGATTACAGGTTCCACTTCCGATAAACTTAGTTCAGGGAGCAAATTCGCTTGCATTTTCATTTCGTCAGCAAACTTTTTTGTAAGCCCACCTCTTGGTGATACTTGGTTGGTAATTAGGTTTAGTTCGCCACCATTGCTATAATAAATTTCAGCAGGTTTTTCATCGCCGTTGTGCATGCGAGATGAGAAATTTACCTGAAAGCCAGTAGTCATATCATTGGCAGGACCATAGTCAAATACAGCAGTTATGGTATCCCAGTTTTTACGCCCATCGTGCCAAGCATAAATACCACCGTTTGCCACTACACTCCGCGGATGTTGCAAGCCGCTAAACCAATGTACGGTATCTATTTGGTGGCTCATCCATTGCCCTGGCAAGCCAGATGAATACGGCCAAAACAAACGGTATTCCAAATATTTTCTCGCATCAAAATTCTCGTAAGGGCGGTTTAATAAAAAACGCTTCCAATCGGTATCTTCTTCTTTTAATGTATTCAGTAAAGCTGGTCTGCGCCAGCGGCCAGGTTGGTTCACGTTCCAAGATAATTCTACCATGGTTATTGGTCCAAACTTACCCGACTTAATAAAGGTTTCAGCCGCTTTGTAATTGCTACCACTTCTGCGTTGCGAACCTATTTGTACAATTCTATCGCTTGCTTTTATCACTTTATAAGCCATTCTGTTGTCTTCCATTGTTTCTGCAAAAGGCTTTTCTACATAAGCATCGCAGCCAGCTTTTACAGCTTCTGCAGCATGTATGGCATGTTGAAAATCGGCTGTGCTTATAAACACTGCATCTACCAGCTTGCTATTGTACATTTCTTCATTGTTACGGCAGGCCACTATATCGTGTTGCATCTTTTCCTTCCACATCGCAGCCCCTTGTTCTCTGCGTTGTTTCCAAATATCAGATACCGCTACGATGTCAAAATTCAGTTCTTTATAGTGGTTCATAAAGCAAGGCATATGTGTACTTCTATGTCTATCGCTAAAGCCCACCACACCAACTCTTACACGGTCGTTGGCACCGATAATTTTGTTGTAACTACTAGCACTAAAGCTTTTGCTAGCAAGAGCTACACCTGTGGTGGCAAGTGCAGCCTGTTTAATAAACTGGCGACGGGAGTTTGTCATAATTAAGCAATGTTAAATTGGGAAGTAAGTGTATAACCTACAATTAAAAGGGAAAGTACAACAGTTTCGAATACAGCAGCAATTACAAGCTCAATTTTTTTTAAGTGGTATTTTTTATTTTGTAATAGTCGCAATTGCTACTGTGGCGTAGTTCTAGTGACCTGCTACATTGCTTAGTTACCCTATCTAGTAATACTAATATTATATGGGGCAAATATTATCCGAAAAAACCTAATGATTTACAAAGAACTTTACTAGGTAGTAGAAAACCCAAATACACTTGTTTCATACACTTTCTACCATAGTAGAAAGTAATTGCCTCTCGCGTTTTGCCCTTTCTACCGCAGTAGAAACCTGTTCCCTTTGGTGTTTTACACTTTATACTCCAGTAGAAAGCTATTCTATCGCGAGTTTCTAATGTCTACTATGGTTGACAGCTTTATTTTTTACAAATGACTACTGTTTTATTAATACGTAATGCGAAAGCAATAGCTGTAATTACTCACCACCACTTTTCTCGCCTACAAACCAATGTTCTTTGTTTTTAAATAGTACATTAAACGTTGTAAGGCTACCATAGCAACGGGTAATATATTGCTGAATGTTCACCTTCTCTTCGTCGCTTAGTTTTTTATTGCTATTAATGTTTTGTTCTAGTACACGTAAGCGGTCGCGTAGCATTACAATTTTGTGAAAGAAGTCTTCAATTGGTATTTCTTTGGGCTTCAAGTTTTTGTCGACGGCTTGTAGTAGCATGGTGCCACCTATCCATTTATCGCCAAGCTGTACCAATTCAGTTATATCGCTCCATTGACGCAATATTTTTAGTAAGGATGTTTCTACTGCCGAAGTGGTTTCAACTTCTGCCGTTACGTTTTCTGCAATTATTTCATCTAAATTGGTGTCGGTTTTATCTATCTCTTTTACACCATGATAAATAAAAGAAATAAGATAAGTGGCGTAGCGAATACCTACAATAACACCGGGCCCAAGTTGTGTATGTTGTAGTCTTGTACCAATGCCTAAGTTGCGTTGATTGTCTTCCATATTGTATATTATTTGATTTTTTGCAAATAAACAATAATATAGAGAAGTTTTATAAAGCCGCATTTTGGTTAAATTAAAGATATCGAAAAAAACTGAAACAATTGTAACTAATACAAGTGCTTCAGGTTTTACTTTTATAAGCATTGGGTCTTACTTACTAGGAATAATATCTATGATAACGGTTCTATTATAAAATCGTTCTTCAGGTAAATTATTTTCAAATGGCGACCTGCTTGCATCTTTGCCATAACCTATTACTTCAAATGTTATCCCCTTTTTGCCACCTATTGTTGACGCTTTTTCAATAATTTGTCTTGTTTGATTGGCTCTATTATGAGATAAAGTATGGTTGTATTTTTCATCACCAATAATATCTGTATGACCATGAATGATAACCGTGCCATTTTCTGGAATTAGGGGTGTAACTATTTCGGTTAAAAACTTAGTATAGCTATCAATAGTTTTGTATTTATCAAAATCAAATAGGATGCTGTAGCGTAAGCCTTCTTGTTTTGGATCATCCATTTTTATTAAACTCACTGTGCTTTCTTTCATAATTATTTGACCTGTTTTTGTTTCACCAGTCATCACTACTTTGTAATTGCCTTGCTGGTTGCTACCTAAAATGGTTTTACCTGGAATCGAAGCTTGGTCAGTTATATAAGGACCATAGTGTTGCTCTATACCTTGTTCATCTGTAATATCCACACTCCATACTTTTAATTGATCACTTGCGCCATCTACACTTAAAATTACATGACTATCCAAAGGGTCTTGTTGCACTGCACTTATCTGAACAGGTTTAAAAAAGTCTGAATTTTCGCCACCTACTTGTAATAGTAATTCAGGTGAATTACTCATTATATCAACCCTCCTATCACCTTCACGTAGCAATACTAAATCTTTAGTAGCCCCAGGTTGTTCAGATGGAATAATGGGTTTGCCTCTACCTTCAGTTGTAATTCTTGGGCTATTAATGCCAAAGTTGGATACCAAATATTCCTTCACATTTTCAGCCATTAATTTGCCTTCAGTCGGATTATTATCGCTAGAACCTACAAGTATAATAGTGCTTTGAGTGCTGTTGCGTAAACGGTCGCCAATAATGTTTAAAATATTGTGATATACCATTAGTTGTCTTGCTGAACGTCCTGTGTTTAAATTTTCTGGCTGTGCATTTTGCAAATTCGATTCTTTAAATGTAATAGCTTGCGACGGTGTTAAATAAACGTAACGATTAGGAATATTACTTGAATTTATATCAAAAAAAACAGAGTTACGTAAAGGGAAGGTTTCTTTTACTCGGCGATTCAAAGGCACCACTTTCGGAGCTCGCACTGAGAATTGTATAGTATTATTATTAACCGTAATAGTATTGGTAACAGTGTTGGTAATTGTATCTGGTTTAGATATACCAGGTAAAGGGGCTAATACAGCCACCTTTTTACTGCCAAATTTTAATGCTATACCTGCTCTTATAGTATAAATTGCCCAAGTTTCTACAGTACGTGGTTGGTCAAATAAATCTGTCTGAAAAGAAGCAAATGGTGATAAAGTCATTTGTGTTGGGCTAGCTTTAGCAGATAAAGGAATGTCTACACCTAAGCCTGCTTGTGCGCCAAACATTGTTTTACGTATGTCGTTAAAGTCAGCATGAATCTCTGTTTGCTTTTCCTGCATATAGGTAAATTCTTTAGACAAATTGATAGCAATTGTAGGTCCAGCAAATACATAAAATGCACTTGCAAATGGCGCTATTCTTAAGCTTGGTTCAATGGTTATATAGCTAAGTTTAGTAGATAAATTGGCAGGACAATTACAAGGTGCAACTACTGCATCAAAAGCGCCACCGCGATTATCAAAAGCTACATTAAGCATACCGCCTAATATCTTACCAGGTCTATATTCTGCTAATAAAGATGCATATGGCTTTATACTACTGCCTTTATGGAAGGCCGTAGGCACTAATAAGTTTTGGTTTAGCATTTGGGTAGTGCCACGATAATTATTAAAATTGGCAGCGCCCGACTCGCCAAACCACCAAGAAGGTTGTACTCTTTTAATGGTTTGGGCATTGGTAGTAAAGCCAATTAATAAAAAAGATAGCATTACTATTAGTATCTTATTTGTGGATAAATGTATATGTGTCATAAAATTCTTTTTAAAAATGAAAGAAGTTGTAAAAACATCCCAACTTTTAAGTTGGGATATGTATTAAAGAAGTACCTATTGTACGTTTACGGTTGTGTTAACCATTGTTACTGATGAAACCAGAGATATAGCTCGGCCATTTAAGACGGTTTGTACCACATTACCAGCTGTAGAAAATGTAATACCAGAATTAGCAATAATGGTACCTGTCATTACTCCACCGCCAGCACCATTAATTACTGCGGCACTGCCTACATACCAGAATATATTTTTAGCTTGGCCACCATTAATCAATAACACACTTTTAGCACCTGCAGGACCTGCTGTACCAACTGTTAAGCCAGCCGCTGTTTGAAATATCCAAACTGCATTTGCATCGCCCTTAGCATCTAGTACCAAAGGGCCATTTGTAATATTAAATGTGCCGCCAGCCGCTTTATAAATACCAGGTTGCAATGTTAAACCGCCTAATTCTCCAGCACCAGGATCTGTTCCGCCTGGTTTAGAAGCTGGTGAAATACTATTGTAGGTAACTGTTGCGTCAGCTAAAGCTTGAGTGGCTATGGCAGCAGATGTTGCATTGCCGGGTGTGGGTGGTGCAGTATAAATTCTACCTGCAACAAGACCTTTATTTAAAGGTGTTTCAGTATATACATCACCAGTTGTACCATCATGAAAGCCAGTTATTAATGTCGATGCTGCTGTGCTGCCGATACTACCATTAATTACTGTAAAAATACCCTGATTAGTTACGCCTGCATTACCACCAAACGCACCAAAAATTGCCATACTTCCTAAATTGGGTGGTGGTAAAACTTGAGGTGCAGTGGTAAACTGCCACACATAGTTGCTAACTATTGCATTGCCCGCCACATCTTTAACACCTGTTGTAATTGTTGCTGTATAAACCGTTGTTGCTAATAGGTTAGCCGAAGGTGTAAATGTTGCAGTAGTACTTACGTATGTTACATTACCTGTAACTGGTATTGCACCATTTTTTAAAGTAAATGTTAGTGTATTAATGGTTAACGGATCTATCGGTTTACTAAATGCGGCAGTTACTTTTTTATCTATAGCTACACCAGTTGTATTATTTAAAGGGTCTGTTGAAATAACTTTAGGTGGTACGATATCAAAAACAGCGGTAGTAAATGTCCATACATAGTTACTTACCATTGTATTACCTGCCAAATCTTTAACACTATTGGTAATTGTAGCGGTGTAAACTGTATTTGGTAATAGATTAATCGATGGATTAAATGTTGCAACCATACCTGTATAAGTTACCAAACCAGTAATGCTATTGGCACCTTGTTTTAAAGTAAACGTATTAGTATTAATGGTTGTAGGGTCGATTGCTTTACTAAAAGTTGCTGTTATATTCTTATCTAAAGCAACATTCGTAGCTAAATTCAAGGGATCGGTGGTAATCACGGTAGGTGGAATTGCATCTACTACAATGCCGGTTGTAAAACTCCAAGTGTAATTATTCACTACTGAATTACCTGCTAAGTCTTTTGCACCCATTGTAATTGTTGCAGTATATGTAGTACTTGGCAATAAATTTACAATCGGATTAAAAAGTGCCGTTGTTCCACTGTAAGAAACGGTACCCACAACAGGTGTGCCGCCAAGCGTGGTATTAGCAAGTGTAAATGTTGCAGTCGTAATAGTAGTTGCGTCCATTACTTTATTAAAGTTAGCAGCAACGGTTTTGTTTAATGCAACACCTGTCGCAAAATTTGTAGGATCAGTGTTTATTACAATTGGTGATATAATATCTGGTGCCCCGCCTGTAGTAAAATTCCAAGTGTAATTGTTCAACAGAGGATTACCAGCAAGATCTTTTGTACCTGTTGTAATAGTACCTGTATAAGTGGTATTAGGTAATAAATTAACCAATGGTGTAAATACTGCAATGGCACCTGCATAAGTTACAGCGCCAGAAATTGCGCTTCCGCCAGCCGAGGTATTGTTTAGTATAAACGTTGTTGCTGATATGGTAGTTGCATCCATCACAGTGTTAAATGTTACAGACACTTTTTTATTAAAAGCTACCCCTGTAGCCGAGTTTGTAGGATCGGTAGCTATAACTGTGGGAGAAATAATAGCTGGTAATGCGCCAGTCGTAAAGCTCCATATATAATTATTTGCTAGTCTTATGCCTGAAGGATCTTTAGCGCCGTTGGTAATTGTTGCAGTATAAGTAGTATTCGGTATTAAACTTGTTGCGGGTGTAAATACCCCAGTATTGGTTGTATATGTTGTGGTGCCAGCAACTGTTGTACCACCCAATGACGTATTGGTTAATGTAAAGTTTGTAACAACAGAAGCCGAATCCATGACTTTACTAAAACTGAATGATATTTTTTTGTTGAATGCAACGCCAGTGGCAAGGTTTAAAGGATCTGTAGAAGTAACAGTTGGCGCAGGGTCTGGGCCAGTTGTAAAATTCCATACATAATCAGCAAGTGGCGAATTACTAGCCATGTCTTTTACACCCATTGTTATGGTAGCGGTATACTGTGTGTTTGGCGCTAATTTATTGGTTGGGGTTAAAGTAGCCGTTACACCATTGTAAGCCATTACTGCTGCAATTGGTGTAGTGCCTTGGCGTAGTGTAAAAGTTACTGCGTTTAACGATGCAGTATTAATTGCTTCGTTAAATGTAGCACTAACCGTAGTGCTTAAACTCACACCAGCAGCGTTGTTTATCGGACTTGTTGAAATAACTATAGGACAAACGCCAGTAACGCCTGTTTGTTCGTCTATTTTTTTACAGCCGCTAGCTAAGCTTATTATTAGTAAGCTAGCAATCAACCATTGGTTATATAGCAATTTACATATGCCCCTTATGGTAAAATGACTTTTTTGTGTAAATGTGTAAGCGTTTTTTTTCATGATGTAACTTTTAAAATTTGAGAAGGAAAAGAACGAATGGATTTTAATGCTAGGAATAGCTTGATACCTGATTGTACTAGCATTCGAGAAGGCCAATTGGTAAAATTATTTAATAGTATGGCTTAACTATTACACCTTTGAGTGTAATAGTTATATGATTTGCAGGTATTTTGACGGTTTGTAGAAAGCAAAAAACACGAAACCACAATTGCCTTTAGGCAGTAAAAACTTGTAAAATATTAGTAGGGTAATTGCACGCTGCAATTAAGGGATGTGATAGCAAGATTGAAATAAAGACGGTAATAAATTTTGTAACATACTTAAATAAAGACAACAACCATGCCTAATCATTATGATTGTTACTATTCGCTAAATGTAGGATTGTTTAATCTTGAAGATAATCTGCACTATAATGAATTAACAACTTACGGAATGGTACATTCAAAGGATGAAAAGTGTTGAAAGTTTTTATTTAATAATTGTTTGAGATCAATATTATTTACAAACAACCAATTGAAAGTAGTGTTATAAATATTTCTAAAATCGTACTAAAAAGGCAGGTTATCTGCAATAATTACATTTGTGAAATTAACGTAACACCGAATATGCCGCCCAGTGTGTTTTGGCCAAACATAAAATAACACGCAGCGGCACTATGGTCAGTACCACCACTAGGGTTGCTTTTCATACGTCTAACAAGTTTTCTGAAAGTCATTCCTAATACTCCATCTTCAATTCCTAAATATTATTGTTCATCTTGAAAGGCTTTAATGGCATTAATTAAGGTATTTAATAAATTAGCAAGTGTACTTCTTGTTGTATCTAAAACATTGACTTGATTTGAACAGGGTTCAAAACAGCCATAGTTATACATGTAGATCCTAGCTTGCAATTCGCCTTTTATCAGCCTTGCTATAATCTTTAATTGGTCTGCTAATTAGTTAGGTCACTTGTGGCATACGATTGTATTGCGCTATTCGCCTAATAAATCTGTTCCGTGACAATTATTTATAATAATTGAACCCTTAAAATTATTGAGACATAAAAAACCACCTCTTTTCAGAAGTGGCTTTTGGTTCGTTATACGCTGTTTAATCCATTATTTTTTACTCATCACACTAGGATAATGATCAATCGTTTCAAAAACATTTCTCGGGTCTTTCTTTAATTCTGTAATAAACTTGGTTAATGAGTCAGTGTACTGTGGCTTACCAAACAATCTGTCGTGCGATAGAATCACTAAGGCATTTTGCTCGTAGGTATAACCACTCTCAAATTTCTCGTTTACTTTTTTTAACATGGCTTCTACACTTTCTTTTGGTGCGCCCTTCAATTGTTCCCATTCAATATCCCAACCTATTACTTTGTAGCCCATGCTATCCAATCTTTTACACACGGCTAATGTAGATTTTGGGCCTTGAATTTTTCCATTAGATACCCAAGCATTCATGCCTGGTAAGCGAATAATTTTAACACCAACGTTTAGCTCTTTTTCATTTTTTAAAAAGTCTTGAATGGCGTTATCTGCTTGTTTGTAAAACAAACTGTAATTGTCTCTGCCATTGATATTAGCATGAGAGAAACTATGGTTGGCCATTAAAAACTCAGGATAATCATTTCTTAACGAATCAATGATTCGCTTTTTCAACGGCCCAACTTGATTCATGCCTACAGAAAAAAAGGTTGCTTTTACACCAGCTTTTCTAAACACCGCTTTACTAGCTATGGTGCCCGGCGGTTGAGGCGAATCATCCCATGTAAGATAAATGTAACGTTTACTGCTATCTAGCTTAATAATGCTACCCGGTTGTGGTTTTGCTACTGCTACACTGTCTTTACCATTATTGCTAGCTGATGGCTTGCTATTGCAGCTTGCCAATATTGCAATGGCTACTATTGCAATAAAACTGTTCATTCTGTTCATAATCTTTCGTATTATATCAAAAGTACAGCTAAACAAAAGTGTATGTTTTAATTTCTTAGCTAGGTTGAAAACTTTTAACAATTTGTCTGAGTTACGCACGGCTCACCTAGGTGTGTGAATCCTTTTACAGTACAGCCCATTATTGCAATTATCTTCGCAACAATAATTGTAACTGATATGATACAAATTGGTAATTATAATTTATTGAAAATAGATAGACTAGTAGAAATTGGGGCTTACCTAGATGATGGCGATAAAGGCATTTTATTACCTAAACGTTGGGTGCCTGAAAATGCTAAACGTGGCGATATTATCAATGTATTTGTGTATCACGACAATGAAGACAGAATGATTGCTACTACCATGCAGCCTTTTGCCGTAGTAGGTGATATTGCCCTACTTGAAGCCGTTACCATTAATAGTTATGGCGCATTTTTAAAATGGGGTGTTATGAAAGATGTATTTATTGCTAAATCGCAACAACTAAGCGATATGGTAGTAGGCGGTAAATACTTAGTAAAATTATATATAGATGAGCGTAGCAACCGTGTAGCGGCTACAGAACGTATTGATAGTAATTTTAGTAATGATGTGTTAACCGTAAAAGAATTGGAAGAGGTAGATTTAATGGTGTACCGTAAGTCTGACCTTGGTCATGTAATGATTATTAATAACCAGCACATTGGTTTATTACACAATAGCGAAGTATTTAAAAAAATAAGCATCGGTGACAAGCTGAAAGGCTTTGTAAAAAAGATTTACGACACCAATAAAATAGACGTGATACTAGGTAAGCCTGGTTATCAGCGGGTAGAAGATGAAGTGGGTAAAGTGCTGCGTTTATTACAAGAAAATAAAGGTTTTTTGCCATTTAATGATAAAAGCGAGCCTTCAGCCATCTACGATTTCTTTGGTATGAGTAAAAAAACTTTCAAGATGACCACAGGTAATTTGTTTAAACAACAAAAAATTATATTTACCCCAAAAGGTATAGAATTGGTAAAATAACGGTTGTTTGTTTGCTTTTTTCTGTTAAAACATCTGCAATAAATTAACAATCACTAAGGTTTTTTGTAACAATAGGGTAGCATGTTGTGATTACTTTCGCCGCCAAATGGCTAAAGAAGCAATAACAGCTACTTTATAAGCGAAAAGCAATTGTAATTGTATGATGCAACAACTGAAGAAACTCACCTTTTTAGTGCTATTGCTGCCTATGGCATTGCTAGCGCAAGTAAAACCCAAGCACACCGTAAACGGCACTATTCGTGATAAGCAAACAGGCGAAACGCTGATTGGGGCTAACGTAAAACTTACCAAACTTGCAGGTTTGGGCACCGTATCTAACGCTTATGGCTTCTATTCTATTACGGCGGAAGAAGGCAGCTATACGTTGGTAGTAAGCTTTGCAGGGTATGTCAATGATACCATCGCATTGAATCTTACCAAAAACACAGAACTAAACATTGCCCTTGTACCCTATCGCTCACAATTAGAAGAAGTTGTGGTAAGTACACGCAAAAAAAACGACAACATTACCAAAGCGGTAATGGGTGTACAGAAATTATCTATCAACGAGATTAAAAATGTACCAGTCATTTTTGGTGAAAAAGATGTTTTAAAAACCATTCAATTATTACCGGGTATTAAAAGTGCCGGCGAAGGCAATAGCGGCTTTTATGTGCGTGGCGGTACTAGCGACCAAAACCTCATATTACTAGATGAAGCAACGGTATACAATGCCTCTCATTTGCTAGGATTCTTCTCTACATTCAACAGCGATGCTATTAAAGATATTACCGTGTATAAAGGTGGTATGCCTGCCGAATATGGTGGCCGTTTATCATCCGTGATTGATATTAAAACCAACGATGGTAATAATCAGAAATTTGGCATGAGCGGTGGTATTGGTCTCATCTCTTCTCGCTTAAATGCAGAAGGCCCAATTGTGAAAGACAAAGGCTCGTTTAATATTAGTGCAAGACGAACCTACGCCGATTTGTTCTTGGCTTTGTCTAAAGATAGCTCTATTAAAAACAACAAACTTTACTTCTACGATTTAAATGGTAAGGCCAACTACAAGTTGAACGATAAAAACCGCCTCTTCTTATCTATTTACAACGGTAGAGATAATTTGGGCTTTGGTAAAACCTTTGGTATTGATTATGGCAACACTACAGCCACACTTCGCTTAAACCATATTTACAATACCCGTTTGTTCTCAAATACATCGCTGATTTATACCAACTATAACTATAACATTAAAATTACAGCAGGTAATAATAACTTGTTAATCACATCTAAAATTCGTGACTTTAATGTTAAGCAAGACTTTCAGTATTATATCAATGGCACCAATAAAGTAAACTTTGGTTTAGACTTTATTCACCACAATCTGGTACCTGGCAACGTTACGGCTTCGCAACAATCAAGCTTTAACAACACTGAGTTGCAAACCAAATACAGCGTGGAAAGTGCTTTGTATGTATCGCACGAATGGAGCGCTACCGATGAAATAAACCTAACGTATGGCTTGCGGGTAAGTATGTTTAATGCACTAGGGCCAGGTAATTTTTATAGTTACGATGCCGCAGGCAATGTAATAGACACTGCTACTTACAATAGCGGGCAGATTGTAAAAACCTATGTGAACCTGCAACCGCGTTTTGCTACTAGTTATAAGCTTAACGATAAACAATCTATTAAGTTATCGTATAGCCGCAACGTTCAAAATATTCACTTGTTATCAAACTCTACATCGGCTAACCCAACTGACTTGTACGTAGGTAGCAGCAATAATATTAAACCCGAAATTGCCGACCAAGTGGCACTAGGCTATTATCAAAACTTTAAAGAGAACGCCTATGAGTTTTCGGCTGAAGTGTATTATAAAGCTTTACAAAACCAAATAGATTACAAGAACGGTGCAGAATTAAGAGCCAATGAAAATGTAGAATCGCAATTACTATTTGGTAGGGGCAGAGCCTATGGTTTAGAGCTGTTCTTTAAAAAGAAATATGGCAAATTGAATGGTTGGGTAGGTTACACGCTCTCTAAAACCGAGCGCCAATTTGACCAAATCAATAACGTTGCTTGGTACAACGCTACCCAAGATAGAACACACGAACTATCAGTAGTAGGTATTTATCAAGCAAGTAAAAAATGGACGGTTTCGGCTACGTTTGTCTATTATACAGGCAATGCCGTAACTTTTCCAAGTGGTAAGTACAATATTAATGGGCAAACTGTATTTTACTACACCGAGCGCAATGGCTACCGTATGCCTAACTACCACCGCTTAGATATTGGTGCTACTTTACAAGGCAAAAAAACGGCTAAAACAGACCGCAGTTGGACCTTCTCTTTGTACAACGCTTACGGCCGTGAAAATGCCTTTGCAATTAACTTTCGCGAAGACCCCAACAATGCCGCCAAAACGCAAGCGGTACAAACTACCTTGTTTAGATGGGTGCCTTCTGTTACTTACAACTTTAAATTCTAAGCCATGCAACAATCTATCAAAAAATATAGCTTACTCATAGCGCTTACGGCCTTTGCCGCTTGCACCAAAGTAATAGACATTAACCTTAACGATGCAGCCCCGCAGCTAGTAATACAAGGCAATGTTACTAACCAAGCTGGCATTACAACAGTAAGCATTAGCAAAAGCGTTAACTACTCGCAAGACAATGTTTTCCCAACTGTATCGGGGGCTGTGGTAACTATTAAAGACAGTACCACAGGTATCACTACGCCTTTGGCAGAAATAACGCCCGGTATCTACCAAACTGCAACCATAGTGGGTACGCCTGGGCATATTTATTTGTTAAATGTATTGGTTAACGGTGCCACTTATAAAGCTAGCAGCACCATGCCTAGCCCTGTAACACTCGATTCTATAACCTTTCAAGTGAATTCAGGCTTTGGGCAAACACTCATTAACCCAATGCCCAACTTTCAAGACCCAGCAGGCATTAACAATAATTACCAATTTATACAAACCATCAACAGCAAAATCACCAAAAAGATATTTGTGTTTGACGACCGCCTAAGCGATGGCAGATATATATCAAGACAACTATTCAATGACAGCGCTTACATACAACCAAAAGACACGGTACAGCTAGAAATGCGCTGTATAGATAAAAATGTGTACGAATATTTTAAACAACTCAGCGGTTTAGACCCAACCAATGGGCAACCAACTGCACCCACCAACCCCGTTAGTAATATCAGCGGCGGTGTACTAGGTTATTTTAGCGCCCAAACCACACAAAAAAAGAAAGCCATTGTACCATAGAGATGTTTGATTGGTCAGCTTAGGTACAAAGCCCATCTATTTGCTTAAATTTTTAGCACTCCCGATAACTATCGGGAGCGGCAGGAGCAAGTAGATGGGCTTTTTTTGTGCCTACCATTCAACTATAAGTTTGATACAGGTAAAGCAATCTCTAAAATACTCGGGTAAGCCTATGAAACACTCGGGTATGCTTCCTAAAGACTCGGGTAATGCGCTAAAATAGTCGGATTGGCTTCCTAAAGAGTTAAGTACATATTCTAAAAGCTCGAATAAGCTTTCTAAACACTCGGATATGTTTCCAAAAGGCTCGGATAAGCTTCCTAAATATCTTGGTATGCTTTTTAAAAGCACGGAAAAGCTTCCTTAACACTCTGGTACGCTTTCTGAAGGCTCAGGTAGGATTTTTAAACATTCGTGTACATTTCCTAAAATAGTTACAAAAGGTTAGAGAGGTTTAATAATGACAATAATTGGTGAGTTATTAGGTTCGATGATTCTTAGAGAGCCTAATCAATGATTTTTAATTTTTAGCTAAATTCTTTACCAAAGTTGTTCGCGGTGGTAAAATGCTGATGAAAACTTACAGGTCGAAATGTTAATATAATAAATCTAGCAGTATCAGATTTTTGATATAGAGAAAAGTTCTTTGCTAGTATTCTATTTTCACTTACAATTGCATTACTTTTGAACGTGTAAAAAAACATTTAAAGCCATTAAGCCATGCCAATTGTATCCTTTATTCCAGAAAGGTATGCCCAAGGTTTTAACAAAATAGCAACCCTCGAGGACGCTAAATTTGAGCTTATTAAAGAAGCCCTTGCATACACACCATTGGTATCTTCAATTTTAGTTTTATCGAACAATCTAGCAAATGAGACAAAAATTGATGAGGACGACTTACAAGAAATGATACTAAGTATAAGTAGTCTTATTACGTTTCTTGATTCTGAAGATAAAATCGATGAACTAGCTGAAGATATTTCTGTAATTTTATTCAATGAGATTGAAGCGGATGAAGAGTTGCCCAACGAACCAATAAGTGATATTACGGAAAAATCTATAAGAGAAAGGATTTTATTTCTTTTAGAAAATAAACAGATATATTATGCAAGTAAAGCTTCTGAGCTTTCATCAGAAAGCGGTAACGTCTATTTAAGGTCAAAAATTTTATCAGAAATAAGACCAGTATTTGACATAAATGTCAGTAATCCCGTTAAAGCTGGTATGATCTTGCATAATCTACATATACACTACAAAGCTAGAGAAGAAGGCCCGCATGAAGATATTTTTTTGACCTTAGATTCTAAAGATTTGATTGAATTGAAAGAGGCAATTTCAAGAGCTGAAAACAAAGAGATTAGCCTTAAGGCTATTTTTAAAAAGGCAGAAATTGAGACCTTAGAATAATATAATTTATGAAAGAGTACTTAAAAAATAAAAACCTATATAGCAAAAATTGCCAACACGAAGATTTAAATGGCGATTACGACAACTCGTCTTACTTATCAAGCAAAGGATACAATAAGACGGGGTATAAAATACATGGGGATGTTATTAAAATATATTTTGTACCAAATGCATTTCATGTCTGGGATGCTGCTATCAGTCTTAATGCAAGACCTCGTAAGATTTCGAAAGTTGAAAAGCAGTTTTACGAACTAGCCCAGAAATGGAAAAACGAGACTGCGGTATATTCTACTGTTTATCACAAAACAATAAACAATAATTATCTTGGAATCATTGGTATTGGATACGAAGCCGTTCCATTTATACTAAAAGATTTACAGAAGTCAGCTGACCATTGGTTTATCGCATTAAAAGCAATTACAAAAGAAAATCCTGTACCAAGAGAAGATATGGGTAATATGCACAAAATGAAAGAAGCATGGATACAATGGGGAATAAATAAAGGACTTATTAGATAAAATTTTATGACAGGCGAACCAAGTTGCATAGAAGAGATGACGCCATTGCAAATTTCAAAATTTTGGCCAAATATTCCTGAACAGCATCATTTAACTAGTAGACCCACAAAATATTATAACTGTGTATCGTGGGCTCTTCATAAAACCAATCGATGGATAGATTTCTATTACACGGAGGACGGTAATATAGATATTGACCAAAGCGGAGAAAAATATGCAAAATATTTCGAGGCAGAAGGCTTTGTCAGATGTGAAGACAGCAGTCTAGTTGAGGGTGTTGAGAAAATTGCTATTTATGAAGATGCACGAAATGACTTTACACATGTGGCAAGACAATTAGAAAATGGAAATTGGACAAGTAAGCTAGGTGAGTATGAAGACATAGAACATTATAGCTTAGATGCTTTAAGTGGGAATTACTATGGAAAGCCTAAAATATTTTTGGCAAGAGAACGTACCTCATTAAACTTATAGTCGCTAGAAGGAGAAAGACAGTAATTTAAACCTACATCTATAAAGAAACTCATTAGCTCAGATTCTTTGTCTATACAGGCTGCTATCTTCACCCGCCTGTTTATTGATTAAAACAACCCTACCGCAATCACCCACTATTTTGTCATTATTCCACCTGCTAGATTTGGTATTTATTAGTTATGTTTGAGTTCGAATCAATCAATACCAACCATTATGGCACAAATTAATCCACACATCAATTTTAATGGCAACGCAGAGGAAGCTTTTACCTTTTACAAATCAGTATTTGGTGGTGAGTTTTCAAAAATTATTCGCTTTAAAGACATTGCTAGCGAAGCGTTTCCTGTATCGGAAAAAGAGGCTAATAAGATAATGCATATCGCCTTGCCAATTGGTAAAACCAATATGCTAATGGCGAATGATGTACCCGAAATAATGGGCACTACTAACGAAAATGAAAATAGAAGTAAGATTGTCATATTCACCGAAAGCAAAGCAGAAGCAGACCATTTATTTAACGGGTTATCAGTAGGCGGACAAATAGAAATGCCACTTGAAGAGAGCTTTTGGGGCACGTATTTCGGCGGCTTTAGAGACAAATATGGTATTGAATGGATGGTAGAATATAATCCTGAATATGCGGCGAAAATGTAAGAAACTGTGTGCAGCTAAGTCTTTACAATTCTAAAAGCTATTGTGAATAAGACAAGCGCATATTACATTGTGCTATTAAAGAAAGTAATGGTTTTGTAAAGTAAAAGATTTATAACCCACCGTAAGCAAATCATCTTTTAAGCATGATTGATACTTACGGTGGGTTAATTATTTTTTTGATCCAAATAGTTACTAGAAAGGTTAATATTTTTTTGAACATTTAGAACCTAACCACCATCGCTAGGATAAATCTTGATTCAGATTTTACTAGGTCGGGCGTCCAAGTTGGTGGATTACTACTGCCTGTTAAGGCTGCGGTATAGCCTGATGGAGATGTTACGCCACCTGGTCCAGCAAAATAAGGCACGTTGGCTTCGCGGTGTACAAATTCTACTTTCCAAGTAATGTAATCGTTGGGCATAAAGTCAAAAGTGGTAGAAGCATCCCAGGCATCAAATTTGTCACCGATATTAGCAGTAAAAGGATTAGAGCCATAAGGCGGTACAGAAGAAGCCTCACCAGTGGGCGATAATACGAGATAGCGACCAGGGTTGTGCATATAACCACCACCTACGTTCCAAGCGAATTTGTCGCCAAACCAAATGCGGTGATATACCATGCCACTGATAAAGTTTTGAGCCGGAGCAGTACCATCTTTACTACCAAAAGGCGTTACACCACCCCCATTTTCAAAGCCAATATCGCCCGTAATACTAAAAGCAGCTTTAGTGGCACCTTTGGCCTTAGGATTGTTGTAGTAACGTAATTGAAAGCTATTATCACTATGAAAACGGGTACGTTTCGGTAAACCAGCGGCATCTGAGCCCACATAATCATTGGTAATAAAGCTCATGTATTCTTTTGGCGCATATTTAACAGAAAAACCCATACCAGGCATTTTATTAAACTTGGCGTAAGACTGCCAGCCGTTAATAAACCAAGCTTCAATTTTAAGCTTTTCGGTAGGAAACATTTGCAACCTTACACCATTAAAAAACCATGGCGTATTGTCAGACGTATAAGAGGGTTGATAGCTCCAATTCTCAAAGTTGTTATAAGACATTAACCCAATGTAAGACATGAAAATACCCGCATCTAAATTGATGCCATGCCATTTATCCCAATGGTAACCACCATAAGCTTCGCTTATATATTTGTAAGCATCTGCTAAGTTGTATTGACCGTGGTATTGACTCACATCATTTCTTGGTACAACAGTAGATCGGGTACCAAACTGCGTCATAAACCTACCACGTACATTATTGTAATGAAAATCACCACCAATGCCTACAAAAGATACCTGTATCTCGCCATTACGTGACAAGGCTGTAGAACCAACAACGGTATTGTCTATTGGCTGATGGTTGGATTGGGTGTAGTTTACGTCAAACGTAACGCTTCCGGTAAAATACTTTGAATCTAGCAACGCACTTTTTTGGCGGTTGTTACCGTTTTGCCAGCCAAAATCGCCAAATGCGAATGGTTCGCTGGCAGGTACTTTGGATGGAATTGTTTTGGTAGTATCTTGTGCTTGTGAATGTAACACTAGGCTTGTTACAATCAATAATAGGCTAATTTGCTTAATCATATTTTTGTATAGTTTATAAATTTTATTTTTATTAATTGTATGAGACGCGAAACCCAAGGTGTTAAGAAAAACTATTTAATTGCTTCTTCAATAATTGCATCAACTTTAAACAAATAGTGGGTTTTGTCAAAAGCTGTTAGCTGGTCGTCATGTTTAAATTCGATATCTAATAAGTCATGCTATTTGATATTATTGATGAACGTGATGAACGCTTTTTTTAAGTTTGTAGCTTGTCAATACGGTTGGTAGTAAAAAATACTGTTTTGCAGTAACAATAGATTCGTCTTGATGTACACTGGTATTTTTCGGAAAAATCCAGAGAGCGCCCTTTTCGAATAATATATAAGCTTCTTTACTATAAAATCATAATCGTTGCTTGTCGCATTTAGTAATACCATAAATGCTGTCTTTATTAAGTTTGATTTGTTGGTTATCCTTCTTAATTGTAATAAATGACACTTCTAAAAACTCATTTAGAGTAATGCTTTTACAGTCAGTTGTTTCGAAAGATAATTTATTGTGTAGGTAATCGTCATACGTTAGATAAGCACCTGGTTTTTGTTTGACTATTTACTGAAAGTGCTGCTATTCGGCACAGCCCTGCTCTAATCTTTTTCATGCTTGTTGTTTGATATTTTAAATAGTAGGGCGTAATTCAAACTTGTCTATCTATATGGAAATACGCATTAGCTAAACAAATATTTGACTGCTTTCAGCCAATTGATACGCTAGTAGTACAACGGATAGTTTGCAATAGCAATGCCAATACGAGTGAGGATGATAAAAATCTATCTCGGAAAGGCTGGTGTTTATTGGGCTACAGCGATTATTGGCAAATAAATAGGCTTGTAGATTTACCTCAAAATAGCTACCATTTTGGAAGAGTAGTTATCGAAATGAAAGGCTTAGATCGATAAATCGGTATTTTGAAGATGTGATGTATTAAAGAAAACTCACTTTTTAGAAAGATGGTTTTACTTATTTCAGATATGAATTAATTGTCGTTTGCAACAACCTAGACAGATACTGTATTTAAAATATCATATTTAAAACAGCGATTTCACAAATTGCTTGTGCAATAGACCACTTAAAGCATTGGTGTAATGACTGTTTTGCAATTGTTTTACCCATCTAATACCATAAATGCCATTGGTTAAAAAGAGTTCCTGTGCTTGTAGCAAAGCATCGGTAGTAATGGTGGTTTCTTCGACCGGCATATTATTAGCGCGTAATTGTGTAAGCAAATGCCTACGCATCACGCCATTGACACAGCCTTCTTGCAAGCTAGGCGTTTGAACCACACCATCGGACATAATAAATATATTGGCTATGGTAGCATCGGCCACACGTTGGTATGGGTTTAGCAAAATAGCGTCGTTTACATGCTGTTTTTTTGCCCACAAGGCAGCCATGGCATAGCCTAAATAATTATTGCTTTTTACCTGCGAAAAACGGTCGCAAGCTTTAATGGCATCTGTGAAAATATCTAGCACCAAGCCATTCTCGTTTAGCAAGTTATTGGCAGGGTTTAAATCCCAAGTTTGAATGAGGTAGTTGGGGAACATATTTTGTGGGTCGAACAAGCCACCATCGCCACGGTAAATAGTGAGGCGAATTCTTGCCAATTTATTGTGGTAATTACGCTTAGCAAGTTCAATAATTTGTGTTTGTAAGTAATCAGCTGTTAAAAAATTAGGCACGTCAAATTGTAGCAAAGCCAAAGACGCAAACAAACGTTCAAAATGATAATCAGCTAGTAATATTTTGCCATCCACCATTTTCATGGTTTCAAAAAAGCCATCACCATAGCGAAAAGAGCGGTTATTGGGAGAAATACTCGCTGTTGTTTCCTTAATTATTTTGCCATTCTGATTAAGATACATGTATGATTTGAATGATTATAATGAATTGAATGATGTCGATAGTTTGCTTTTGCAAATAACGTCGAATTGGAATACATTGTTTGTCAAGTTTAAAATCAAGGTGATACTTATTGTACTAGTCTTAAAAATCATAGCCAATCATTCAAATCAATAACATCAGCGGTTACATTTGCTATATGACTATTGCCAATATTATTGCTACGCTAGAACAAGTAGCCCCAACGGCTTATCAAGAAAGTTATGATAACAGTGGGCTTATTACAGGAAACACCTCTTGGTTATGTACAGGTGCTTTATGTACGCTGGATGCTACTGAAGCGGTAATATTAGAGGCGGTAGCCAAAGGTTGTAACCTTGTGGTGGCACATCATCCTATTGTATTTAGTGGCTTAAAGAAAATTACAGGCAAAAATTATGTAGAGCAAACCATTATTGCTGCCATTAAACACGATGTGGCTATTTATGCCATTCATACCAATCTAGATAGTGTACTTGATGGCGTAAATGGGAAAATTGCTGACACCATTGGTTTGGTAAATACACAGATTTTACAGCCTAAAAGCAATGCCTTGGCCAAGTTATTTACGTATGTGCCCTATGGTTATGTAGATGCGGTAAGAGCAGCGATTTTTGATGCGGGTGCTGGCAATATTGGTAATTACAGTGACTGTAGTTTTGGTGTAGAAGGCATTGGTACGTTTAAAGCGGCTGAAGGTACGAACCCTTTTGTAGGTGATATTGGTAAAAGACACGAGGAAAGAGAAATAAAATTAGAAGTTGTTTTTCCAAGTTATTTAAGTAGCAAAGTGGTGGCGGCCTTGCAAGCTGCACACCCTTACGAAGAAGTGGCTTATGATATAGTACCGCTTGCTAATGCCTTTACAACAGTTGGTAGTGGTTTGGTAGGGGAGCTAGCAGCACCAATAGATGAGTTAACTTTTTTGCAACACATAAAACAAGCTTTTGGATTAACAGTAATAAAACACACTGCATTGTTGGGTAAGCCGATACAAAAGGTGGCGGTTTGCGGAGGTGCTGGTAGCTTTTTAATAGCCACGGCAAAAGCTGCCAAAGCAGATATTTATATTACAAGCGATATAAAATATCACGAATTTTTTGATGCTGAAAACAAGCTGATAATTGCCGATATTGGTCATTGGGAAAGCGAACAGTTTACGCCAGATTTAATAATTGCTATTTTACAGCGTAAATTTCCTACTTTTGCCGTCCTTAAAAGTGAGGTGGTTACTAATCCTGTGGGATATTTTGTGTAGAGATTGAGTGAAAAGTGAAACGTAAAACGCGAAAAAAAAATTTCGTTTTACGATGCACAATTAAGGATGGTGATAAAAGTGCTAAACGTTGAAGTGTGCGACGCAACATAAGCCAGATAAGGATTACAGCACTTGGTGACCAAAGAAAATATCATACAATTTAAACAGTATACAAGTTATGGCTTCAGTTAAAGATTATTCTGTTGAGGAAAAATTAGTAGGCTTAATTAAGCTTCAAAAAATTGACAGCAAGTTAGACGAAATCCAAATTTTGAAGGGTGAGTTGCCGATGGAAGTAAGTGATTTGGAAGACGAAATTCAAGGTTTGCATGCCCGTAGAACGCGTATTGAAGAAGAAATTAACGGTATTACCGAATTTATTGAAGGTAAGAAAAACTTTATTAAAGAAGGCGAAGCGACTTTGAAAAAGTACGAAAAACAAAGCGATAATGTAAAAAATAGTCGTGAGTTTGAGGCTTTGAACAAAGAGATAGAGATGATGCAACTTGAAAACAAGTTAGCAGAAAAACATATTCGTGATGCAAATGAAGATTTGGCTGACAAAGCCAAAGCTTTAGACGCCTCTAAAAAGCAAATTGCTACTAAAGAAGGTGTGCTAAACCACAAGAAGGGCGAATTAGATAAAATTATTGCTGAAACTGAAAAAGAAGAAGCCCATTTTAGAGGTTTGTCAGACGGCGCACGTGCAGCCGTAGATGAGCGTTTATTGTACAGTTACGATAGAATTAGAAAAAATTACCGTAATGGTTTAAGCGTAGTGCCTGTAGAACGTGATGCTTGTGGTGGTTGTTTTAATGCCATCCCACCGCAACGTCAAAGTGAAATTAGATTACATAAAAAGGTAATAGTATGTGAAAACTGCGGACGTATTTTGGTAGACGCTGACTTGAACGACAGTGTGGACGTGAAATAGTTATTTAACAGATAATATTTGATGTGAAGGGCGGCTATATGGCTGCCCTTCTTTATTTTCGAGCCATGATAAAGCGGTTTTTATTTTGTATTTGTGTGGTGCTTATTTCAATTTCGGCCAATGCGCAAAAAGTGTATGAGTTTAATAGCACTTGTCAGCAAGCATATTTGGAAATATCTAAACTAAAATTCATCAATGCAAAAGTGTTGCTAGATAAAGCGAAGCAACAAAACCCCAATAATTTAATCCCTACTTTACTAGAAAATTATATAGATTTTTTCCCGCTTTTTTTAAGTGAGGATGCAGATGAATATGCTAAGTTCAAAATCCGTATTGCAGAGCGTATTGCACTTTTAGAAACTGGGCCACAAACCTCACCATTTTATAAATTTTCGCTTAGTGTGGTGTACATGCAAAAAGCTGCAATCGAAATAAAATTCGTAGAAAACTGGCGAGCTGGCTGGGATATACGTAAGAGCTTTCAATTGATAAAAGAGAACAAAAAAACCTTTACCACCTTTGCCCCTAATGATTTGGTAATGGGCATTTTACAGTCGGTTACAGCTATTGTACCTAAAGGCTATGCCGCTTTAGTCTCATTACTTGGCATGAGTGGTTCTATGACAGAAGGCATGAAACTTGTTAATAATTTTATGAATAGTAGCGATCCGTACGCTAAGTTGATGAACGCGGAAGGAACGCTGGTATATTGCTACTTGGCGTTTTTCTTGCAAAATAAACATGCTGAAGTATTTGCATTGATAAAAAATAAGAAACTAGATATTGTAAATAATTTGTCATTGGCTTATATGGCTTCCAATTTAGCCATTAATGATAAGCAAATTGATTATGCGAAAAGTATTATTCTCAATAGAAACAAATCTGCTGACTACCTACAAATTGCAGCATGGGATTATGAATTAGCTCATGTAAAATTGTACCGCCAAGAGTTTCAAGAAGCAGCCCAACATTTTGAAACGTATTTGGCTAATTTTAAAGGTAATTTCTATATAAAAGATACATATTTAAAATTGAGTTGGTGCTATTATTTGCAAGGCAATATGACCGCCGCCGAGGTTGCAAGAAACAATGTGATAAAGAAAGGCGCTTTGTACACCGATGCAGATAAACAAGCATTTCAAGAAGCAAAAACAGGAACTTGGCAAAATATTACATTGTTAAAAGCAAGGCTGCTAAATGATGGCGGCTTGAATAAAGAAGCCTTGCAGGTGTTGAATGCAAAAGGAATTGCTAGTTTTACAAAAGAGGAAGAAAAAATACAATTTAACTACCGCTATGCCCGTATAAATGACGATATGCACAACGATATCGAAGCCATACAATACTATCTTAAAACCATAGAAACGGGGGCAAATAGAAAAGAGTATTTCGCAGCAAGGGCAGCCTTACAACTTGGCGAAATTTATGAGCGACAAAACAAAAAAACGATAGCTGTATCCTATTTTCAGCAATGTTTAGATATGAAAGACCATGAGTACAAAAATTCGCTAGATCAAAAGGCTAAAGCAGCTATTGCAAGGTGCACGGGTGAGTAATTAACCGCTGATTGAAATGATTTTTAGGATATACATGATTTTCAGAAAGGCTTACCTAATTTTGGCAAGATCAATTTAATTTACGGAGAAGTGCTAAAAAAGTTACATATACAGAACTACGCCATTATTGACGAAATTGATATTCAATTTTCCAATAAACTTAATATTATTACTGGTGAAACTGGCGCAGGTAAAAGTATTTTAATGGGTGCATTAAGTCTTATTCTTGGTGAGCGTGCAGATACAAGTGCCTTAAAAGTGAACGATAAAAAATGCGTGATTGAAGGCTTTTTTAGTATAGATGATAAACCCGCTATCAAGCAATTTTTAAAAGATAACGAACTCGATATAGAAGAAGAATTGGTAGTGCGGAGAGAGATTGCTGTGAGTGGTAAATCAAGAGCTTTTGTGAATGATACACCTACCACTGTACAACAGCTAAAAGAGTTGGCTTCGTTGTTGGTTGATTTACACCGTCAGTTTGATACATTAGAGCTTGGTGATGAAGATTTTCAACGTGAAGTAATAGATGCTTTGGCTAATAATCTCGACTTAGTACAAACGTATCAAACGCAATACAGGCAATGGTTGCAAGCTACTAAAACCTTGCAAGAACTACAAGCTCAGAAAGCTGCATTTAATAAAGAACTAGATTATCATCAGTTTTTGTATGATGAATTGGAAGAGGTAAGTCTGCAAGAAAATGAGTTGGAAGATTTAGATGCAGAATTGAATTTGCTAAGCAATAGTGAAGGCATTAAAACGGCTTTGACTAAAACATATTTCGATTTGAAAGAAAGCGAACAGCCGATTGTTATTTCGCTTAAGCAACTCATTAATCAGTTAAATAATTATGCGAGTTATCATCATGATTTGCCTGATGTTATTAAGCGGTTACAATCTACACATATCGAATTACAAGATATTGCAGAAGAAGTTGAGCGTATTAATGATGCTATTCATTTTGATGAAAAACGGATTGAATTTATTAATGAACGCTTGGCTGTTGGGTATAAATTATTGAAGAAACATGGAGTGAAATCTACGGCAGAAATTTTAACCATTCAAGCCGAATTGCGAAATAAACTTCAAGCGGTTTTAAATATTGATGATGCCATTTTGCAAAAAGAAAAAGCAGTAGCACAATTATTACAGCAAGCAATCAAAACCGCTGAAACATTGGCTGCTAAAAGATTACAGCAAGTAGCACCTTTAGAAAAAAACGTGAACCATTTGTTACACCAAGTAGGTATGCCAAATGCTAGATTGAAAGTACAGATAAAAGACTCCGCTTTGAATTTGTATGGTAAAAACGAGATAGAGCTTTTGTTTGATGCCAATAAAAGCAACCGCTTTGAACCTATAAGAAAAGTTGCTAGTGGTGGTGAATTGAGCAGGTTGATGTTATGTATTAAGAGTTTGGTTGCAAAAAGTATGGATTTGCCAACCATGATTTTTGATGAAATAGATAGTGGCATTAGTGGCGAAGCAGCTAAGCAAGTAGGTGCTATTATGAAGGATCTGGCTACAAATCGTCAAATTATTTGTATTACACACCAACCACAAATTGCAGGCAAGGCCAATGCACATTATTTTGTGTACAAAGAAATTAAAGGAGAAGCCGTAAAAACCAATATCCGCTTATTATCAAATGATGAGCGCATTACTGCAATCGCACAAATGCTGAGTGGCGAAAAACCAACAGCAGCTGCTTTAGAAAATGCACGAGAAATGGTGATGAATTAAAATCATCTGAATCTAGTTTTTTGCGATTGATAAGATTAGAATGATTTCTTTACATTTACCGCCACATAAATCGTACTTCGTACATCAAACATCACAAAATAATTGCTATGGCATACAACTTATTAAAAGGTAAACGTGGTATCATATCAGGTGCATTAGATGAAAACTCCATTGCATGGAAAGTGGCAGAAAAAGCACATGAAGAGGGCGCAACATTTGTATTAACCAATGCACCTATTGCCATGCGTATGGGTGAAATAAATAAACTGGCAGAAGCTACAGGCTCCCAAATTATTCCTGCTGATGCAACAAGTGTAGAAGATTTAGAAAACTTATTTACCAAATCCCAAGAAATATTGGGTGGCAAAGTAGATTTTGTATTGCACTCAATTGGCATGAGCGTGAATATTCGTAAAAAAATTCCTTACACCGAATCTAATTACGAATTTTTCCAAAAAGGTATCGATGTATCCGCTTTGTCTTTTCATAAAATGCTAGCAGTAGCTAAAAAATTAGATGCTATTAACGAATGGGGTAGTGTAGTGGCCTTGACTTATATGGCAGCACAACGCACCTATCCTTTTTATACTGATATGGCAGATATTAAAGCGATGTTAGAAAGTATCGCTCGTAGCTTTGGTTATCATTATGGTGTAGACAAAAAAGTGCGTATTAATACGGTTTCTCAATCGCCTACAAAAACCACTGCAGGCAGCGGTATTAAAGGCTTTGGCGATTTCTTTGATTATGCCAATGCTATTGCCCCATTGGGTAATGCAACTGCTGAAGATTGTGCTAATTACTGCATTACGTTATTTTCAGATTTAACCAAAATGGTTACTATGCAAAACTTATTCCATGATGGTGGCTACTCTACCACAGGTGTAAGTAGCGAAGTATTAAGTAAATTCGGTATTGAATAGTATTTTTTAATTGATGATTTGAGATTTAAAAACATTATAAATCTCAAATCATCAATCTTACATCATCAATTCCCTTATCATGCCTTTTATAGAATACGTTGGTTTGTTTGGTGCATTTTTAAGTGCTATTACTTTTATACCACAAGTAATTCATGCGTATAAAACCAAAAGTGTCGGCGATTTAAGTTGGGGCATGTTATGGATTGTATTTACGAGCGTTATCGTTTGGCTAGTGTATGGTTTTTATCTGCATTTACTACCAGTTATTATTGCTAATAGTATAATACTTGTTCTATCAGTCGTATTGTTGTATTTCAAAGCAACTTTCAAGAACCACTAGGAAACACTATCCATACAATTCAAAGTGAATGTCTTTTTTCTCATAACCGAGTTGTACAATTTTCTCTCTCGCTTCATCTATCATTTCTTTCCACCCACATAGATAAAAATTGGCTGGTGTAAAATTATTTTCTTGGATAATTTTCTCGTACACAGCATGTACATAACCTCTACTAAAGCCATTAGGTACATCAGTAACTTTTGAAAATGTGGGCTGGTAAAAGAAATTTGGTTCATTGACTGCAAGTGTTATCATCTCATCTTTATACAAAGCATCTAGCAAAGTTCTACAACCAAAAATGAGGTAGATATTTTTGTGGGGTATTTTATTCTTATGAATATAATGAACCATGGAACGAAACGGTGCAATACCAGTACCTGTGCAAATGAGGTATAAATCTTTATCTAAAACTGATGGCATGGTAAATACACCTACTGGTCCTCGGAGCATGATTTCTGTACCCACATCAGCACCTTTAAATAAATAAGTGGTACCAAGCCCGTCTGGGAGTAATACAATAATGAGTTCAAAAGTATTAGTGCCGTTTGGTGCTGAAGCAATTGAATAACTGCGCCAACGTTTATTTTTTTGTTCGTGAATAGGTAAGTCTAATGTTACAAATTGACCAGGTTTAAAGTCGAATATTTCCATTTCTGGGATGGTTATAAAAAATCTACGCGTTGTGGGAGTAGCTTGTTCTATTTTGGTAATAATACCCTTTCTCCATGGCTCTAACATAAAGTGTCATTTTATAGGTTAATAATGAAGCACAACTTGTTTTATAAGAGAATTGATGGTTGTATTTAAACCATCGCTTTTGCTAATATACTTCTTTATCAACGAAAGCGATTACAATAAAAAACCCCGCAGTTTGCGAGGCTTTTTATTGGTAATTTTATCTCAACTTTTTATTTTACAATAAACAACTTACTGCGATATACTTTATTACCATGTTGTATTTTAAGAACATAATTGCCACTCGCAACATTGCCAGTTGTAAATTGTTCTGAGAATGTACCCACAAAGTTTGGATAAGATTTAGTAAATACCGTTTTGCCAGATATGTCTAACAAAGCAATCTCTAAATCGTCTTTACTATTGACTTTGAAACTCACTTTAAATACCCCATTGTTAGGATTTGGTGTAGTTGTTAAACCAATTTCTGTATTGCTTACGTTTATAACGCCTGTAGTAGCGGTTAATTGTAATGTATCAGATGTAGCTATACAACCATTTGCATCAGCTCCAGTCACCGAATATCCACCTGAATAGATAGGTTTAATTCGGGTTGAATTGGCTCCAGTAATAGAATTACCATTAAGGTACCACTGTATGGAACTTACAGCATTTGTTTGTAAACTATCTAATGCTGCACCTGCTTTTACTATAGTAGGCCTTGCAGTTGAAGTGCCTACAACAGCGCCTCTTTCGCTCACATTATCTACTGTTCTTATTTTTAAGTCGTAGAAATAGTAATAAAAACTTGGATAGGAAGAAGCGGTGCTACCAGCTTGTACACTATTACCAGTTAATGAGAAAATACCATTTGCGGCTGTAAACGGATACAAACTTGGTGATTGTGGCAAGTTATTATTTCTGAAGATGTTGACACTGTCTATGCTATTTGTAATAACACTACTTGCTTTTAGTGCATAGCTAATAGTAGCACCCGTATTTGGCAGTGACATACCTAAATAATAGATAGCCCCCGTGTCTAATGCATCTACGGTATTTACGGTTCCAGATAATGGTGTTGGATGCGAAGAATATACGCTAACTGGTGTAGCGCCTAAATCGTAGTAAGAATAGCCTGTTGCAGACTCGGCAGCTATATTGTACAGATTGATATTGATGGTACCTGAGTAGTGTGTAAATAATCTAACGCTCTCTAAAATAACAGGTGTAGTGGCAGAATATTTCATATAGTTGCCGCCAGGAGATTGATAACCGCCGCCACCTGGATAGTCGTTTTTAGACCTGATACCAACACTTGCTCTAGCGCCACTTTCTACATACACGGTATTGTTAGCAGGTTTGGTAGATAATGTTAAAACAGAACCAGTACCTATTGGTGTAGTTGCAGTAGGCGAGTCATACCAGAAATAATTAACACCAGAAACAGGATTGGTTATTTTAAAGGTTGCAGATGTAGATGAACAAATAACGCCAGTGGCTGCTGGTGCTGGTGCTTTTGCAGCAATAGCAATACTATTGGTTAAGGTATTATTACTGGTATCTTGATCGCCTGGGGCGGTTGCAGTTATAGCAATAGTGTAAGTAGTGCCAGGTAATGCATTGAATGTTTTTTGGAACGTGTAAACAATACTACTACCAGCAGGTACTGTAATAGGACAGTTTACACTTACCGTTGCAATGGTTGTGCCGCCAGTAAGTACAGTAGCTGTCAGTGGCACATTTACTTGATCGGTGGAACCATTATTTTTTAATCTTACTGCAATTAATTGACCTGAGTTGCTGCTACTACCTGTAATTGGTGTTACAATTTCTGCAACAGCAATATCATTTGATGGTGCAACCACTCTTAAACGATAGTCTTGGGTTTCACCATTAGCATATATACCACAAGAATTAATATCGTTTGCGTTTGATGTTTCTTGTGCGATGACACGCATGATTGCGTAACTACCTTTCGTAATATTTAAAGGTGTAGTAATAGTGGTGGTATAAGTATTTCCATTCGTAAGTACACCACTTGTAGCAACTAATTCGCCAGCATCTGTAAATACGCCATTATTGTTATAATCAATAAATACTTTTACTATTTTATTGGCATTTGTACCATCGCAACTATTCACTTTCACAGATAAAGGTATGGCCTTGTTTGGCTCAATATCGCCTGTTATATTGGTAAAATCTTTGTAGCTTGTACAGCCTGCAGCGTTTTTATTTTGAATGTTTGAAAAACCAACGCTATCAATTCTTGTACCAGTAGTACTTGTTGGTGCTGAAGTGCAATAAGCTGTACCGCCCACTCCGCTTACTAAAAGTGAATAGGCTTGAGAACCGCCAGATAATGTGCCTTTATGACTTACCGTAATGGTGTAGGTTTGGCCAGGAATAACGCTGTCAATATCTACTCGTTCAACATTGTCTCTAATATTATCACCTTTGGTAGCCGCGCCAGAAGGGTTATTGGGATCTAAAATCCAAGGCATATAGGTAGAGGAACCTTTGGTAATTCTGATATCTAAATCATTCACTAATTTAATCGTTCTATCATTTAATGCATTCGCAACTGGTGTTACCGCGCCACTTACATCTGTCCAACATATTGTGGCAGATAACTGGCCTTTACCACTAGCTACAACTGTTTTAGAGAATGTGCCACCATTTACTAAAATATTTTCATACAATAAGTGCTGGCTTGTAGCGGCGTTATTAGAATTAATTGCGGCTTTAATAACGGCTGCACCTTTTTCTACATTTAATAAACCCCAACCAAAACGATAGTCTGGCCCTGGCGCATCGCCAGCTTCTTCTGCTGTATGAATAGCAAGTCCTTTAAGGGTAGCAGAACGCATAAAAGTGCCTGATTTTAATTGAGAATAATATTCTTGTAGCAATAGTAAAGAACCGGTAGTATTTGGCGTAGCCATAGATGTACCACTTTCAGATTGATAATCGCTATTTCCTGTCGATATACAAGAAGTTACATTTACACCGTCGGCAACTAAATCGGGTTTAATTCTACCGTCATCGGTTGGTCCCCAACTACTAAAATCACTCATAACCACATCGGCGGGTTTACTATAACCACTAGTAATGCCATTTACTGCTCCTATTGTCAAAATATTCTTTGCATTGGCATCTGTAGGAATAATATCATAGCCATCATTGCTGCTAATACCTGCTGGTCTTGCCCCTGCAGAAGCCATTGTACCGCTAGCATCATATCTATAATATGCTGCGCCTACAGCAGGACCATTCTCGCTTCTATTATTACCCGCGGCTTTTACAATTAAGTAGTATGGGGCGTTGTAGGCTATATCATCTAACTGTTTGGCCACAGCGTCGTAGTAGCCAAATTTGTAATCTTCATTATCCCCAAATCTCCCGCGAAATTCCCATCTAGCAGCACTCCCATCGCTTGGGGCAGTATTATAATACCATCCTGAAATAATGCCATATGAGTGATTGGATAAAACTAGGTTTGCTGCAGCACTTGTCATTTCAGAAACATCATTATTAAAGTCGTATGCTAAAATGCCTTGCAATCCGTAAGCCATACCTTTTGCAATAGGATTAACACCAGTTGCCATCATAGTTCCCGTTACGTGTGTGGCATGGTCGCTTAATGTACTAGCGCCATCTACTTGTGTAATTCTACCTACAAGCTCTACGTGGGTAGCCAATACTTGACCACCATCCCATATTGCCAATTTGTTTTTCATATTGGCAGAAGAACCACTTAAGTTCAAACCCGATTCGCCACCCGACCAAAGCTGATTGGCACGTGTAGTTGCTGCGGCAATAATATTATTATATACAGTGTAGTATTTTGGCGACCCATCAGCAAACGTACCTACTAAATAAGCTTTCGAGCCTCTACGACCAGTCAAAACTAATTCCCATCCTTTTTCTTTTGCAAGGGTTAATGTTTTTTGATAATTAGCATATTCGGCCAATTTTATTTCCGCGGCGTTATCTTCAAGTGCTTTTACATTCGTGTTTATCTGTGCAGTTGCAGATAATGCAAGGCTAATGAAGCCAAATGACAGCATTAAAAAACGTTTTGTCATAAATGAGATTTATAAGCTTTTTGTCTAGAGTTTTCTGTATTAAGTGTACTAAAATAGATACTTTTAGCATTAAAACTGTGGTATGCTAAAAAATCTTTTTGGTTTGGTATTAATGGCAGTAACTATTTGCGCATGCGCTTCAACAAAAAATGTAAAAACAGAAATAATGACGCAAGGTATTATTGGGACTGTAGTAGAAATTGTGGGTAACCAAATGCCAATGAAAGGTGAAGATGCGTCAAAACCAAAAGGTATTCAGGCAGAGATTTTAGTATACGAAAAAACGAATATTAATCAAGTTGCAAAAGATCAAGCATCTGGGCTATTTACAAATATTACAACTAAAAAAATAGCAACCGTGGTAAGTGATAGCGCAGGCAAATTTTCTATTACACTTCCTGTAGGTGTCTACTCGCTTTTTGTTAAAATTGGTAATAGTTACTATGCGAATCTGTTTAACCAATTTAATGATATTCAAACTGTTGTGGTAAACAGCGGCACTCTCACCACAACTACTATTCGTATTAACCGCAAAGCAGTTTACTAATCACGGTGTTATTCGTTACTTTCAAAGACACACATACCAATCTTAAGGCTATCTTTGTCATTCTTTCTTACGATAGGAATTGTAGTTATGAATTTGAACGTGTTGTTAGAGAATTACCAAAATTCCCCCCGCCTTTTACAATTGGCGGACAGACTTCTTTTTGCAGATTCGCAAAAACTGTTTCTAAAAAATTTACAAGGTAGTAGTGCTGAGTTTATTGTCGGTGCGGTGTTTTCGCACCCAAAAACGCAAGGTTTAAACCATTTGATTGTACTAAACGATGCAGAAGAAGCTGCCTATTTTCACAATACACTCGAAAACCTAACAAGCGCTCTAGACTTATTTTATTTTCCATCTTCTTTTAAAACGCGTAAAAATTATCGGTTACTCAATTCGTCGCACGTGATGCTACGTACCGAGGCTTTAACCAAGCTGTCTAATGGTGGCAATAAAAAAATCATCATTACCTATCCTGAAGCCATTTTCGAAAAAGTGGTATTGCCTAAAACCTTAAGTGGCAATATTATTTCCATTAAAACCAATGATACCATTAACCTTGATGGCTTGATGGAATTATTTGTCATGTATGGTTTTGTACGTACCGATTTTGTGTACGAACCAGGTCAGTTTGCATTGCGTGGCGGCATTTTAGATATTTATTCTTTTGGTAATGAGAAACCATACCGTGTAGAGTTGTTTGGTAATGATGTTGATAGTATTAGAATTTTTGATCCTGAAACACAATTGAGTGAACGCAAGCTGCTACAAGTAAGCATTATACCCAATGTAGAAACGCAATTTGAAACGGGGGATAAAGTATCGCTAGTAGAATTTTTGCCAGAAAATACCATTGTTTGGTTAAAAGATTGGGATGTTATTAAAGGCAAAATAGAACAAGAAGAAGAAGACCTTGGTTTGTTTTTAGAACGGGCAAACGCCACAAAAGAAGCATTTGGTACAAGTGTAAAACCAAACACGAAACATAAAGTTGAGGAGGAAGAAGACGAAGACGATACCAAAATTTTGAAGGAAGTGTCTTTGCTAGATTTTACACCTGTTGCTACTATCGAAAGGCAAATACAACAACGACATATTGTGGAGTTTGGTAGGCAACAGTCTATGGTCAACAGTCGACAGTCCACAGATTTAGGTGCTGCTATCGAAAATACACCATTGACCATCGACTTCAAAACAAAAGCTCAACCTTCTTTTAACCGCCAGTTCGATTTATTAATTAAGAACCTAAAAGCGCACGAGGCGGATGATTATAGCATCTTCATTTTTGCCGAACAAGCAAAGCAGCTTGAACGCTTACATAGCATTTTTAAAGACCTGAACACCGAAATAAATTTTGTTCCCGTTGCCACTTCTATACATGAAGGTTTTATAGATGAAGACTTAAAAGTGGTGTGCTATACCGACCATCAAATATTTCAGCGTTACCATAAATACCGTGTAAAGAAGGCTTATAATAAAAACAAAGCCATTACACTAAAAACCTTGCGTGACTTGCAGCCTGGCGATTATGTAACACATATTGACCACGGTGTGGGTACTTATAGCGGTTTACAAAAACTAGAGATTAATGGTAAGCTGCAAGAGGCTGTGCGTATCATTTATAAAGACACAGATATTCTATATGTTAACATCAATTCCCTCCATAAAATATCTAAGTATACTGGCAAAGAAGGCACTGTACCCAAGATTAATAAACTAGGTAGCGATGTTTGGAATAAACTAAAAGAAAAGACCAAAGCGAAGGTGAAAGAAATTGCCTTCGATTTGATAAAATTATATGCGCAACGTAAGAGCCAGCAAGGCTTTGCACATGCACCAGATACGTATATGCAAACTGAGCTTGAAGCAAGTTTCATGTACGAAGACACGCCTGACCAAGCTAAGGCTGTTGCCGATGTAAAAGTAGATATGGAAGCACCAAGCCCAATGGATAGATTGGTATGTGGCGATGTTGGCTTTGGTAAAACAGAAGTGGCAATTAGGGCTGCATTTAAAAGCGTGGTGGATGGTAAGCAGGCTGCGGTTTTAGTACCCACAACCATTTTGGCTTTTCAGCATTTTAAAACCTTTAGTGAGCGTTTGAAGGATTTTCCTGTAACGGTAGATTATGTGAATCGCTTTAAATCGGCCAAAGAGAAGAAAGAGACTTTAGAAAAATTAGCCGCTGGCAAAATAGACATCATTGTTGGCACACATGGCTTGCTAGGCAAGGAAGTAAAGTTCAAGGATTTGGGTATCATGATTATTGATGAAGAGCAAAAGTTTGGCGTATCGCATAAAGAGAAGTTGAAAACTTTAAAAACCAATGTTGACTGTTTAACACTCACTGCAACGCCCATCCCACGTACATTACACTTTAGTTTGATGGGTGCAAGAGATTTAAGCATTATCAATACACCGCCACCAAATCGCCAGCCTATACAAACTGAAATACAAGTGTTTAATGCCGATTTTATTCGTGATGCTATTTATTATGAAACCAATCGGGGTGGTCAAGTTTTTTTCATCCATAATCGTGTTCATGGTTTGGGCGAAATGGCAGCACTTATCCAAGCACAATGCCCTGATTTAAGCATAGGCTTTGCACATGGTCAGCTAGAGGGCCATGAATTAGAAGAGCGTATTTTAGATTTTATTGATAAAAAATACGATGTACTCGTTTGTACCAATATCGTAGAAAGTGGTGTAGATATTTCCAATGTAAATACCATTATCATCAATAACGCCCATCATTTTGGCTTAAGCGATTTGCACCAATTGCGTGGTCGTGTGGGTCGAAGTAATAAAAAAGCCTTCTGCTATTTATTGGCACCGCCTATGAGTAGTTTGCCTACCGATAGCCGTAAACGTTTACAAACACTAGAACAATTTAGCGAATTGGGTAGTGGCTTCCAAATTGCGATGCGTGATTTGGATATACGCGGCGCAGGTAATTTATTAGGTGGCGAACAAAGTGGTTTTATGGCTGAGATTGGGTTTGAGATGTACCAAAAAATATTAGAAGAAGCTGTAAGAGAACTCAAACGTACCTCATTTAAAGACTTGTTTAAAGATGAAATTACTCAGCAAGATGATTATGTAAGCGATTGTACCATTGATACAGATTTGGAAATTTTATTGCCTGATAGTTATGTAGAAAGTATTACCGAAAGGCTATCGTTGTATACTCGGTTAGACAACTGCGAAGATGAAGCACAGTTAACGGCTTTTCATGCAGAAATGTTAGACCGTTTTGGGCCAATACCAAGTCAGGTAGAAGATTTGTTTACCACGGTGCGTTGTCGTTGGGCGGGAGTGAATCTTGGTTTTGAGAAGATGACGCTAAAAGATAATACCATGCGTTGCTATTTTATTAACAAGAACGATTCGCCTTATTTTGAATCAGAATTGTTTAAAAATATACTGGCTTATTTACAAACAGGCACTAATAAAGCGCATTTAAAACAAGTTGCTAAAAACTTTTTGCTAGTGGTAAATGATATACGTGGTATGGAAGAAATGTTGCGCTTTTTAACGCTGATGAAGAAAGCGGTGATTAAGGAAGGAGTGGTAGAAAAGGCTGACTCCTAAACTTTACAAAACTATTTCATCATCATCAACGAGGCCATCGTTTCTATTCCTTCAAATAGATTCTTTAAGCGAATATTTTCATTTTCTGCATGTTGATTATTGTCGTGATTAGCAATAGGCACGCTAATAGTTTTGGCGTTTAAATATTTTTCAAATAAAAACAACGGTAAACTGCCACCCATAGATGGTTGCAACACAATTTGGTCGGATGTAGTGGCTTGCACAGCAGCAATTACATGCTTCGCAATGGGTAAATCCATCGAAGTTCGTTGGGCATTGTAGCCATCGTTGCCTGCTATAATTTTTATAATTTTTGCATGGGTTGCTCTTTCTGCATCTGTAGGTTCATGGTCGATGACAAAATAGCCTTGCGCTTTTATATGGTCAATGACTTTTTGTTGCTGCCTTTGCCAATCGTTACCAAGCACTAATCTTAAATCAAGCACTGCAGTTGCAAACGTAGGTATTTGGTTAGAAGCTAGTTTGCCCACATTGCCACTTTGCATGCCGTTGATATTTAAAGAGGGTTGGTTAATAGCCTCGCTCAGTGATAAGCCTGTCATCTCTGAACTGCTAATACCTAGTTCCCTTTTCATTTGTGCATCTACCGAAGGCACTGCCGCTAATGCTTTCTTTTCCGCTGCTGTAAATGGTACCACATCGTCATAAAATCCTTTAATGGTTACCCTGCCTGCATCGTTTTTCATAGATGCTAGAAGTTTTGCCAGCATCATGGCTGGATTGGGTGCCCAATTACCATAATGCCCACTATGCAATGGTCGTTTAGACGCATATATGGTGAGGTCTAAATGTGCATCACCACGTACACCAAAAGAAATTTGTTTTTTTCCAGTTTGATGTACTGGTCCATCACAAATAAGCCATAGGTCTGATGATAGCAATGTTGTATTGGCTTCTAAGATGTCATTTAAGTGTGTAGACCCAGCTTCTTCTTCGCCCTCAAAAAAGAATTTAAGGTTGCAAGTTGGTGTTAAGCCTGATTTTACAATTGCATCGTAAGCGTTTAAAATAGCAGCAACCCCTGCTTTATCGTCTGATGCGCCACGGCCATAAATACGCCATTCTGGGTTAAATATACCATCTGTCGGAAAAGGTATTTTGGTGCCATCTTTATCTAATGCTGCTGATAGTAATGTTGGTGTAAAAGGCTCAATACCCTTTGCCCATTGGCTTGGGTTTACTGGTTGCCCGTCGTAATGGGCATAAAAAATTAGTGTTTGCTTTGCGCCTGGCACTTTTACTTCGCCGTACACAGCAGGAGCTGCACCTGACGTTTTTGTAGGTAATAATTGTATGTTGTGAATATCCCTTTTGGCCATCATTGCCATAATAAAGTCGGCATTTTTTTGTAACCCAATGGGGTTACTAGCGATATTGGGTAATGACAATAATTGGACAAACTCACCAATAATGGTATCAGCATGTTGCTGGTGGTATTGTCTTATCCTTAATGTTTCGGGTGATTGTGCTAGTGATGGTTGTATGGTTACATACCCTAAAAGAAATGCAAGTACATATTTTCTCATGCACTAAATGTAGTTATACAAGGGCAATATTCTACTTATAATCATAAAATTTACGAGCTTTTTGAAAAGTGATACAGGTAGTTAATGTGGATTAGCTACCCCTCATACCGCCAGTTTTTATCGGGTTTTTACCACCGCTTACAGCTTTGCCAGTAGGCTTAGCTAAAAATTTTGAACCATTGGTTGCACCTTTTTTAGGTTGATTGCCAAATTTTAAATTGCCTTTATCGTTTACAGGTAATGCCATAATGTATTGCTTAAGACATTGAATGTACTGAAGTTTTAATGGGAAGAGGTTATTATTTGGTTTTCTGTAAATAAATTGTAGTGATAAGACATGATTTACTATTGTAAGCAGCATCAAAAGCTTTCGAAACTACATCAATGCCCACCGAAGCAAGATTAATAGCTGTAGAAATTAAATTAATGTCACTCGAAATAGAATAAATGCCTTTCGAAATAGTTTTAATGGCACTCGAAAGAGTAGTAATGTCACTCGAAAGAATATTAATGTCACTCGAAAGAGTAGTAATGTCACTCAAAATAAAATCAATGCCTTTCGAAATAGTTTTAATGGCACTCGAAATAGTTTTAATGGCACTCGAAAGAATATTAATGCCACTCAAAATAGAATCAATGCCCCTCAAAACAAAATTAATGTCCATCGAAGCTATATCAAAGCCTTTCAAAGAAGTATTAATACCAGTTGAAGTAGAATCTTTTTTGCTAGAAGCGGCATTTAGGTAATTATAACTAGATGGGTTTAATATTTTATTATTCAAAAGTAGCTAAACCACTTCTCTAGCTATTCATTTTTATCTTTGATAGCATTAAGCTATTATCGCAGTTAATTATGACACTTGTACAGCTAGAATATATTATTGCCGTAGATACGTATCGCCATTTTGCCACGGCAGCATCACATTGTTTTGTTACGCAACCATCGCTTAGTATGCAGATACAAAAGCTAGAAGAAGAATTGGGCGTAAAAATATTTGATAGAAGTAAACAACCAGTTATACCAACTGAAGCGGGCTATGAAATACTGGAACAAGCTAGAAAAATAATGAGTGCTTGCAAACAAATGTCTGAAATTGTAGACACGCAAAAAAACATTGTGCATGGCGAATTGCGCATTGGTATTATTCCTACGCTTGCGCCTTATTTGTTGCCATTGTTTATTCCTGCATTTACCAAAAAGTACAACCATGTAAAGTTGTTGGTAAATGAATTGACGACAGATTTATTAATCCACCGCTTGCGTGAGGGTAGGATAGATGTAGGCCTGTTGGTAACACCCCTTAACGAAAAAGGCATTAAAGAAGAGCCTTTATTTTACGAAGAAATGATCGCTTATGTGAGCCATAAAAATTCGGCCTATAAAAAAACATATATGCTACCAACCGATATAGACCCTAATAAATTATGGTTGCTAGAAGAAGGGCATTGTTTTAGAAGTCAGATTGTAAACCTGTGTGAACTACGTAAAAGAGGAACCGATTTTGGACAGTTTGAATACGAAGCAGGTAGTTTAGAAACCTTGCGTAAAATGGTAGAACTGAATGATGGCATCACCATTTTGCCAGAACTAGCTACCTTAGATTTATCTGCGAAGCAACAAAAAAGCATTCGCCATTTTAAGCACCCTGCACCAGTGCGTGAGGTTAGTATTATTACCCATCGAGATTTTGTAAAACGTAGATTAGTAGAGGCTTTGAAGGAAAGTATTTTAGCCTCCATACCCCAAAAAATTATGCAGAATAATAAGCGAATGGTGGTACCAATTTGATGTGAGATCTGAGATGTGAGATGTGAGATTTGAGATGTGAGATGTGAGATGTGACTAATTTAACTTGTGAAGATAAAAAAATGGCTGCTCAGTTTGGGCAGCCATTTTTGTTGGTAAGTGTATTATTTAGTGCTAAAAACCATAGGCGTTTCGTAGTTGCTGCAATACATCTTTCGGTACATTAAGTGATGCTTTTACAACGGGCTTGTTAAACGCACCTGTAGTGGCAAATACAAAAGCTTGGTGTATCTCATTGCGATTGGCAATTTCTAAACAATCAGCTAGAAAACTCGGCTTCACTTGGCCACATATTTTGGTAGCAGTACCATTATCTATCTTAATTAAAAATAAAGGGTTTACACCATATTGGCAAATCAATAATCTAATACTAAATAGTAGCTTTTCCATAGCTAATAACTAGGTTAAAATTATAAATCTCTTTTCTTGTAAATGTAATAACACAAACCCCAAATACCCGCAGTCAATACAATAGTGTACACAATATGCTCATTAATCTGCGATAAGGCAAGTTTATAACCTTCTTCATCAAAACGTTTAAAGAACTTGGGTCCAGGAATAAGTTTGTCTGATATTTCTAAGGGTAAAAATCTTGCTCCAGGTATTTTTTTAAACTTAAAAAGGCCGACAATAATGTTTTCTACAATCGCAAAATAGAAAACAAAAATGCCTAAGGCAATGAATGCTTTTTTGATTAAAAAGCCTAGTAGAAAAGCGATGGTAAGCTGCGCAAAAGTTTGCAATACAAATAAGGGTAAGTATTTAATTTCTTCACTCCATAGTGCCGTATTGTCTTCTTTAATGGTAAGGCCATAACCGGTAGCTGTAGCGATATACATAATAGAGGCCACAATGGTAATAATGGCTACGTCTAATATTTTACTGGTAATAAATTGGTTACGACTCCAACCATCAATCACGTTTTGACGATGTGTTTTGTATTGGTATTCGTTCGTAATCATCATAATTACCAAAATAGCTGGTACAACTACAAAGCAAGATGAAAAGAAAGCCACGGAATGCCATGTTTCTGGAAAGGCAAACGGATTGCCAAATAATTGTTTAGCAACGGTGCTGGTAAAGTCTTTTTTTGTAGTTAATTGTTCGTAAAAATTATAGAACAATAAGTTTACGCCTGGATAGGTAAGCGCTACAATGCCAAGCATCCACCAAAAAGCTGGATATTTTTTTATCTTAAGCCATTCTATTTTTATAAGAGATATCATGAGATGTTTGATTTGAGATTTGGGATTTGTGATTTTATAGCATGAATTGCTGTAATTCGTGCTTAGTCGTTAGTTAACTCAAAGAATTTAGTTTCTAAGCTTTTCTTTTTAAGCAACAAATGGTTTAATATAATACCGTTATTAAAGCAGTGTTGGTTAATGGCTTCTAAATTAGCCGTGCCGAAAGTGAAGAACAATTGTAGGTGACTGCCATTGTGTTTGGTTTGTGTAACGCCGGGGTAATTGGCAAACAAGCGTTGTAAACCCTCATCATTATTACCATTAATTTCTACAATGTCTTCATTGGCCAATACTTCGTCAACAGCTCCTGCTGTGAGTAACTTACCACGCTTCATAATGGCTACATGGGTACACACTTTTTCCACTTCATCTAGTAAATGGCTAGCCATAATAATGGTTTTACCTTGGCTGGCAAGTTCTTTAATAAGTTCTCTAATTTCTAAAATACCTACTGGATCTAAACCGTTGGTTGGTTCATCAAAAACAATCACTTCTGGGTCGCCTAAAAGCGCCGCACCTATTGCCAAGCGCTGCTTCATACCAAGGCTATAAGTACTGAATTTACTGTTTTTACGTTCGGTTAGTTTCACGGTTTCAAGTGCTTTGTGAATATCAGCTTCACTGCCACGGTGGCTAATGGCTTGGGTAATTTTTAAATTATCTACCGCTGATAAATAGTGGTAAAAATTTGGTGTTTCTAATAGCGAACCAATAAGTTTTCTTGTGGCAGGGCTGCCTGGCTTTCCAAACCAAGTAAAATTACCACTATCGCTTTGCAAAGCATTTAATACAATACCAAGCATGGTGGTTTTACCACTACCGTTAGGGCCAAGAATGCCAAATACGCTACCTTTGGGTACTTGGTACGACACATTTTGGAGGGCTTGTATTTTACCGTAGCTTTTGGTAATACCCGAAAGTTCTAGTATTGATTCCATTTGCGAATTTTAATTATTTGGATAAATATAGGCAAAAGACATAAAGTAAAGCTGCAAAAGGCGATTTAGCGAAAAGCAACTAGCAAAAGAGAATTTTAGAACCTAAACTTTTCAATTTTCAACATCAAATTAATAACGCTTTAATGGCTATATGAGCGCTTTTTAATCATACCACCTTTTGTGTCTTTCACACTTTGCATTACCACAAAAGCATAAGGGTCTATTTTTTCAATTTCACCATTGAGCTTACTGATTTCTAAGCGGGTAATTACAGTATATATAATATCTACATCACCGGTACTGCCTTTTTTGCCAAAGCCTCGCTTGCCCTTATAAATAGTAAAACCGCGACCCAATTTTGTTTCAATCATGTTGCTCAATTCTGCACTATGTGATGAAACAATGGTAATACCGGTATATTCTTCAATGCCTTCAATAAAAAAATCCAGTGTTTTGGAGGCCGATAAATAAGTAATCATTGAATACAAAGCCGTTTCTATCGATAAAAATTTTGCTGCTGTAGCAAAAATGATAATATTGATACACATGATAATATCGCCAATGGTAAGGCTAGATTTTCTGGTAATAGCAATGGCAAGTACTTCCGTACCGTCGAGTACGCCGCCGCCGCGTACGGTAAGCCCAATACCTGCACCTAAAAAGAAGCCTCCAAAAACTGCTACTAATAATTTGTCGTGCGTAACATCTGGAAAATGAACTGTAGCAGTAATAACCGCCAAGCCAGAAATGGCAAAAATGGCTTTAATGGCAAATTCTTTACCCAAAATTTTATAGCCTAAAAATATAAAAGGAAGGTTTACCAATATTAAAGCTAAAGATAATGAAGAATTAGTAAGTTCTGAAATAAGTAGCGCAATACCGGTTGCGCCACCGTCAATAAATTTGCTTGGTAGTAAAAAACTTTCTAAGCCAAATGCTGCCAGAAAAATACCTGCTATTATCAATATCGATTCTTTCAACCAACGCCTCAGCGTTAAGCGCAAAGCTCTAAAATTTTTGGCTATTTGAAACCTGCTTAACGGCTGTTGGTTATTAGCATTAGTCTCAATGGTTTTTTTAATAATGTTTTGTATTGGCTGCATGTACTTGCTAATGATATCATGATAATAAATGGCATTAATTATTTATTTTCAACCAATTTTTAATACCCTTTAAAGGCTTACCATTTTTGCTCACCGCAAAATTTCTATCGTAATCCCAAAGTATAACTGGAATATTAAGCGATTGCATGATATCTGTTACATCTTCTAGATATTGGTTGCGAGATTTTTCGTCAGCCAAATCAATCACACCTAGTTCGGTACAGATGAGTTGCATATCTTTTTTCTTGCATTCATCTGCAACTCGGCGCAGACGGAGCGCAATAAATTCTTTAGTACCTTCTGCTGGATATTTAAAATAATCTTGTTCTACAGTGGTACCCTTCGCTTGGTCTGCAATGGCAGGCATCTTTTTTTTATTGTATGGATAGGGGATATGTGTAATATAAGTTTTGTCTTTTGCCCATTCAGCGCCTTGGTGGGTAAATAAATAGGGTTCGTAAAAATGGATGGTATATAAAATTTTATCATCACTTAACTTGCCTAAGTCTAGCAATTCGTCGGCATTATTATAATTTGTACCACCAATAATATAGATACGTTCTTTATCTTCCCAGCGAAGGCCATTTACCAAAAACGTGACATCATCTTTCCAGGCACTGCGTTCTTCAGTGGGTTCGTTGTATAGTTCAAAAAATATATCGGTATAGCCCATGCCTCTAAATTTATTTTGTATTTGTTTCCACATCCACAAAATTCTATCACGTTCTGAGAAGCGATTGGTACTGCCATAATATACTTTTCCGTAGTGATAAGTGATAATTAGATTTAATCCAAATGCTCTACATTTGTTGTAAGTATCACCTAATTTATCTATTAATTGTATTTGAAAATTAGATGAGTTTGGTTGTAGAAACATATCAAATGCAACTGGCAAGCGTACCGTTTTAAAGCCACTATTTTTAATTTGTTTTAACTTAATTTCTAGATTACTATTTAATAAATCAGCCGGATTTTCCCAAGTATGTTCCAGTAGAGAAAGATTGACGCCGCCCCCTAGGTTCAGGGGTATTTGTTGATATTGAATATTCGTTGTTTTGTACTTATCCACAGTGTTAGCAAAAAGTGAAGATGAAATATTTAAAATGGCAAATAGTACTGTAAGTTTGAAGTATTTAAAATCTATTTTCACGCAAATTTGAATTTAGTACTGTAGAGTATATTATATGGTAAACGACTATAAACTTTCTAATGTAAATATAGACCAATCTGAGTTAAACTCCGAACTCATGGTCAAAGGAAAATATTATGCCAATGTAGTACATTGGTCTCTAATATTTTCTTTACCTATTTTTTGGCTTTTGGATTATATTTTTTTACCTCATGATTGGGTTAACTTATTATTTATAAGATTAATAGTTGCCATTTTTACTTATGTTGTGTACTTATTTGGTAGTAAATCGAAATGGCCCTACTACAAAACTGCTTCCGTTTTTGGCGGTATTAATATGGTATTAAACGGTGGTATTTGTGCAATAGTATCGCCCACTCACATGTTACCTTACTTTTTGCTATTTGGTATTGTAGTATTATTATTTAACATCACAATTTTTTGGAAACCAGTTTACTCTATATTGCAATTGGCCTTGGGTATTATTGCTTTGGTAATTTGTTTTGAAATATTTAATAAAACAGATGGGTACGATACCATGGTAGTTAACGGCGGTGGCGCATTTTTTGTTATTGCTTTTTTCTCATGTTTAATTACATATAATCGCTATTTATTAATTACTAGAGAAACTGAAAAAAGTATTTTAATTGAAAATGCGAATAATCAATTGATTGAACAATCTGAAAAAATTATTGATCAAAAAAGAGAAATTGAAGGCATTAATAAGAAGTTGCAAAAGCTGAGTGACTATCGTTACAATACGTTAAACATGATGATGCACGACTTTGGAAATTTCACGGGTTCTATCCAAATGTCGCTTGATATGCTAAAAAATTCTAGTAGTAATCTTACAAGTGAGCAAAAAGAAATTTTGAGTTATATTAGCGTAGGTAATGATAAACTAAAATATTTGGCGGATAAATTGGCTAATTCTGCTGAAACCGACAATACCAAAATTGCTTACGAAACAGAGGAAGTTAATTTAGGTGCTGCTGTTGAAACTGCGGTTTCTAGCCTTAATAATGCTGCGCAAATGAAGCAGATAAAATTATTGCTAAATATCGACGCTTCACCATTGCTATTAAAAGTAGATAAAGCATTCCTAGAGCAAATAATTGATAAACTTTTTGCTAACGTCATACGATATGCACAGAGTAATTCGTTAATAGCGATTTATACTTATAAGCGCGACAGCAAAGCCATACTTGAAATTACCAATAAAGGCAAGTTGATTGGTATGGAAAAACTTAACCAATTGTTTAATAATTTAGAAAATATCAATCATACACAACAAACTGCTACACAATCAGCCTTGGGCTTTTCTGTAGTAAAAAAATTAACTGAGCAAATGGGTGGTAAAATCACCTACAACAGCGAAGAAAGCATCGGTAACTTTTACCGTTTGGAATTTAATCTTATCCCGTAAACAGAACACAATATGAAAGCGAAATTTTTGCTATCGGCTCTATTCTTTTTATTTATTAGTGCGATTAGTGCACAGTCAGTCCGAACATTCGAATCCATGGGATACGATGATGTATCTATTCAAGGTATTACGGGCTCTGTAAGTTACTTTATTAAGATAAAGCCAGATGACAATGTTAATCAAAGTAAATTAGTATTACGCATAGCTGCGTCTCAGGTATTAAACCCAAACAACTCGTTTGTAATTGTAAGTTTAAAAGATATTACTGTAAAAACAACCCGTGTACAAGTAACGCCTAACGATTCAATTATTACAATTGAAGTACCTCTAGATTCTCAATATTTGCAACCGGATGGTCGTTTTATTAAGCTTAAAGTAGCTGCTAAAATGAGCATAGGTGATGAATACTGTAAAGATATTGATAATGCAGCTGTGTGGTTAAATATCAAAAACTCATCCCATCTTAATGCTGTTGGTCAGATTGGTTCGGCTTATCAAAGAAGCTTGAAAGAGTGGATCCAGGAGTTTTCTTCTGTGTATTCACCAGCAACTGCTGATTTGGATGACTTAGCAGCAGGTGGTATCGTTTATACCATTTTAAAGCAAACGACTAGTAACAAAAAAGTTTATACAGGTATTTATAGCCCACAAGATTCATTACCCCAAGGCATTTTAACAGGTTTGGTAGACAAATTACCATACACAGTAAGACAGGTAATTCCATCTCTTAGCGCTAAACAAGGTTTAATTGCTTTAGCAAGAGTAAATACTGGTTTAGGTGAGAGAACAGTATTGGTGGTAACTGGTGCTGATGCGGAAGGTTATCGAAAAGCTATTAATACATTGGCTAGTAACAGACGTTTAAGTAGTTCTTTCTCGGAGAAAGTGCTTATTGACGAAGCAGTACCAAGCTATGCTGCTGTTGATAATCAATCACCATTAATTACTTCATTAGAAAGTCTTGGCGGTACACCTGGTTTATTAGAAGGTATTGGTTCTTTAAAATCAAAATATGTATTCTCTTTAACAGAGTTTAACGCTATACCAAGTAAATTAACTTTTCACCTAGAAAGTTATTTCTCAGTATTAAAACCAGATGATAGAGGGTTCTTAAATATCTATTTAAATCAAAACTTAGTGTATAATGCTAATTTGATGAATAGAAGCAATTTTATTGAAGATATTGATCTAAAGCCATACATGTTGAGTAAATTCAATACTTTAGAAGTTGAATATCGTTTTCATCCAGGTACGAATATTTGTAAAGATGGTTTTAGTAACTTTTTCGCTTTTGTAAATACTAAAACTTCTATATTAACATTCTCTGGCGAAAAAGAAAACAGATTTTATAGTTTCTTCAATTTCCCTGCTGAATTTAGAAAAGTTCCTACCAAAATTGTTGTATCACCATCATTATACAACTCAAATTTATCTTCTTCAATAGGCGAATTGTTTTATCAATTAAACGCTCCTTTCAATCCAAATTACAATAGATTAATTGTACCACCATTAGTATCTTCTGATAAAATAAATTTGGATGATTTAAAAGGCTACAACATCATTGCATTGGTAAACAGAGAAGATAATTTTGTAAAGAAATTTACGCAACTGCCATTACAATTTAATAAGGATTTTCAGCTATATAAAGACAAGGATGGTAAGACCAACGAATATTCTATTAATGACTTTTCAAATAGCGGCATTGCACAAATATTTAGAGAAAAAGGTAGTACCATTTTATTAATTACTGCAACTGGTGGCGATAGTGCAAGTAAAGTTGCTTTTGAAAGCGTGATTAAAAACTTTAGCACACAGCTTACTGAAATTGAGAGTAACGTATGTATCGCTCAAAGTAATGGAAAAAGCAACTCTTTCTTCAAAGCACCAGAAGGGAATGACATTGTTAGTTATAAAGGTGAAAAAAATGGTTTTGCAATTTTCTGGGAGAAATTCAAATGGTTCATTCTAATAGGTTTATTAGTATTGGTATTATTAGCTTTCTTCTTTGTAAGAAATAAAGTAAAAGAATCTCAAGAAACGTTTAAAGAACTTTAGTCTCAACCCATACTAAGCCGCCGTTATAATGAATCGTTGTGTACTACATAAAATGAATGAGGCTGCAGTATTTGCTGAAGACAAGCTGATAGCAGTAGGTGACATAGCTGATACATACAGCTATGCACCTATTAAAGCTGCCTTGAATTTTGGTTTTTTGCAACGTAAAGAATATGTAGCATTTCTTGCCAAAGAAGGCTACGAACTAATAGACGTAAGAAGCGAGGAAATGGACAAATCTTATATTGAAGAATGTGAGGTGTCCCATATGAACTCCTTTTTATATCTACCGCTGCGCAAATTACCTACAGGTGAACTTTTAATTGCAGTTGCTGATCCTTTTGACGAAAAGCTTGCGGTTAGCTTAACTGTAAAATTTAAATGTCCACTAAAATTTGTGGCCACATCCGACTTGGATATTACTTGGATGGCGCATACGATGCGAGGTGGTTTTTTTGTAAAGGAGGCCGTATTTAGCTTAATGAAAAAAGATCCAGACAGCTCTGGTTTGATAACATTTACTGATAGTCAATTGTACTTTTTGTTTGGCTTTATTGGTTTAACAGTTGTGTTACTTATTCTATTCTTTAAGCCCACTTTTATAGCCATCAACCTTTTTTCTAGCGTCTTTTTTCTTTTTTCTATATTATTTAAATTGTATTTGGCACTCACGGGTTCAAAATCGGAATTACACGAGGTGGTTTCAAAAGAGGAAATTAAGAATGTAAACGAAGCTACATTACCTGTTTATACAATATTATTACCTGTTTTTAAAGAGGATAAATTGATACGTAAGTTAATTTGGAACTTGCGTAGCTTAGATTATCCGCAAGCGAAACTAGATGTAAAATTGTTGATTGAGGAGGTTGATGATAAGACGCTAAATGCGGTGCGAAATCTAGATTTTCCCGCCAATTTTGAAGTAATTGTTTGCCCTGCACACCAGCCACAAACCAAGCCTAAGGCTTGTAATTATGGCCTACACTTTTCTCGCGGTGAGTATTTAGCTATTTATGACGCGGAAGATGTTCCTGATTCTGACCAATTGAAGAAAGTGGTTTGTCAGTTCAGGAAATTACCCGAAGAGTTTGTTGTATTGCAAGGGGCATTAAACTATTTCAATAAAAATGAAAACTTACTAACGAGAATGTTCACTTTAGAATATTCTTATTGGTTTGATTATATGCTTACTGGACTAGAAACCATGGATATTCCAATTCCATTGGGTGGTACTTCTAATCATTTTAAATTAAAAAAATTAATCGAATTAGGTGCGTGGGATCCTTTTAACGTAACAGAAGACGCCGATTTGGGATTACGCGTATATGATAAAGGTTTAAAAGTTGGGGTGGTAAACAGTACCACGCTTGAAGAAGCAAACAATGAGTTTTTTAACTGGATACGCCAAAGAAGTCGTTGGATTAAAGGGTATATGCAAACATATCTCGTGCACATGCGCAACCCTGCCAAACTTGTAAGAAGAGTTGGCTGGAAAGGTTTTTTTGGATTCAACTTTTTCATTGGTGGTACCTCTTTTACGTTTTTATTATATCCAATATTGCTTGGCTTTTTTGCCATGTATTTAATTTTCAAGTGGACTTTTGTAAATAAGTTATTCCCAGACTGGGTATTGTATATTTCTATCTTCAATTTCATTGCAGGCAATGTATTAATGATTTATGTTAATATGTTGGCCGTATTTAAAAGAAGATATTATGAGCTGATTCTTTTTTCGGCATTAAATCCTATCTATTGGTTAATGCATTCTAGGGCAGCTTACAAGGGCTTATGGCAGTTAATTACAAAACCGTTCTATTGGGAAAAAACCAACCATGGCTTAAGTAAATTATCTTCTACCAGTCAGGTAGTAACACACGATTAAATTGAATGAAGAAAATAGCTGAAAAATATATTAATGGTGTACTTGCATTGGCCTTGCTAATGTACTATCTCATTATGTCGTGGATATTGCATCGTACTGGTTATGAACATTCAGAAAATTTGTTTATTGCCGAAAAGCTAAAGGTATTATTCGAAAGCGATGAAGGTAATCTGCTAACGCTTGGTACTACTTTTCCAAGTTTGGTATTTTTATCATCATTAATATTTACGCCTTTTGGATATCTTTTTGCGCCTATTTTAGCATCAATAGCTATTACAACTGCCTTATTTTATATTATTATTAATGATTTTAAGCATTCGTCTAAAATACCTGCTATAGTTTATGTGCCAGTTATAACATTGTTGTTTTTTTTGCATCCAGGCTTGATATACGCAGCTATTTCTGGTAGAGGTGTAGCAGCAATTTTAATTTGCTTTTATTTAGTGTTTAGGAGCCTGTTTCGTTACTACCAAACGCAAACAACCTTTTACTTGTCGATGGCAAGTATCTATTTGTCATGTTTAATTTTCTGTGATTATAACTTCCTATGGTTATTGCTAGCCTTCTTCCCGTTTATCGTTTTGGTATCTTTAGAAGGGTTAAAAATTAATAAAGAACAACCCGCTATTCTACAATATTTCCAATCAGTAAATAACGTTTCTCAGCGTAGAAAACTTGCCAATAGAACCGTTGCTATCTATATTATCATTTTCCTGCTGCCTTTTGGTGCGATTTTCTTGTTTCAAGTGTTAAACCAAACACATGCTGGTAACTCAACATATTTTTTAACTAGCCAATACGCTAATTGGCACGTAATAGGTAATGTACCTATTGGTGAGGTAATTAGTAACGGTAATGCTAAGAATGTAACCCGACAATCGCAGTTGATATTTCAAGCTTATGTATTATTGTTAAATCCATTGCTAATACTTGCATTCTTCTATTATCGAGGCAAATTATACGAGTTGTTGACGCTATTAGCACCTTTTATCTTGATTTCTATTTTAGTTATCAATCTGCAATACAATTTTACTATTGAGTATTACCTGATTTTTTTAATACTTGGCTTGCTTGGCCTGACTATTTATGGCGGTAGAAAGTATAGTAAAAAAGTAACGTGGTTTTTAGTGTTTTCTGTGGCTTTGCTGAATGTATTTACAGGTATATATTATTTTAAAAATACCGATGATGCGGAAGAAAGCACTTTCTACATGTCAATTAAAGATTACAAAAACTGGCTTGGTACAAAAACTATTAATGAAGAGTTTGAAATTGCAGCGTATGTTTCTTCCATTGCTACCAAAGAAAATAAAGTATTAATTGATGATGCCGCGGCCTTCAAAGTAATAGCGCATTTAAAAGATTTAAATGGTGTAGTACTACCTTTAAACAAGAACTTTTTAACATTAGTAGAAAATCCGATAGCGGGGACACGATTTGTACTAATTGCTAAAAACAACAATGTCTTAAAAACTTTTAGCGTACTAAACGCATATAATTTTAAGCAAATGTTATTGCAAGAGAAATTCTCACCAGAAATTATGTTTGAAACCGAACATTGGGCTGTATACAGAATATTTAATTACAACCGATATATTCAGGAGGATGCATTAAATGATGAACGATTAAAGCAAAGCAAATAAATGATATTAAAAAGGAAGCCATCATGCTTCCCTTTTTAATATCATTAAACAAAACTATTTGATAAGACTATTTAATGTGTTGATTAAATCTTCGCCTCTTAAGTCTTTGGCCACTATTTTACCCTCTTTATCGAGGAGAAAATTTGCAGGAATACTTTCTACATGATATAATGCAGCAACCCCACTTTGCCAACCCTTCAGGTCACTTACATGTGTCCAAGTCAATTTATCTTTTGCAATTGCAGCTTGCCATGCGGTTTTGTCTTCATCTAAACTTACTCCTAAAATGGTGAAGTTTTTATCTTTAAATTGATTAAACGCTTTTACAACATTCGGGTTTTCTTTTCTGCAAGGGCCACACCAACTAGCCCAAAAATCTACCAACACATATTTGCCTTTTAATGATGATAAACTTACGGATTGGTTATCAGGTGTTTGTAGCGTAAAATCTGGTGCGGGCTTGCCAATTACATCAGCAGATTTGATACGATCGCTTATTTCTTTGAGTTTAGAGCCAAAATAACTGCTTTGAATTGTTTTGTCAAGTTTGCTATAAACACCATCAATAGCAACCGCATTATTAGAATTATTGAAGAACAAATAGGCATAAAACGTAGCGACATAGCTTTTGGTGTTAGACTCTATAAAGCGCATCACTTCGTTGTTTTGGTTTTGCTCAAGTTGCATATACCGCGCTTCCAGTGGTTGCGTATTTGCAGTATCTTTATTAGCCATTTTGGCTTGTAAAGAATCGCCCAATGGCTTCATTTGCGAATAATAGCTTTTAAGAATATTTTGTATGGTGTTGTTTTCTTGGTTGCTAGTACCACCAGTTACAATAAGGCCATTGATCCCTTCTGTAGTACCACCAATTGTAATTGTCCCTTTTTCTAAAAATAAAATGGTAGGCGATGATAGGCCTTGCCCCGTACTTGCTATTACTAGTGATGCAGGAGTCGGTTCTGCTACGCTACCTGTAAATGTAAATTTGCCATCTTTATCGGCATAAGCGGTATCGCTTTTATCTTCCTTAGCCCATTTTTGAAGAATCACCGCATTACCAGATTTTAAATTGCTTAGCTTGCCCGTGATTGTATAGCTGTTTTTGCCTTTATTACAAGCTGCTAGCGCAGTGATAAAGGCAATTGATAGAAAAAATTGTTTCATTAAAATAAATTTTTGCAAAGGTAGGGCTAATGTAATGATGTGATAAATTAGCGGTTGGCAATATACTCATCTTAGGTTAGTAAATATTTAAATTGATAATCATTTAATGATGTTTCATTTTTGTAACGCTGATTCCAAAATCTATTTTTAAAATGCTTTATTTTTATATAATGCTTGCTACGCTATGATAAAAGCTCCATAATGAACAAAGCGTTCAAGTGTGCGACGCAAGAAAAGTATCATAGTAGTACCAAAGCTGGTCACATGAAGAAAGCTATTGCATTTAAGCTATAACGTACTGGCTAAAACCCTTAAACTTCCCTACATTTACACTTTAACATTTTGTGTATGAATTACGAATTGCAAAAGCCAATTGTGGGTTTTACTTGTGGTGATTTGAATGGTATTGGTATAGAATTAATTATTAAAGCATTGAGCGACCCCCGGATTGTGGACATCTGTACACCTGTGGTGTTTGCTAGTAATAAAAGCATTAATTTCTACAGGAAGGGCTTGCCCGACATTAATTTTAGCTATCATTCAACCAAAGAGTTGAACAAACTGAGTCACAAGCAAGTAAACGTGTTTAACTGTTGGGATGAAGAAGTAGCCATTGTACCTGGTCAACTGAACGAATTGGGGGGTAAATATGCACTTATATCGCTTGAACAAGCTACACTAGCCTTGAAAGACAAACAGATTCATGCTTTGGTAACTGCTCCTATTCATAAGAAAAATATACAATCAGATACGTTTAAGCATAGCGGTCATACGCCTTACTTAAAAGAAATGTTTGGTGTGAATGATATTTTGATGTTTATGGTGGCTGATAATATGCGTGTGGGACTAGTAACAGAACATGTGCCTGTATCTGAGATAAGTAAGCACATCACTAAGGACGCCATTTTGAGTAAGCTGAAAATGATGCATAGTAGTTTGCTAAAAGACTTTGGCATAGAGAAACCGAAAATTGCCGTGTTGGGCTTAAACCCACATGCTGGCGATGAAGGGTTGATAGGTAATGAGGAAGAAACAGTAATAAAATATGCTATCAAAGATGCTAAGTATCACATGATGGTATTTGGGCCATATAGTGCCGATGCGTTTTTTGCGAGAGGTTTGCATGAGAAATTTGACGGTGTACTAGCGATGTACCACGACCAAGGATTGATTCCTTTTAAATCGCTGGCTTACGGTGAGGGTGTCAACTTTACCGCAGGTATTGAAGGTATACGCACAAGTCCAGATCACGGCACAGCCTTTGATATTGCTGGTAAAGACAGAGCCGATGCAAGCTCGTTTTTGGCAGCAACGTTTGAAGCCGTAGATATTTATAGACGCAGAAATGGTTATGCTGATGCTAGAAGAAATCCTTTGAAGAAAATAAGTGCAAGATTTATCGCCAATAGTGTAGATGAAAGATTGGAAGAGACTGAGGCGTAATGTTTATAATCCAAAAAAATCCTTACTCATGGTAACCTTAACTAATGAGCACTTACAGGTAAACATTACACCTGAGGGTGCCGAATTACAAAGTATTTATAACAAACAAACTGGGCTTGAATATTTGTGGGATGGTAATCCTGAATTTTGGGGGAAAAAGAGCCCAACCTTGTTCCCAATAGTTGGCGGCTTGAAAAATGGTAGCTACGAATTTGAAGACAAAATGTATGCGATGGGACGTCATGGTTTTGCAAGAGAAATGACGTTTGAAGTAAGTGACCAAACCAATCACACCGCTACATTTGCAATTAAGGCAACAGAAGAAACATTAAAAAAATATCCATTCCAATTTTTGTTTTCTATTACTTATGCTATTGAAGGCAATCAACTATCTGTTACTTATACTGTGAAAAATCCTAATACTGGCACGATGTATTTTTCGGTAGGTGCGCATCCTGCTTTTAAAGTACCATTGGTACAAGGTGATGTTTATGAGGATTACTATTTAGCATTTAATACAACTGAAAATGCGGGTATTTATCCATTAACTGCTGACGGATTGGTAGAATTAGAACCAATGCCATATTTAGAAAATTCCAATAAATTACCTTTAAACAAAGCCTTGTTTTATAAAGATGCGTTGGTATTTAAAGAATTAAAATCTACCGCTATTTCAATCTTAAATAACAAAAACAGTCATGGCTTAACTTACAGTTACCAAGATTTTCCATATATGGGTATTTGGGCTGCTAAGAATGCTGACTTTGTATGTATTGAACCTTGGTGTGGCATTGCCGATAATGTTGCCACCACAAGCCAATTGATAGAGAAAGAAGGCATCAATACACTTGCACCTAACGAAATATTTACAAGAACTTGGGCTATAGAAATGTTTTAAAATTGCAATAATATATAATATCAATCGCCCCCATTTGCAACTGCAAATGGGGGCGATTGATTAATGGTTAGTTATGATAAAAGTTTGTTAGGCTTTCATCATGGTTTGAAGTTTTTTAGTTAATAGAAATAAAATTAGCGAAGCTACACCTGCCATAACCACGAAGAGCATAAAGAAGTCATAAAGGTTGTTCATTTGATAAATTCCGAGAAACGATGTTGGCGTTTTATCTGGATATAAACTACTTAATACACCTGCAAATTTATTGGCAAAGGCATTGGCCGTAAACCATACTGCCATTAACATAGAGGCGAATTTTAATGGTGCTAATTGATTGACCAAAGACATACCAATTGGCGACAAACAAAGCTCACCACAAGTGTGTAACGCATACATGCCCGTTAACCAAATCATACTTACTTTAATACCAGGTGCTACATTGTTTACACCAAAAGCAATCCATAAATAGCCAATGGCTAATAGTAACAAACCCAAAGCCATTTTAGTAGGCGATGAAGGTTCTTTTTTGCCCAACTTTAACCATAGCCAAGCAAAAATTGGCGCAAAGGATACTACGAATACAGAGTTTAAAGATTGGAAAAAGCTTGCTGGAATCTGATTTAGGTCTATAACTTTTTTTCCGCTTTGTAAAATTGAAATATTAGAAACCAAAATTGCAATACCTAGAATAGCGATTAGAGAATTAGCGGTTATTCTTAATCTTTTATCAAAATCGTTTGATAAACTTTTTTGAATACTTCTATATAGATAAAAGCAGCCTAAAAGAATTGCAATAGACACTATTTGGACTAAAATAATTGGTATAGTTAATCCTAGATGCCTATCTGTTTGTTCATCGGCAAAAAAGGTTAATGACGCACCTGCTTGTTCAAAAGCACTCCAAAAGAAAATAACGAAGAACGATACAATGAAAATTACCGATACTTTAGATTTTTCTGCCGACGATAAACCTTTATCGGTAAATACAATAAAAGCAATTAATAAAATACAAGCGATTAGTAAATAAAACAAGTAGTTAAATACTTTGGCATCAATGTAAATTAAAGCTACAGTTATTAGCGATAATAGTAATAATCCGCCAAAAACCACAATGGGATTCGTGGCATTTTTAGGTGCAGATTCGGGCTCAAGTCCCAATACTTTGCCAGTTGGGCCTTTTACATATTTGTGATGAAAAGCCATTTGTACCAATACGCTCAAAAGCATACCAATACCCCCTACTAAAAATGACCATTTAAAATCTACTGGGTTGCCGGTGTCACCAACTAGCCCACATACAAAAGGCCCCAAAGCGCCACCCACATTAATACCCATATAGAAAATAGTGTATGCGGCATCTTTTCTGTTGTCTTTATCTGGGTATAATTGCCCAACTAAAGACGAAATATTCGGTTTAAAAAAGCCATTACCTGCAATCATTAAACCTAAACCAGTGAAAAATAAAATTGAAGATAATTGGGGTGCGCTGTGATACACACTGCTACAGAAAAATAACACAAATTCACCTAATGCCATTACCAAACCACCCGTAATTATAGAGCGATGATTGCCCCAATATCTATCGGCAATATAACCGCCTAGCAAGGGTGTTAAATATACCAAACCAGTGTAACTACCATATAAGTTTGATGCAAAAGCTTTGTCAAATAGCAAGGCTTTTGTCATAAACAAAATTAAAATGGCACGCATGCCATAGTAGTTAAAGCGTTCCCACATTTCAGTGGCAAACAAAACATATAGCCCTTTTGGGTGACCTTTTTGCACTACAGAATCGTTCATAAATGATTTTGAGTTGGTTTTATAAAATATCGCTGAAAATAGGAATTAATTTCAAACAAAATCCTAACAACAAAACTTCTTCTCAAAAGCAGGGTTTACTTTTGTATTGAACTAACCTAACAATATGAATATTTTAATACTTGGTAGTGGCGGTCGTGAACATGCATTGGCCTGGAAAATTTCTCAAAGTCACCATTGTAATCAACTATTTATAGCACCTGGTAATGCTGGTACGCAGCAATTTGGTACTAATGTAAATCTTGGCATCACCGACTTTGAAGCGATTAAAACTTTTTGTATTGATAATAAGATAGATGTACTGGTAGTTGGTCCTGAAGAGCCTTTGGTAAAAGGTATTTATGACTTTATGGAAGCATCAAAAGATGTGTGGAAAGGTTTTGTGGTTGGGCCTTCAGCTGCGGCTGCGCAATTAGAAGGTAGCAAAGCCTTTTCTAAAAAGTTTATGCAAAGGCACAATATTCCTACCGCTGCATATGCCGAATTTACGAAAGATAATTTTGAAGAAGGTAAGCGATATATTACCAATCATAGTTTGCCGATTGTTTTAAAAGCAGATGGTTTAGCTGCTGGTAAAGGTGTGGTGATAAGCGAAACGCATGCTGACGCCTTGGAAGTATTTGAAAATATGATTATCAATCAGCAGTTTGGTGATGCAAGCAGCAAAGTAGTAATTGAAGAATTTTTAGAAGGCATAGAGGTAAGTGTGTTTGTATTAACCAATGGTACCGACTATCAAATTATTGGCCATGCAAAAGATTATAAACGCATTGGTGAAGGCGATACAGGTTTAAATACTGGTGGTATGGGTTGCGTAACACCTGTACCTTTTATGGATGAGTTATTTATGCAACAAGTAGAAGAAACTATTATTCTGCCTACCGTAAAAGGCTTGCAACAAGAAGGTTTGGTGTACAATGGTTTCATCTTTTTTGGTTTAATGAATTGCGACGGCACGCCTAAAGTAATTGAATACAATTGTAGAATGGGTGATCCTGAAACTGAAGTGGTTTTAGCAAGATTAGATACTGATTTGTTAAGTTTATTCGCAGCTATGGATAACGGCACTTTAGAAGATGCGAATATTAATTTTAAAGAAGACTATTTTGCCACAGTAATGGCTGTAAGCGGTGGCTATCCTGGTGATTATGAAAAGGGGAAACTGATAACTTTTAGTCATAAAAACCTAGATAATAGTGCAATGGTGTTTCATGCAGGAACTAAACAAACCGAACAAGGCGTGGTGACCAATGGTGGTCGTGTACTAACGGTTACTGCTTCTGGTGAAAGCATTAAAGCCGCAGTAGAAAAATCGAAGGCGGTATTGGCAACTATTCATTTTGAAGGCATGAATTACAGAAGAGATATTGGCTACGAGTTCGAATAAATAATCAATAACTTTTTATTCACTATTGACAACTCACTACTCACAACTATGACTATCTTCTCTAAAATAATTGCTAGCGAAATACCTGCTTATAAAGTCGCAGAAAACGAGCAATTCATCGCTTTTCTAGATATTTTTCCTGTAAAAAAAGGGCATGTGTTGGTGGTGCCTAAAATAGAAGTAGATAAAATTTTTGATGTACCTGATATCTATTTATCTGAACTGCTATTATTTGCAAAACCTATTGCACATGCTATTGAAAAAGTCTTTCCTTGCAATCGTGTAAATATGATAACCGTTGGTTTAGAAGTGCCACATGCACATGTACACTTAATACCTACAGATGCACCTGATGATGTGAATTTGGGCAATAAAAAATTGAGTTTTAGTAAAGAAGAATTTGTAGCTATTCAACAAGCGATTATTGCTGCTTTGTAGTATCTCGTTTCATCAAAATAATCAATTGCGTTATGGATATTTTACAAAAAGATGATGGCAAAAAAGGGGCATTCTACATTCAAGAAGGTGATACCATTTTAGCCGAAATGACTTACGTGTGGGCAGGTACAAGTAAGTTCATCATCGATCATACGGAAGTAAGCGAAACGCTTGGTGGTAAAGGTATTGGAAAGCAATTGGTACACAAAGCAGTTGAATTTGCCCGTGAAAAGCACGTAAAGATTATGCCACTTTGCCCATTCGCAAAAGCTGTTTTTGATAAAATAGAAGCTTACAGCAATGTGTTGTTTTAAAATAATTGCCCTTGTGCGGTAGGCGTTTCTAAATATTGGTTAATGAATTTTGGAAAAGCCAATGTATGTATATCGCTATTGTTTACCCATTCGTAATGTGCCAATGTTTTAGGTATGGCATCTATTTTCACGCTTATAAATTGACCTTTAATTAATTGGTGTGTTAGCTGCTGTTTTTGTAAAGGCGATACACTAATTAAAGCTACGTCTGATACATTTAACTGCTGCTGAAACCATTGTTGTACTTGTGTCTTCGTCCAATCTTGTTGCTCATTTGCTTCCAATACATAAAATTCATACAGGCTTTGCCAAATGTCGTTGGCGGTACGTTTGTGTACCAAAGTTTTGCCCCCACATTCTATGACGAAATAATATAGCCAACGGCTTTTCTTTGTCAGCACCTTCTCTTTAATAGGCAGTAAATTCACACTTCCTTTTTGATAACCTACACAGGTACTTTGTAAGGGACAAATATGGCATTGCGGTGCAAATGGTTTGCACATAGTAGCGCCAAAATCCATAATGGCTTGGTTGTAAATACCCGGCTGATTAGTATCTAATACTTTATTGGCCAATTTGGTAAATTGTTGTTTACCCTTAGTGCTATCAATGGCAGTATCTATACCAAATACTCTTGCCAAAACTCTAAACACATTACCATCAACCACAGCATACGGCAGATTAAATGCAAATGAAGCTATAGCTGCGGCTGTGTATGGGCCTACACCTTTTAATCCTACAATGTCGTCGTAGGTATTGGGAAATTTACCATTTAATTCTTTAGTAATAAATCTTGCAGAAGTGAGTAAGTTTTTGCAACGGTTATAGTAGCCCAAGCCTTCCCACAATTTAAACACTGCTTCATCTTTTGCTGCGGCTAAATCTTGCACAGTAGGGAAGTTGCTAATAAACCGTTCATAATAACCCCAGCCTTGCTTTACCTGCGTTTGCTGTAAAATAATTTCGCTGAGCCAAATTTTATAAGGGTCTGTTTCACCTTTCCAAGGCATGGGACGGTTGTTGTCTACCTCGTTCCAATGCATTAGCTTCTTGGTAAATGCTGATTGTTGCATATTGCCTATCTGTAGTTCTAAATTGTTATTTGTATTTCTGCCACAGTAGAGCAGATATTTTTTTGGTCATTACCCAAGCTTCATTGTTAGTGTTCCAACTTTCGTCAGTATTGTTTTTGGTGCAAATACAAAAAATATATTTAGCACGTTTGCCATTTACAAACATCACCTCGCTTCTACTTGCATTGACAGCCCCGTTTTTACTAGCTACAAATACATCTGCAGGAATTTGTGATATGGCTTGCTCATCCCAATAATTTCTACCTAACAAGCGCAACATTTTTTCACTAGCGCTATCGCTGATAATTTGGTGGTTAACAATCATTTCTAGTAAAGTGGCCATTTCTTTGGGGCTAGTTTGCCCCCAACCAAAGGCTGTTCTATTGGCTTCTCTGCTAGGTGTTCTGCTATTCACACGAGTTGTAGTCATACCAAGACTATCCATTATCTCATTAATGCGCTTGCCGCCACCTGCTAAGCTTTGTAGCCAAAGGCTTGCTGTATTATCACTTGTAGAAAGCATTAACAATATAACTTTACTTAACTCAATGGGTTCATTGTTTTTAAACGACCCAAGAATATCCGAACCTGCGTATAATAAACTGTCTTTATAAGTAAGGGTTTGGTGATAACTCAGTTCGCCTTTGTGCATTTTATCCATTGTGCCTATTAAAATGGGTACTTTTACCATACTTGCTGTAGGAAAAATACTATCTGCGTTTATGGCAACCATTTTATTGCTGTTTAAATCGTGAACGTACACACCTACATTGCCTTTAAAGCCATTTAAAATGGCAGCAATCTCTTTTGTAAGTTTCTTATCTATTTTTTGCGAGAAGGTGTAATTAAAGCAAACGCAAAAAAAACAAAGCAGTAGTAGTGGTTTCATGTGGTGTGTATTTAAGGCTGTCCACAAAGTAAAAAGAGTTTTTCACCAAGACAAATCAATTACATGCCTTTGTGAAAAACTCTTTAAAAATGGCACTAGCGAAAATTAAGCTTCATCCCAAGCCGCTAGCACTTCTTCTGTATGATTTTTAGTATCGGGTTTGCTAATTATTTTTTTGATTTTGCCCAACTCATCTATTAAAAAAGTAGTACGTGTAGTACCCATATAAGTTTTACCCATAAATTTTTTCTCACCCCAAAGATTGTACACATCTACAATTTTTTTGTCTTCATCTGCAACAAGAGAAAACGGTAATTGGTATTTTTCCTCAAATTTTTTATGGCTTTTAACGCTATCGGTGCTTACGCCAATAATTGCAAAACCTTTGTCAAGCAATAGTTGATAATTATCTCTAAGGTTGCAAGCTTGTGCGGTACATCCTGGTGTGTCGTCTTTCGGATAAAAATATAAAATTACTTTCTTACCTATAAAGTCTTTTAGTGCAATGGTTTTGCCGTTTTGGTCAACTGCTTTAAATGCTGGGGCTTTGCTGCCTTCTTTTAATACCGCCATAAAAAATGTGTTTGTATTGATGTAATGATAACAGAAGGAGAGCGAATTTGTTGCTACTACAACTATTAGCTTGCTGTTGCAAGGCGGCTAAAGTAAACTATTATCCCCATAATGGCTTTTTTGAAAATTTATGACCATTTCTTTTCTTACGCACCCTTACATTTGCACAATTTAATTTTTTTACAATGATGAAGTGAATTGCACCAATTACACGAATTCATAACACGCTATAAGAGATGCCCAAAGACAATTCTATCAAGTCGGTTTTAATTATTGGTTCTGGCCCCATTGTTATTGGTCAGGCTTGTGAGTTTGATTATTCTGGTACACAAGCTGCTCGTAGCTTACGTGAAGAGGGGATTGAAGTGATTTTGATTAATAGTAATCCTGCTACTATTATGACCGACCCAATGATGGCAGATAAAGTGTATTTGTTGCCATTAACACCAGAAAGTATCGAAAGTATTTTGGCTGAAAATAAGATTGATGCGGTTTTGCCTACTATGGGTGGTCAAACGGCTTTGAACTTGTGTAAAGAAGTAGATGAGCTTGGTATTTGGGAAAAATATAATTGCCGAATGATTGGTGTGGATGTAGCAGCAATAGATACAGCAGAAGACCGTGAGAAGTTTCGCCAATTGATGATGAAAATAGGTGTGAAAGTAGCACCAAGCCATGTGGCAAATAGCTTTTTGGAAGGGAAAGAGTTTGCACAACAAATCGGTTTTCCTTTGGTCATTCGCCCATCATTTACCCTTGGTGGTACAGGTGGTGGCTTTGTACACGATAAAACGGAACTTGATGCGGCTTTAAAAAGAGGTTTGGAAGCATCACCAATTCACGAAGTATTGGTAGAAAAAGCGGTACTAGGCTGGAAAGAATTTGAACTTGAATTATTGCGTGATAAAAACGATAACGTTGTTATTATTTGTACTGTCGAAAATCTTGATCCAATGGGGGTGCACACGGGTGATAGTATTACTGTAGCGCCTGCAATGACTTTGAGCGATACTGCTTTTCAAGATATGCGTAACCAAGCCATGTTGATGATGCGTAGCATTGGAAACTTCCACGGCGGTTGTAATGTACAGTTTGCACAAAACCCAGAAACAGAAGAATTAATTGCTGTGGAAATTAACCCACGTGTAAGCCGTTCTTCTGCCTTGGCAAGTAAAGCAACTGGTTACCCAATTGCTAAAATTGCAGCAAAACTAGCTATTGGTTATAGCTTAGATGAACTGAAAAATCAGATTACACAAACAACATCGGCCTATTTTGAGCCTGCGCTAGATTATGTAATTGTAAAAATACCACGCTGGAATTTTGATAAGTTTAAAGGTGCTAACGATACATTAGGCTTGCAAATGAAGAGTGTAGGTGAGGTAATGAGTATTGGTAGAAGCTTTACCGAAGCGATACAAAAAGCTTGTGTGAGTTTAGAAAATGATGCAATCGGCTTGGGGTATTATGGTAAAAGCATGATGCGCAGTGAGGAGATTGTTGAGTATATCAAAACACCAAAATGGGATAGAATTTTCCGTATTAAAGATGCATTGATGCAAGGTAGTACAGTGAAAAGCATTGCCCAAGCTACGGGTATTGACAGATGGTTTTTGTATCAAATACAAAAGATATGTGTGATAGAAAAGGATATTGCTAATTATCGCTTAGAAACCTTGCCAGAAGATTTACTGAAAGAAGCAAAGAAAAATGGCTTTAGCGATGCACAAATTGCGAAAGTATTACAAGGCAATTGCAACGATGATCAAGTGTATGAAAAACGTAAAGCCCTTGGTATTACCCGTGTATATAAAATGGTAGATACTTGTAGCGCTGAGTTTGAAGCAAAAACACCATATTTCTATAGCACTTTTGAAAATTAGGCACAATTTGAAATTTATGATTTGAGATTTGCAATTAGGAAAATCTCAAATCATAAATCTTACATCTCAAATTTTAAAGTATGCCCAAAAATACAGTTGTACTTGGTGCTTCAGAAAATCCTGAGCGATATAGTTTTTTAGCTACGCAAAAGTTAGCCGCACACCAGCATCCTGTTACTGCCATTGGTATTAAAGCGGGCATCATAGACACAACGCCTATTATTACTGAACATCCACCAATTGACAATGTAGATACGGTAACGCTGTATTTAAGTCCTGCCAATCAAACAGCTTACTACGATTATATTATATCACTGCATCCAAAGCGACTTATTTTTAACCCAGGTACAGAAAATAAGGAATTGGCCATGTTAGCTGAAGCCAATGGCATTGAGCCAATAGAAGCTTGCACTTTGGTGCTATTAAGCACCGCCCAATATTAGAAGTCAATGGTCAGCCGTCAATTGTAAGTAATGCAATGACTGAACACTAAATATCATTTCTAAAACTGACCTTTCTCATATTCTGCACCACTCATCCAAGATAGTTTTGCTGCATAATAATACACTATGCAGGTAAGTTTAGATCTTTTGAACAAATACAATGTGGCTGTGCCACGCTATACAAGTTATCCTACCGTACCTTTTTGGAAAGAAGGGATTGATGTGAATGCATGGAAACATACTTTTCAGCAACAATTTAGCATCACTAATAGCACGCAAGGCATTAGCTTGTATTTGCATTTACCTTTTTGCGAATCGCTTTGTACATATTGTGGCTGTAACAAAAAAATAACCACACAGCATGGTGTAGAAGATGAATACAGCTTAGCTATTATTAAAGAATGGCAATTGTATTTGGCATTAATGACCGAAAAACCAGTGATTAGAGAATTGCACATTGGTGGTGGTACGCCTACCTTTTTTTCTCCTGAAAATTTAGAGAAATTGTTGATGCAAATTTTTAAAGATGCCATTATTCATCCAGACCATGAGTTTAGTTTTGAAGGTCACCCAAATAATACCACGGAAGCCCATTTGCAAACCTTGTACCATCTTGGTTTTAGGCGGGTAAGCTTTGGTGTACAAGATAATGATGCAGAAGTGCAACGCATTATCAACCGCATACAGCCTTTTGAAAATGTACAACATGCCACAGAAACCGCTAGGCGTATTGGTTACAAATCTGTGAATTTTGATTTGATTTATGGCTTACCTAAGCAAACGCTGCAAAGTATGGAAGCTACCATTTTACAAACCATCAGCTTGCAGCCAGACCGTGTGGCTTTTTATAGTTATGCCCACGTGCCGTGGACAAGCAGAGGGCAACGCTTATTTGACGAAAACGATTTGCCAAGTACCGATACCAAAATGCAGTTATATCAGCTTGGCAAAAAACTATTTGCGGATAATGGTTATCAAGATATTGGCATGGATCATTTTGCATTACCACACGATGATTTATACATTGCTAAATTGAAAGGCAAGCTACACCGCAATTTTATGGGCTACACTACCCAAAATACGGGCATGTTGCTTGGTTTGGGCGTGTCGAGCATTAGTGATGCAGGCATTGCTTTTGCACAAAACCACAAAACTATCCACGATTATTATCAGGCTATACATTCAGGGCAACTAAGTGTGGTAAAAGGCTTTTTTTTAACTGAAGAAGATGTAGCATTTAAACGCTATATCCTCAACATCAGTTGTAATGGTCGTACGGCGTTTCATAGCAAACACATGCCATTACTAAATACATTTACGTTTCCTGAACTGGAAAAATTAGCAGCCGACGGCTTGGTGCAATGGAATCAAACAGGCTTAATGGTTACAGAGTTGGGTAAGCATTTTATCCGCAACATTTGTAAAGCGTTCGACTTACGATTGTTGCGCAGCCAACAACAGAGTACTGAAAAGCCATTGTTTAGTAAAGCCGTATAAGCATAAGAAAATTGAAAAGTGTAGCGCAACAATGATTTTACGATTTGAACCATTGTGTAAAACAGCGAATCTATACACAACAAATAGTAATCTTCACAGTTTTACCTACTACTATTTGTATCATGATGGTTGTACTAATAGCACTTTTTAGAAGTTAGCATAGGCCCTTTGTCTCTCTTGTACTATTGTTTATTTAGGTAAGCTGCTAATAATTCTATTTTATCTGTATTGATATAATCAACATGCATTTGCATCAGTTGCTGCCAAGCAATTTCCGTATCTGGCGAAGCCCAAAAGCGGATGTTTTTATGTAGGTTATGCACTTTGGTTACCAAAGCATCTACAACCATTTTATCCTTGGCTGGTATTGGCTCATTGCCTTTCCACTTGGTATAATTGGTTAAATCATCGCTTAATAAGGCAATTTTACTGAGTGCTGCTTCACTATAATCGCTACCAATATTGCCATCAAACATTATAAATGATGGGTATTGTACAAAAGCATTTGCCTCTGGTCGGTTACCAGTAATAACAATATGTATATGGCTAGATGCAATGAGTTGCGGATATTTTGCCAAATGCTGAATTAAGCTTTGCAATGTGTTAACGGCTTGGGTTTTAATATCTATCAGCAGTTGCAAATGACGTGATGTATCTTTATAAGGATAGCCTTTGTTTGCTGTTACTTGCTTTGCCAAAGGATTGAGATACAATTGCTCAAGGGTTCTTTTGTACTTAATATCATTTAAGGTATGCCCCACAATAAGAGAATCGTTCCATAAAAAAATATCGGCTTCCATAGAGCCAAACTGGGCTTGATAGGCAGTTGTAAAGGGTTGGGGGTTTACATAATCGTTATGTGAATGCGCATTGGCAACCGTATAATGCGTTGGTTGCGCTATTAATAACTTGGTAGTAAATGTAAGGGTGACTAAAAGAAACAAGGCTTTCATATTAAGGTAGTATTGCTTAAAGTTAGGCAAAGTAGCAAAATGTATCTGTCTAACTTGTAGGCCTGTAGAAGATAATAATTCGCTAATACAGCTAATGGTTGGTGGCTAAATGTGAAGCAATAATGAACCACAGAGCAAAGAAGCAATAAAGGGTTTGATATAGTATACTATCTTATTTGCTTCTTTACGTTACGGTTTATTTAAAGTAGATGTAAACAACCACATCGAAACGCTGGCGAGTGCATAGAAAGAAAAAACAATCCCATCGAAGCTTTAGCGAGCGCATAGAAAGAAAAAACAACTTCATCGAAACTCTAGCGAGCGCATCGAAAAAAAAACAATTGCATAGAAGCTTTGGCGAGCGCATCGAAGTAAAAAACAACTGCATCGAAACTCTAGCGAGTGAATCGAAGGAAAAAACAATCACATCGAAAGAAAAAAAAGCCAATCGAAACAAAAAACAACTGCATCGAAGCTTTGGCGAGCTCATCGAAAGAAAAAAAACTGCATCGAAGCTCTGGCGAGTATTTCGAATGTAAAAGGAATACTAATATGTTATGCGTTTTAGTTGTTGAACTCAATGGTATAACAACTGTGAAGGATTTATGCTTTTTGTGATTGTATCCTTTGCTATTTGGTTTGCATCATTTAGAAAAAACAGTGAATTATGTAATATTTACTTGTAATTATGTAAGTCTATCTTTTAAACGCCCTCTAGTTTTGTATTTCATTTTGCTTTTACCGCATTACTATAAAGCTAACGTAAACCCAGTTTTAGTGTTATATGAGGTTGATGATAAAAGTACTTGAAGCTGTATTTGGTCACAAATAAAAGTGTTAGCCTAAATAAAATAGTAGTGCAGAAATATGAAGTTATACATTAAATACATGGTAAGTGTACGTTGCAAGGCAATGGTAGAAGAGGAGTTGCAGAAAATGGGTTTGCCGCATGTGGTAGTAGATTTAGGTGCAGTAGAATTATTAGCAGATATTACACCAGAACAACACGAAACACTCAGGAAAAATTTATTAAAAAACGGGACTTGAATTATTAGACGATAAGAAGAGTATTTTGATAGAAAAAGTAAAGAATGTGATTGTTGAAATGATTCATTTCTCGAACGAATTACCTGCTATTAATTATTCGCATTACATCAGCGAAAAAGTAGATTACGATTACAACTACCTCTCTAATTTATTTACCGAGGTAAAAGGTATTACCATTCAACAATTTATTATCACCAACAAAATAGAGCGTGTAAAAGAATTGCTGCTGTACGACCAACTAACCCTTACTGAAATTGCCTTTCAGCTCAATTATAGCAGTGTTGCACACCTGTCTACACAGTTTAAAAAAATTACAGGCTTATCGCCTTCCTACTATAAGCAAATGAAGAAAAAAAGGATACATAACCGCAAATTAGAAGCATAGTAAGGTTATGGCTTGTTATAGCGATTGCTCTTACGCGTATAAATGGCTACAGCTATAAATAAACTTGATGAAATAAGTATGATGGCGTTAGACATATATGTAATAGTTAGCTTGGAAGTGAAACATTGTTTTTTATATTGCAAATGTCTACCTGTCAATAACTATCATTGTTATACAATTGTTTGTAAAACTTATAAAAGTTTCTGTTTTATAGCAACGGCATTCTATAACATATCATCATAATAATGGTCTAAAACAATGTTTGGCAAGCCATTTAATAGGTAGAATCGTTCAATAGCTTATTCCCACTTTCTTAAAACAATTATTACCTCAATCACTACATTTGTATAAATAGGTTTCGTATGCAAATATTAGAAGTTACGAGTGCTAGTTTAGAGAAAGAATTTTTACAAATTAATGCTACCCTACAAGCTGGTAATCCACACTACATAAGGCCTTTAGACAATGAGGTGAAGGAAGTATTTGACAGACATAAAAACAAAAATTACAAATACGGCGATACCAAGCGTTGGATTTTGGTAGATGAAACAAGCAAAACTATTGGCCGTATTGCAGCATTTACTAATAGCCATTATGTTAATAGAGGTACTGATTTTACCACAGGTTGCGTTGGCTTTTTCGATTGTATCAATAACCAAGCAGCAGCTAATTTATTATTTGATACTGGTAAAGCTTGGTTAAAAAGCCAAGGCTGCGAAGCCATGGATGGCCCAGTAAATTTTGGCGATAGAGATAAAAACTGGGGTTTAATGGTGGCAGGTTTTGATAGTGAGCCTGTTTATGGCATGGCTTATAATCCGCCATACTACCAAGCCTTATTTACTGGCTACGGGTTTAAAAATTATTACAACCAATATTTTTATACCATGGGTGTAGATGATCCTTTGCCGGCTCGTTTTCCCGAGCGCCATGCAAAGTTTAAAGCTAAAGCTGGCTACGACGCACATCATGCTACACTTGATCAATTAGAAAAATATGCCAACGATTTCGCCATTGTGTACAATGCAGCTTGGGCGCAACATGGCGAGGCTAAAGAAATAACACCCGAGCAGGTTTTGAAACTTTTTAAAACCATGAAACCAATTATGGATGTACGCATGGTATGGTTTGCTTATTACAAAGAAGAACCTATTGCAATGTTTATCAATATCCCCGACGTTAATCAATATTTTAAACACTTTAATGGCAAGTTTGGGTTGATAGAAAAGTTGCGTTTGCTGTGGATGAAAAAAACGGGTCAATGTAAAAAATTAACAGGCTTGGCATTTGGCGTGGTGCCTAAATATCAAGCACTTGGTATCGATAGTTTTATGATTTATGAATGTGCTTTGCTTATTCAACACAAAGGCTGGTACGATAGCTACGAAATGGGCTGGGCGGGCGATTGGAATCCGAAAATGATTAATATTTATAAGAGTCTTGGCGCCAAACAAAGTAGGCATTTGGTTACTTGGCGTTATATTTTCGATGAAAGCAAACATCCATTTGAAAGACATCCTGAGATGACTTATGGCAAAGTTGGTACTGAATAAATGCTTAAGAATTGCAAGTAGCATTTTTGAATTTGAATGATATCTATGTAAATAAGCAAAATAATAATGTATCTTAGATAATTAACGCGATAGAGTATGGCATTGAAATTTATAGATCATGGCACAAAAGAATACCAGCAAATGATAGACCTACGCATGCAAATATTGCGGGCACCATTAGGGCTTACGTTTAGCAAAGAAGATTTAGACAAAGAAAAAGATGATATTTTATTAGGCTGCTTTGATGAGGAACATTTAGAAGCATGTTGCATACTTACCGAAATAGAACCTGCAGATACCGTAAAGTTGCGTCAAATGGCAGTATTAGATGGTTTGCAGGGTAAAGGCATTGGTAGAGCCTTAATGAACTTTGCTGAAAAAGTAGCGAGAGATGCAGGATATAATAAACTGACCATGCATGCTCGTAAAACAGCCGTTGGGTTCTACGAAAAACTTGGCTACAATATTTGTAGCGATGAATTTGAAGAAGTAACGGTACCGCATTATACTATGGAAAAGAGGTTGCACTAATAGCTCATATTAGAATAAGAAAGGGCTTCACTTTTTAACGTGAAGCCCTTTCTTATAACTTCTTAAATAGCTTATTTACTAACTTGTGTTAAATAGTTGCTTAATCTATTAATAGCGTCGGCAGCAATGACAATCTGCTCTTGCGCTTCTTTCCATGCTCTTTGTTCAATGGCTTCTCTTATGCCAGGCATTGTTTTTACGCCATAACCTGTGTAAAAGCCTGGTGCATAAATAGTATGTTTATACCAGCTTCTATTTGGTAAGCCTGCGGGTGATAGAAGTTGTTGCTCTGCTTGGTACAAAGCTCTGTTAAGCTTGTCTTTATCGGCATCTGTTGCTGACATTTTATTCCAAGTTTTAGCGAGTTCTTCGGTGCTTTTGTCTAATGCTTTTAAGGCATTTTGTACAGGCGAAAAATCAATAAATGGTACTTCTGCTTTTGCCGTAGGCGCTTTTAAATTTTCTTTCGGGTCTGCAGCAAGTACATAGGTTCTGTTTTGTACTAGTTGATTTTCAAGCTCAGTACTTTCTCTTAAATTATTGGTCATTTCTAATAAATCTGTAACATAACCATTAATGGTTTTAGAAAGACTTCTAAAATCAAAAGGCAATGCTTCTGCATTGGCAAGGCGCAAAGCAGCTCTGCCAGCCGTTTTAGATAAAGCGACACCATATTCAAAAGTCGGGTCTTTAAAGCGGTAATAATCATCGTAACTATCGTAAATAGAATGGTACTCGCCACCAGGGCCTTCGCCACCATAACCTAAGTCTAAAGTAGTAATGCCTAAGTGCTGTAAAAAAGAAGAATAATCAGAGCCAGAGCCAAGCGCATCAAGGCTTAATGTTTGCTTTGCCATTAAGGTTTTTTTCGCTTTTACAGTTGTTGCAGAGGCAATTTTCTCTGCTTTTTGTCTTTCAAATACACTCACATTGGTTTGAGGATCGATAACATCTTTACTGATTTCATCCATTAAAGTTTCTAAGGCATGCGAGCCGCCAGCATCTAAAAATCCACGACTATTACCATCAGAATTGATATAAGCGACCACTTTTTGTTGCAATTCTGCTGCATGATCTTCTACCCATTCTGTGCTACCCAACAAGCCCGGTTCTTCTGCATCCCAAGCGCAATAAACCAATGTGCGTTTTGGTTTCCAGCCAGTTTTTAATAAATCGCCTATGGCTTTAGCTTCTTCTAACAATGCTGCTTGGCCACTAATTGGGTCGCCTGCACCATTTACCCAAGCGTCGTGGTGGTTGCCTCTAATTACCCATTCATCAGGAAATTGTGAGCCCTTAATAGTTGCTATAACATCATTTGCAGGACGCAATTGCCAATCAAAATCTACTTTTAAATGCACTTTTGTTTTGCCTGGTCCTACATGGTAGGTAATTGGCAAACCGCCCATCCACTCTGCCGGCGCTACAGGTCCTTCAAGTGCTTCAAGCAAAGGTTTAGCATCATGATAACTGATAGGTAGTACAGGGATTTTTAATAAGTTAGTGGCTTCGCTTCTGTCTAGGCGCTTTGCATTGGCAGTAGCGCCAATATTTGGGGTTAGTGGATCACCCGGATAAATAACCATATCCATTATACTACCTCTTTGCACGCCATATTCATTTTTAAAAGCGCCTTTAGGGTACACATCACCAGCAGTGTAGCCATCATCTTTTGGATCGCTGTAAATAATACAACCTATAGCACCATGTTCTTGTGCTACTTTGGGCTTAATGCCACGCCAGCTTCTGCCATATTTTGCAATGGCAATTTTTCCCTTTACACTTACGCCTAGTTTCTCAAGGGTTTCATAGTCAGATGGTAAGCCATAGTTTACAAATACCAATTCAGCGGTCACATCGCCATCGGCGCTCCAGCAATTGTAAGTAGGTAATTGTCCATCTTGCCCCGAGGTAGCGTCTTCTTTTAAAGCAGGTTCTTTAAGCAACGCTTTGTAGCCAGTTGGCGATACCATTTCTAGTATACGTGTTTTTGGTGTTGGAAACAATACTTGGTAGGTTTCAATTTTTGTATCCCAGCCCCAGCTTTTGTATTTATTGTAAATAATATCTGCCACTTCCTTACCACCAGGGCTACCCACATGATGCGGCTTAGCAGATAGCTCTTTAATAGTGGCACCAATATTTTTGGCGCTTAAAGCTGCATCAAATTGTTGTTCTGTTTTTAGTTCTTCAGCACTTGCTTTTGGCGAAAAGCCGCTAATAGTTTTAGTTTGGCTAAAACCAACACTTGATACTGCTAATAATGTGGTGAGAATAGTTGCTCTTTTCATGGTAGTTAAGAATGGTTGACAGGCAAGATAATTATTTACTGGGTTTAAAACTGTATTTAGTACAATTATTTAGTACAGTATACCCGTATTTTTGATTACAACAAATCTATTGCTATGCAAATGAAAAATGTGTTTATCCATCATGTCTATTTCTGGCTAAAAAATGCCGATAGCTCGGAAGATTTAGCGGACTTAGTAGCAGGGTTAGAAAAATTGACCGCTTGTACTACCATTCAACAATACCATATTGGTAAACCCGCAGCCACAAGTAGAGATGTAATTGATGGTTCTTATGCAGTGTCGTGGTGTTTATTCTTTGCTAATAAAGTAGACCAAGACGCTTATCAAACAGATGCGATGCATTTACACTTTATTGACACTTGTCAACACTTATGGAATAAAGTAGTGGTGTATGATAGTGTGGACGTGTAATAAAACTTTCAACGAAGTACATTTTTTAATAAAGAATCTATTGTAGGGAATGTCTTGAAAGTAAAAAGCCTCAATAAGTGTTACTTAGTGAGGCTTTCAGAACCAATTTTGCGGGCTGGACGGGACTCGAACCCGCGACCTCCGCCGTGACAGGGCGGCATTCTAACCAACTGAACTACCAACCCTTTTCCGCTGATTGGGGTGCAAATATAAGGGGACTTTTTCTTCAGAAACAAATCTTTTCTAAAAAAATTTTCTTCCCCTAATTTTACCGCCTCAACTGATAGCATTATGCCCCAGTACCCCAATAGACAGTTTTTAGAATTTGAGCAACCTATCAAGGATTTGTATGAGCAAATTGAGCAAACAAAAAAGCTTGCAGAAAAAAATCCTAAAATAGATTATAGTAGCACTATTGCGCAACTAGAGCAATCTATAATAGAAAAGCGTAAAGAAATTACCGAGCATCTTACGCCATGGCAGCGTGTGCAATTGAGTCGTCATCCCGATAGACCTTACTTGTTTAAGTACATCGAAAAAATGATGACCAACTTTGTAGAGTTGCATGGTGACAGAAATTTTGCCGACGACAAAGCCATGGTAGGTGGGTTTGCCAGTTTTGATGGTGAAACTGTAATGGTAATTGGTCAGCAAAAAGGTATTAATACTAAAATGCGCCAGCAAAGAAATTTTGGTATGGCCAAGCCAGAAGGCTACCGCAAAGCATTACGCTTAATGAAGCTTGCTGAAAAATTTAACAAGCCTATTATTACTTTTATAGATACGCCAGGCGCTTATCCAGGCTTAGAAGGCGAAGAACGTGGTCAAGGGGAAGCTATTGCAAGAAATATCTTCGAAATGATTCGCTTAAAAGTCCCGGTTATTTGCGTCATTATTGGTGAAGGTGCAAGTGGTGGTGCCTTAGGTATAGGTGTTGGTGATAAGGTGTTGATGATGGAAAATACTTGGTACACCGTTATTTCGCCAGAAGGTTGTAGCTCTATATTGTGGCGCAGCGTAGATAAACGCGAAACTGCCGCCGAACAATTACGCCTCACAAGCCTTGATATGAAAGGCTTTGGCTTGGTAGATGAAATTGTACCAGAACCGATAGGTGGGGCGCACTGGGATTATACAGAAGCCGCAGCTATGCTTAAAAAAGTGATTATATCCGCTTTGGCCGAATTAAAGCAAGTTGATCCAGAAACACGTATCAATAATAGAATTGAAAAGTTTGGTGCTATGGGCTTCTGGGAAGAAATTCCTACTTCAGCTTTAGTAAATGCTTAATGTGGCAATGTTGTTTAGTAACAAGTCTAGTTTCGTTTATTGTGCTTTTGCTTCATTGCAATACCTATTGCTATCTGTAGCGACAGTTGTAACTTTTTTTAGCAGCTATTGTTACTACTAAGATCAAATCAATAACATTCGTTTAATTTTTTCGAATCCGTGTCATAACATCATAAATCGAACCATTTAACATGTCTCTTCGTTCATTACTTACAGGTACAGGTGTGGCAGTTGTTACGCCATTTAAAAGCGATTCAAGTGTAGATTTTAAAGCACTTGAAAACATCGTTAATCATATTATTGATGGCGGTGCAGAATATATAGTTACACTTGGCACCACAGGTGAAACGTCTACACTTACCAAAGACGAGAAACTTACTGTGCTTGATGTAACCTTAGATGTTGTAAACAAACGCGTGCCTGTGGTAGTAGGGATCGGTGGCAACAATACAGCTTCTATTATAAAAGATTTGCAAGATTTTCCGTTAGATAATGTAGCTGCTGTATTAAGTGCATCACCTTATTATAATAAACCATCGCAAGAAGGTTTGTTTTTGCATTACAAAGCGTTGGCCGAAGCATCATCAAAGCCTATTTTGCTGTACAATGTACCGGGCAGAACAGGTAGAAACATGACGGCAAAAACGACCTTACGTTTGGCACACGAAGTACCAAATATTGGCGGTATTAAAGAGGCGCATAATGATATGCCGCAATGCCTAGAAATTATTCGTGATAGACCGGAACACTTTTTAGTAGTAACAGGCGACGACGAAATTGCTTTACCACAAATTGCTTTTGGTTTCGATGGTGTGATAAGTGTTAATGCTAATGCTTTTCCTAAGTTGGTATCAGATATGATTCGTTATTGCTTAAAAGGTGATTTTGCCGCTGCAAGACCTATCCACTATAAGTTTTTAGAAGCGTACGACATGTTATTTGTAGAAAACAATCCAGCTGGTGTAAAAGCATTTATGTATGAACTAGGATTATTAGAAAACGAATTACGTTTACCAGTAACGCCAGTAAGTGCTGAATTACAAGCAAAAATAAAAGCCTACGTAGCTACTTTTTAATACTATCTTTCTAATAATTTTCAATGTCATTCTTTTCTAAGGTTGACATTTTTTATACCTTTAATGCATGCGCAAAATCATCATCACTATCGACGGTTATTCATCTTGCGGAAAAAGTACTTTGGCAAAGCAATTGGCTAAAGAATTGAACTATGTGTTTGTAGATAGTGGTGCGATGTATCGGGCTATTACCTTATATTTTTTACGTAATCATATAGATTGGAATATGACTGAAGAGGTAGTGGGAGCTTTGCCAAATATCACACTCGATTTTGCCTATAACGATTTAGATGGCACAAGCGATATGATTATGAACGACGAAAATGTAGAAATGCTGATTCGTGAAATGTTGGTAAGTGAAAATGTAAGTGAGGTAGCTGCGGTAAAAGAAGTGCGTGCATTTGCGGTAGCGCAACAACAGCAAATGGGACTTAAAAAAGGCATAGTAATGGATGGTAGAGATATTGGTACTACCGTGTTTCCTAATGCAGAATTGAAAATATTTGTGACTGCTGACCCTGCCGTCCGTGTAGAAAGGCGTTATAGAGAACTATTTTTAAAAAATCCACATATTACGATTGAAGAGATTAGGGATAATCTAGAAATGCGTGATTATATTGATAGTAACCGGGAAGTAAGTCCGCTGCGCAAGGCAGAAGATGCTATCGTTTTAGATAATTCTAATCTTACCAAAGAAGAACAACTTACCAAAGTATTGGGTTGGGTAAAGGAAAAATTAAACTAAACCAAATTACTTATCCATCGCAATCCATTGCAGGTATTATTTCATTGTTAATAACCGCATTGGTAGTATCTATTAGCAAAATCAAGTACATACGTTGTTTAATAAGACCTATCTTTATTGCCTTCAAACAACAACACTATGAGTCAGTTTTCAGATTACAATTTCAGCGGTAAAAAGGTATTACTGCGTGTAGATTTTAACGTGCCTTTAGACAAGCAAACCCTTGCTATTACAGACGATACGAGAATGACGGCAGCTTTGCCTACTATTAAAAAAATATTAGCAGATGGTGGTAGCGCCATTATCATGAGCCATTTAGGCAGACCAAAAGGTGGGCCTGAAGACAAATATTCTTTAAAGCATATTGTATCGCATTTAAGCGATTTGTTGAGCGAAAAAGATATTCAATTTGCAGATGATTGCATTGGCGAGTCTGCCGTGGAATATGCGGCTGCTTTAGAGCCTGGTGATGTGTTATTGCTAGAAAATCTACGTTTTTACAAAGAAGAAGAAGCTGGTGATATAGCTTTTGCAGAGAAATTAAGCAAGCTAGGTGATGTGTACGTAAACGATGCGTTTGGTACCGCACACCGTGCCCACGCAAGTACTGCTATTATTGCACAATTCTTTGATAAAGACCATAAGATGTTTGGCTTACTGATGAATAGCGAAGTAGCTAGTGCAGAAAAAGTAATGCACCAAAGTGAAAAGCCATTTGTGGCCATTATTGGTGGAGCTAAAGTGAGTGACAAAATTTTCATTATCGAGAATTTATTAGAGCGTGCTACTGACATTATTATTGGTGGTGGTATGGCTTATACATTTATGAAAGCTGCTGGCGGCCATATTGGTAATAGTTTGTGCGAAGACGACCGTTTAGATATGGTAAATGGCTTATTGAAAAAAGCTGCCGACAAAGGTGTATGTATTCATTTGCCGAGTGATAGTATTATCGCAGATAAGTTTGCTGCAGATGCCAATGATTCAGTTGCGCCTAGCAATGCCATACCTGACGGTTGGATGGGCTTGGATATTGGGCCAATGGCTATCGAACAATTCAGTAATGTGATCAGGCAATCTAAAACCATCTTATGGAATGGTCCGATGGGTGTATTCGAAATGGCGAAGTTTCAACATGGTACCAAAGCTATTGCAACTGCTGTAGCCGAAGCCACTGCTAATGGTGCGTTTAGTTTAGTAGGTGGTGGCGATAGCGTAGCAGCAGTTAATCAATTTGGCTATACAGATAAAGTTAGCTATATCAGTACTGGTGGTGGTGCTTTACTAGAATATTTTGAAGGGAAAGTTTTGCCAGGTATTGCTGCAATTAAAGCGTAATATTATAATATAATATATCTTAGCCCCGCAAGACAATCAGTTTTTGCGGGGCTTTTATTTTAAAATAATTACTTCCTTTCAATTATGACCAAGCTTACATCAATTCTTGTTACCCTATTACTTACAACTATCGTCTTTACATCCTATGCGCAAAAAGGCGATGGTGATTTCTACGCTTTTGATGAGAATTTTAAAACGGTAAACTCTTTAGACGTAGCTACTTATTTTTTGAATGTTAGAAAAGATGCGGATAGCGTTTTTGTATGTAGATACTACCAAAAAAATGGACCAATGCTGCGACAAGAAACCTACAAAGACAAAACTTTGAAAATAAAGCATGGGCGTTTTGTTTGGTACAATGAAGGGGGAAAAGTAGATAGTACAGGCATTTTTGTAAATGGTTTAAAGGATGGCGATTTCGACCATTATGATGATACTTTGGGTACCATTGATACTTATGCTTATAAAAATGGTTTATTAGAGTTTCACAAAGACCACATCAAAAAGTTTATTTACTATGCTAATGGTAATGTGGAAGATCTTAATCTTAAATCAAATATCGCAGATACGTCAAGTAAAATATTTACAACCGTTCAAATTGAGTCTGAGTTTAATGGCGGGCAAAAAGCTTGGTCGAAATATGTAGGAAAAAACTTTGCGATACCTAAACGATACGAAGCAATTGTAGGCAGAAAAGGTGGGAGAGGAAAAGTAACGGGTTATTTTACAGTTGATAAAATTGGTAAAATTGGCGATGTGTGGCTGGCACGTAGCTGCGAATGGAGTGTAGATATTGAAGCCATTAAAGTATTTAAAAATGGGCCCGATTGGACACCTGCTATTCAGAATGGCGTAAAAGTTAAATCAAGAAAACGTCAAGATATTTCATTTATAGTTGACCCTTATTAATTCTCCTTTACCATGCTTACCCAAACACTTAACACCATTTTTACAAGAGACTTGAAGCGTTTACAAAACGAAATAGCTGCTTATCAAAACGAGCAAGTTTTGTGGCTAGTAGATAAAGGCATTGCCAATTCGGGTGGTAATTTGTGCTTGCATTTGCTAGGTAATATCAACGCTTATATTGGTGCGGTAATAGGGAATAGTGGCTATGTGCGTAACCGACCATTAGAATTTACCGATACAGGTATTACAAAGGCAGACTTACTTCAACGCATAGATGCTACCATTGCAACCGTCAATCATGCTTTTACCCTACTTACAGAAGAGGATTTATTGAGAGAATATCCCATGTTAGTGCTTGAACAACCTACCACCTATACGTTTTTTCTAGTACATTTAGCTGCTCATTTATCTTATCATTTAGGGCAAATTAATTATCACAGAAGATTGTTGGATGTATAAGCGAACTGGATTTTCTTTTGAAATAATGAATTCCTATTTACTTAGGATACTTATTAGTCTTTATTTCTAAGTTTTAGACATAGCAAGATACCACAAAGTTACTTTTTAAAATTACTTAATACTTTAATTTGATTATCAGATAATTATATGTTTTAGTATATGTTTATCATAAGAATATACTATAATTGCTGTAATTAGATAAATATCTATTTATTGAATTTATTTGAAATAGTATCTAGAGCCTTAATTAGCGTTACAACTAATTGCTTTGATGTTAATTTATTTGCTTGCCGCCAATCATATTGCATATGGACATTTATGAGAGGAGCGTTCTACACATAATTGAATAATAATATATGATAGCTGTCCACACTTACTTTTACCAATTACTGGCATGGTATAAATGTAATTATGAGCTAAAATGAAATACAAGAACCTATACTCAGGGCATGCAATGAAAAGAATGTACAAGAATTATTATAATTAATTAAAGGATAATAGAAAGCAGTTTATTTAGTCGCAAAAGATGATATTTAAAAATAATTAAATAATTGTATTCCGTATCGAAAAACATCTTGACCTCTAAATGATAAGGACATGATGGATCAAGTAATAAACTGTAGAAATAAAGTGATGGGCTGCTAAATTGTCAAAAAACAAATAACCCCAACTATATCTACAAGTATAGGCTGTCTATGCAGATTTGACAATTAGAAATCAGGCGTACTAAATGGTGATACAGCCGATACATCTACCTATTTAGCTTCGCTCTTCGGTATGTTCGTTTACGGCATCCCGAAGGGCAGGTACAATGCCATTGTATCTGCCTCTTCGAAAAGTCATTCTCTCGGCGTTAGATTATACTTGCGCGTTTTTTATGCCCCATTTAGTGGAAGGCTTAGTGATGAAAAAGCTTTAGCTTTAAAAATTTACAGCTTGGTTAAACGTGTATTGAACATTTCTCCCGTTTTGCATAGCAGGCTTCCATGTGGGTGAATTTTTAATTACGCGAATAACTTCTTCATCAAGTAATGGATGTAAGCTTTTAATGATTTCGACATTGCTAACCGTTCCAGTAGCATAAATACTAACTTTAACAATAACTTTTCCGCTCACCTTTTCTTTTTTCAATGCTCTAGGATAGTTCAAGTTATCAGTTAAGTATTTAAGCCACGCAGCAGTGCCATCTGGAAATTCAGCTATCGTCATAGTCATTGTTACCACTTGGTTATCCTCATGTTGCTTTCTATTCCATTCTTTTAACACTTCTCCATTTTGATACACTTGATAAGAAATGGTATCGCCTTGCGCATCATAATTTACAAAATAACCATGAAGTCTGCCCTTCTGATAACAACGAGTTTGTTATAACACCCCTTTTTCTTCATTGAAATACTTATGGCAAAGCACTTTGGTTGTAAAGTTGGTGTCGGTATAAAAACTCTCAGCTATGAGTATATTCTTGTAATTATAATCCCAGGTATGAAAATGGTCACTCTCTTTTATGCATTTACGTAAATAATTGCCATCTATTGATTTCTCGGTGTTCCAAGGGTTTGACAGCCGAAAATATAACGTATCACTAGCGCGTAAAATGGAACAAATAAGCAGTGTTACTAAAAGGAATTTTATCTTTATCATCATGGATAATGTTTGAATTATTTGATGCAATAATAAGCTTTAGTAATATAAGAACAATCACTCTCCGGAATCTTCGTTTACGGCATCGCGTAGGGCAAATAGAATGGCATTGTAGATGCGGCTACAAAATGTGATTTCAATCCTCACACACCATTATTAAAAGTATTTCGTGAAGAATACGAACCATGGCTTAGTAACAAAAAATATCTAAACTATCATCAAAAAGTAAACATCAATAAACAATGGAAATTATTTACTAGCAGTTGAATTTTCTTTATTTTTAAAAATAAGGCTGCTAAATGGTAAATAGGCTATTAGGCAAAAATAAAATAGCATTTTAAAAACTGAGTAGTATAATCACGTAGAAAAAAAACCGCATATGGGCGATAAATTAGCAAATGCAAATTTGTTCCTAGAAATTTTGTTTGCTACAATCATACTAGGAAAAACACTATTATACTATCGGTTAAGAAACCCCGATGGCGATTTAGTTCAGTCGTTTATTAGCGGCGAGTTAGGATTTTATGTGATGCTTGCTTTCTTGCCTATTCTTCCTAGTAATTATCCTCAGAGAAAGCGTTTTGTTAAAGGATTAAACTATTTAACACTTGCGCTTTACTTTACTATAATTGTTTTGTTTGTTATTGCACCCATTTCAAGTAACAATAAATAATATCATTTTTTCAGTAAAATTTACCTAAGCCCTTTTTTGTATCTGCTTTTACTACAACCATAAGTCGCCAAGCAGCATATTAGCCACAACTATTTTTTCAAAAGCGCAGGTTACTTAGTAGTGGTGAATGGTATTAAACTAACATCTAGCTAACCATCCATTCATCTTACCATGTTATTGCTGCCACGCCTAAAATTAGTTGCTAAAGTTGTACTAAAAACCATCCTAGGCTTAATCGCTTTTGTATTGCTGTATTTGCTAGCCGCTTATGGCTTATCTCGCATTACTATTCATAAAGAGGCTAACACCAAAGCGGAAGTAGCCATTTACATTTTAACCAATGGGGTACATACCGATATTGTTGTGCCAATAAAAACGGCGCAATACAATTGGAGTAGCGAAGTGCCGTTTGCCAATACCCTTGCTAAAGATACCACCTACAACTACCTAGCTATGGGCTGGGGCGATAAAGGCTTTTACCTAGAAACCCCCGCTTGGAAAGATTTAAAAGCCTCGGTAGCATTTAAAGCCGCTTTTGGGTTAAGCACTACGGCTATTCATGCCACGTTTTATAAAACCATTACTACCAGCTCATCGTGCAGGCAAATAATGATTAGCAACGAGCAGTATTTGCGGTTGGTAAACTATATCACCAATAGTTTTCAAAAAGATAGAAATGGCCATTTTATCAACATTGCTACCAATGCGGTGTACGGCAAAAGCGATGCTTTTTACGAAGCCAATGGCAGCTATAGTATGTTGCACACATGCAATACTTGGGCAAACAATGCCTTAAAAGCAAGCGGCCAAACCTGTTGCCTATGGACGCCTTTTGACACAGGTATTTTTAATAAATACACAATATCAAAACCATAATACCATAAAGACTTTACTCCCTAATATGGCTTTACCAATACCAAACTTATTTAAGATGATTAGTGGTGAAGGTAGTTGCTAGCATTTGCCTATCTTGTAGCCTATTCGTTATACCTAAACACCAATTGCAAGCATGAGACCATTCTACTTTTTGTTTTGCTTATTGCCAGTATTGGCTACCGCGCAGCAAGCAGATATCCTTATTAAAAACGGTAAAATATTAGATGGCACTGGCAATAGTTGGTACTATGCCGATGTAGCAGTAACCAATGGTAAAATAGTGGCTATTGGTAAACTTACCACCTATACTGCCTCGCAAACACTAGATGCAAAGGGTCTAATAGTAGCCCCTGGCTTTATAGATGTGCATACGCACTGCGAGGGCGACGAAAAGAAAAATCCACTAGCCAATAATTTTCTGTTAGATGGCGTAACCACGGTGGTAACGGGCAATTGTGGCTCGTCTAACACCAATTTGGCTGCCTATTTTGCCCTGCTAGATAGTGTAAAAATGTCTATCAATATAGCCTCGTTAGTAGGCCACAACGATGTGCGTAAAGCCGTAATGGGTACCGCCATGCGAGACCCAAACGAGGCCGAACTGCAACAAATGGAAGCTATTGTAGCCAAAGCTATGCAAGACGGTGCGGTGGGCTTAAGCACAGGGCTTATTTATATACCCGGTACATATAGTAAAACATCGGAAGTAGTACGCCTAGCCAAAGTAGCCGCAAGCTACGGTGGTGTGTATGCTAGCCACATGCGCGATGAAGGCGATAGTGTGGTAGAAGCCATCAACGAAGCCATTTATATAGGCAGGGTTGCCAATATGCCCGTAGAAATTTCGCATTTTAAACTAAGTGGTCAGCAAAACTGGGGCAGAAGCAAGCAAACTGTAGCCATGATAGCAGCAGCAAGAAAAGAAGGGCTAGATGTGACCATCGACCAATATCCATATACCGCAAGTAGCACGAATCTTGGCACTTTAATGCCCGATTGGATAATGGCAGACGGACAAGATTCGATAGTAGCCAGGTTAAGTAACCCTGCTATTCAGCAGCAGGTAGCCAAACTGATGCTGCAAAAACTAGCCAAGCGCAAACTGAAACATTTTAGCTATCCGGTAGTTGCCTATTTTAAAGCAGATACCACCCTAAATGGTAAAAGCATAGAGCAGGTAAACCAAATAAAAGGCAAGCCACATACCGCTAAAGACGAGGCCTACACCGTTATGGAAATGATTAAGCAAGGTGGTGCACAAATGGTGTTTCATGGTATGGGTGATGAAGATGTAAAACGCATTATGCAATACCCTTTCAATATGTTTGCCAGCGATGCGAGCATTAGGCAATTTGGGGTGGGTGCGCCACATCCACGTGGGTATGGTACCAATGCAAGGGTATTGGCCAAATATGTAAGAGACGAGCATGTCATCAGCTTAGAAGAAGCCATTAGACGCATGACTTCTTTGCCTGCACAAAAATTTCAACTTAAAAATAGGGGCTTACTGAAAGAAGGTTTTGCTGCCGATATAGTCGTCTTTAACGAAGCCACCGTGCAAGATTTATCAACCTACGAACAGCCACACCAATACTCCACAGGCTTTAAGTATGTATTGGTAAATGGTAAGCTAGTAATAGATAACGGTCAACACAATGGTACGAGAAGCGGAATGGTGTTGAGAAAATAATGGTTGGTTTTGAGAATAGTATATCTTAGTTCATTATTTTCATCGAAGTTTTAAATACAATCATGAGGCAACCTAAAAATTGGCACAACGAACATATAGAGAAATTGACATTCGCCAATCGATTGGCAGATACCGTTGCAAGCGGTATGGGCTCCTGGCGCTTTATTATTTGGCAAACCATTTTAGTAGTAATATGGATGGTTCTCAATTTGATTGGCTTGATGCAGCATTGGGATCCTTATCCCTTTATATTGCTAAATTTATTGTTTAGTACGCAGGCTGCCTATGCTGCACCTATTATTATGATGTCGCAAAATAGGCAAAATGATAGAGATAGGGCACATGCCGAGGCAGACTATCAAACCAATATAGAGGCTAAGCAAGAGATAGAAGCACTAGCCAAACAACTTAACAAATTAGAAATAGAGAAGCTTGATAAGCTGATAACAATGATGGAAGAAATGCGGAAAGAGAAGGGGTAGGGTGAGTTTAAATCTATAAGGTTTTTGAAACCTTATAGATTTAGAAAAGCATTACTCACTCACTATTTTATTCACGCTTCTATATACAAAAGCTTCGCTGATATGTCTGCGTACAAATCTTGATTGTGCGGGGGCGTTTAACAATTTTACATAAGTCGCTTTGGGTACATCAAAATACTCGTAAGTATGCCCATCAGAAAAGTCGATGCGAAGTACTTCATTCTTGTATTCAAAGTCTAAAATACTGGCTTCGTCAAGGGTTTGATGGTATTGTTCTATACTAGCAGCTGCGGTTTCTGGTGCAATACTTACTAAAAAGTGGTAGGCCTCAATCACTGTTTTACTTTTCTTTTCGGCGGCTAATTTTTCAGCTTCTTCTTTGTCTTGAAACTTGTCAGGGTGCCATTCCTTCATTTGATTTCTGTATACCGATTTTAGTTCTTTTAAATCGGCTTCTTTGGTTACACCCAATAGTTTTCTGTAATGGTCAATTTTCTTCATAACTGCAGCGAAGATAGGGGCTTAGCGCTGATTGCTGTTTTAGGATAGTTTTAAATGATTGTTACGGTGTTATAAAAAGCAACAGCCTCGCAAAAACACTGCGAGGCTGTTGGGCTTTAAATCTATAAGGTTTTAGAAACTAGAAGGTTTCTACGAAATGCGAGATACACTTATTGTCTTCTACCGCCTTGGCTAGCACCTATGGTTTCTTTAGGGCCGCTTTGTGGAATTTCACGGTTCATTTCCTCAATATCTACGGGGCGTTCTGTGGTATCGCCCATTAAGTATTGCGTAAAATAATCAGCCATGCGCCAATAGAAATATTCTGTCATATCTGTATAAGCATGTCTTTGGCCAGGTAACATTACTAGGTCAAAACGTTTATTGGCTTTAATTAATGCGTTCATCACACGAATGGTATTGGCAGGATGCACATTATTATCAATATCACCTGTGCTTAGCATTAAATGACCTTTCAAGTTTTTAACCAAGGTTTGGTTTTTATCAATGCTATATTGAAAAGACGTATCGTTTTTATCGCTTACAATTTCTTTTACGCCATTGTGTTTTTCGCTCCACCAACGATTATATACCGAGTTATCATGGTTGCCAGAAGAAGATACCGCCACTTTAAAAAAATCTGGATAAACTAGCATAGCCGCCGTACTCATAAAGCCACCGCCACTATGGCCATGAATGCCTATGCGGTTGATATCAATAAAAGGGTAGCGGTCGGCCAATTGTTCGGCACAAGCTTTTTTATCTGCCAAACCATAGTCACGCAAGTTGCCATAACCATAATTGTGGTACCATTTGCTACGGGAAGGATGCCCACCTCTATTGCCCATGGTTAATACAATAAAACCTAACTGTGCAAGGCGGTCAGTGCGGTCCATACCACGGCTAAAAGATTTATTCACTGCTTCAGTTTGTGGGCCAGGATACACATATTCAATTACAGGATATTTCTTGGTGCTGTCAAAATCAAATGGTTTATACATCACACCATAAATATCTGTAATGCCATCATCTGCTTTTACTTTAAATGGCTGTGGAAATTTGTAGCCTGCGGCAAATAAAGAACTAAAGTCAGCCGTTTCTAAATCCATAATTTTTCTACCATCAGCAGCATATAAAGTTGACTTAGGGATGGTATTTACACGAGAATAGGTATTTACAAAGTACTTCTGATTATCGTTCATGTTCATGGTATTGTCAAAGTCGCCTGGGTTTAGCAGCTTTAAGCCAGTACCATCAAAGTTGATGCTGTATAAGTGCAAATAGTAGGGGTCTTCATTGGCTTCTTTGCCATTGGCAGAAAAATACAGCACACGTTTTTTCTCATCAATACCTACAATGTCTTCGCAATGGTAAGCACCGCTTGTAATTTGGTTCTTCAATTTGCCAGCTTCATCGTATAAGTAAAAATGGCCCCAACCATCGTCTTCGCTCCATTGTATTAGCTCTTTACCACCATTTACTAGGCCTACTCTTCTTACTTCTACATAGGTATTTAAACGCTCTGGAATAATGGCTTTTACAGTTTTGCTAGCCACATTTACTTCACACACATCTATGCGTTTAAGGTCGCGGCTTGTTCTTGTAAAGTAGAATTTATCGGCAGTACCTAGCCATACATTTACTCTGTAATCATCGTCTCTAGAAGTAGCTAGGCTTGGTGCAGACCATACCGCAACGTCTTGGTCTTTAAACAAATCTACATTTAGCTCAGTGTGCGTTTTATCTACCGTATTAAACAACAATAAATCATCTGTAGGGCTATCTTTTTCACCAGGCATCCAATATTTGTAGGTTTCTAAAGTTGGTCTTGGGTCGGCAATACTATTAATTACCCAAAGGTCTTGTACCTTTCTGTTATCAGCTCTTACCAAAGCAAAATGTTTACTATCCGGGCTCCAGGTTACAAATGCCGATTTGCGTTTGTTCTTGTTTTTCTCTTTGTCTACGTTGGTTTCGCCACCACCGCCAAGGGCGCCTTCACTGTGGTAGCTATAGTTTTCTATACCATCGGTAGTGAGTTTTATTTCTACAATGGTACTATCTTCTTCATTTTTTAAAGCCTTCTCGTAGTTGGCTTTATCCATCATGTATAGGTTATAGTTTTTACCAAATACTACTAAGTTGCTATCTGGCGAAATACTAGCCCATTGTGGTTTACGTTTAGGTTTTTTAAAGTCAGGCAGTTCTGTTAATACACCTGAGTTTAGGTTGTACTCAAAGTAAAATACTTTCTTTTCCTTAACTGGCGCAGGTGGTGTGCCTTTTTCACGCTTCGTTGTAGTATCTTTTTTCTCAATCTCTTGAGTGCTTTTTACCTCAAACTGAATACTGTTTTCATCTTTGGTAAAGCGCATACTATCTAGTCCAAGGTGTTGGGCATCAAAAGGGTCTTTTACAATTCTACTTATTTGCGCAGCTAAAATAGCATTGTCAAATAATTGCTTTTTCTCCCCCTTAGCAGGGTCAACGATATACCACTTTTTACCTTCCGTCGTTTCGTACATATACCAAAAACGGTCAGATTTTTTAAGCCAATGTGGGTCAACGGCAGTAGAAAACACCATCTTATTCAGCTTGTTTGGCGAAAACTTGGTAGCCAACTGGTAATTGGCTTTAGTAACGAGTGTTTGCTGTGCCGTAGCACTTAGGCAAACAAGGAGTAGCAGAGCGTACAAACATTTTGTCATAGCAGTTAAAATTTACAGAATGGTAAGATAAGTAGATAGGCGCTTATAGCATAAACCATTTATCATATTTGCGCTAAAATGCTTTTCTTTACAATTATCCTTTTAGAAAACAATTAGATAATATTAATCGTTAACGGTACCATACCATTCTATTACCCCTAATTAAAAGCTATTTTTATATAGGCATTGCCAGCTATCATGGTTCTGGTGGTAGCCATTTTACAATAAAACGTGTCTATGCAAACCTTAGAACAATTATTGAGTGGCAAACTGATTGGTACAAAACAGTTAACCCTTGCTTGTGGGTTAAACAGTGTGCCTGAAGCCATTTATACATTAGCTGATACACTCGAAATTCTTGACTTGTCTAATAACCAACTAAGCAATTTGCCTAGCGACTTTGCAAAGCTGCATCAATTGCGTATTTTGTTCTTGTCAAATAATCAATTTACGGTGTTTCCTGAGGTATTGGCGCAATGCCCAAAACTTACCGTGATTGGGTTTAAGCAGAACCAAATTAACCATATTGCAGAAGATGCCATACCCTTACAAACGCGTTGGTTAATACTCACCGATAACCACTTAAAAGCACTGCCAAAGAGTATTGGTAAATGCACACAGCTAGAAAAATTTCCTGTGGCGGGTAATCAATTAACCCATTTGCCAGATGAAATGGCGAATTGCAAGAACCTAGCGTTGTTGCGTATTTCTGCCAATCAACTATCCGATTTACCCGAATGGTTACTTGCCATGCCAAAGCTATCTTGGCTTGCATTTTCAGGCAATCCTTTCTGTAAAAAAATTGATGATAGGTTGTTGCTAGATGGCATTGACTGGCAACAATTAACGCTTACACATCAATTAGGCGAGGGCGCTTCTGGTATTATTTCCAAAGCTATTTGGCAAGCCCAAAATGAAGTACCTAAAGAAGTAGCTGTGAAACTGTTTAAAGGCGCCGTTACTAGCGACGGTTATCCAGAAGATGAAATGCATGCTTGCATATTGGCTGGTAATCATCCACATTTGGTGAAGGTTTTAGGCAGAATAGACCATCATCCCCAACAAAAGCAAGGCTTGGTATTTGATTTAATAACCAATACTTTTTATAACCTTGGTTTGCCACCAAGTTTTGATACTTGTAGTAGAGATGTTTTTCTACCCAATATACATTTTACCGTAGCCCAAATATTAGCCATTGCCAAAGCCATCGCCTCTGTAGCGGCACATTTGCACGGCAAAGGCATTATGCATGGCGATTTGTATGCCCACAATACATTGATTACCGCACAGCATGACACTATTTTTAGTGATTTTGGCGCCGCTAGTTTATATGAAATAACAACCCCACAAGCTGCTTATTTGCAACGCATAGAAGTACGCGCTTATGGCTGTTTGCTAGATGATTTGTTGCAAAACTGTACCGAGCAACACCACTTGAGTGATGCCGCCATTGTGTTAAAAGCATTAGTGCCTTTGTGTATGCAGCCTACGGTATTACAGCGCCCAAGCTTTGAAGATATTTTACCTCTTCTGGAAGAAATTGCACTGTAAGCTTACCTGCTTTTAAAACCTTTCGCTAGGATGATTTAGATCGTAGGAATTTGTTAGAACAGCATAAGCGTACAACTGATAAGGCCAAAGGAAAGCTAAGTATCATAGGTACTTAATGGCTATAATCATCTATTTAAGCACCCATTTCTGATAAGTCATCAATCATTCCTATAACAAAGCTTTGTGGGATCAAATATTGTTTCAGCGACACGAAAAAACGGCTCAGCGTCACTATAAAATGGGTGAGAGGCATGCAAAAATGGTAGAGCGTCATCAAAAAATGGCTGAGGGGCGTTCAGAAATGATCGAGCGTCACTGAAAAATGGTTGAGAGGCATTCAGAAATGGCTCAGCATCACTTTAAAATGGCTAAGGGGCATGGTTAGATGACTGCGTATTTTGTTTTGGTCATTTTTGTATGCTAGTTGCTAGGCTGTCCACCCCAATTTTATGAATATACACTAAGGTAGTCGTATAAGTTGATTGGTAAAGCTCTTGCCGATGCATTTGCGAACTGCAAAATTTGTAAGCCTATCAAGCGGATATCAGCTTGCAATAGATGAAGAAGATTGCTTTTTTTGATTAACAGATATTTCACAATTGTTTTTTACTTATGGCATCCAATTCGCAATGTTACTAGTATTAAACAAACAATTAAAAATTACAATCATGAAAACTTTTACTTTATTAATGGTAGTAGCTATGGCTACAGTAGGTACTGTTTCTGCTCAAAACTATACTTATAATCAAAGAGGCAATAACAGACAACAAGCGGTGATTACCAATCATAATTATGGCGATGCCGATAGACGTACGGATAATCGATTTGTGAATAATCAACGCAGTGCAGAACGTTATGGTTATGATAACCGTAATGGTTACAATGACCACTACAACGATGGTCGTTATGCAACTACTTTCCATAATGACTATAATCGTTTTGATCGTGATGATAGACGTGATGACAGAAGATATGATAACGACAGACGTTACAATGATCGTGACATGTACCAACAGTCTCACCGTCGTTTTTAATAACACGATAGTAAATTCTAAAACCCACTTTATGAGTGGTTTTTTTTTATGGAAGTATATTAAGTGTTTACCACTTGATAGGTTTTAAAAGGTACCAATAGTTTTAACTAGGTTTGAGATACAACAACAACTTACCGCATATGCGTAAATGGCTGCAACAAATATTAGGACCTATGGTAATAAGGCTAGCGCACAAATATGATGGTAGACCTGTACAAAAAAGAGTGTTTGCACAGCTTACTTCTTTGTTTCAACAACTATTGGCGCAGCCAAGTAAAAAAGGCTTATTGATACCATTTGATGACAGTCATAAGTTTATTATTTTATCCGATCAACACAAGGGTGCGAGAGATGATTCAGATGATTTTGCAACTGCAGAAGCCAATTATTTAGCTGCACTAGACCACTACTATCAGCAAGGCTATTTTTATATTAACCTAGGCGATAGTGAAGAATTGTGGGAAAATTCTATTCAGCAAGTAAAAGCGCACAATACGGCCACTTTTGCCAAAGAAGCTTTGTTTTTGCAAGCCAATCGTTTTGTTAAAATATTTGGTAACCACGACTTGTATTGGGATAACGATCCATTGGCAGCCTTACAGTTACAGAGTATTTATCAGCAATCGGTTACTATTTACGAAGGCTTGGTTTTGCAAACAACGGTTAAAGGCAAGCAAGCCAGTATCTTTTTAACACATGGTCATCAAGGTGATGTACAAAGCGATGGTAATTGGTTTAGTAAATGGTTTGTATCCAACATTTGGGCACCGCTACAGGCGTATCTACATATCAATTTAAATACACCCTCAAACAACGATACCTTAAAAACCGTACACAACACCATGATGTACCAATGGACGCTGAATGCACCCAATACTGTGTTAATTACAGGTCATACACATCAGCCCGTTTTTGCATCGTTAACCCATATAGAATGGCTGTACAAACAATTAGCCGAAGTAAAAAAAATTCATGATACAGTTAAAGCAACTAGCCTTGAAAGTGAGATTAGTACAGTTGCCGATTTGAAAAAGCCAATGCCAGATTTTACAAACTACCAACCAAGGTATTTTAATAGCGGCTGCTGTTGCTTTAGTGATGGCGATATTACCTGTATTGAAATTGAAGCGGGTAATATTAGCTTGGTAAAATGGTATTATGATGCACAGCAACAATCTAAAAAAGAAGTACTTCAAACGGATAGGTTAGACAATGTGTTTGGATAGGAAATACAGACATGCAAAGCGACAAGCTAGGCGAAAAGAAGTCATGCGGCAAATATGCTTATTTGGTACGTCATAGTTTGGCGTAGGGGCATTTTAGTTTTGGTGATTGAAAGGAGAAGTACAACTATTACAATCAAAAGCTTAAACAATGGTAAAGAACAATGATAGTTTTAAGTTTTCAAAGAATGATATACTTAAGATTAGAAGCCTAAATGCCAAACTAAAACAGGAAGAAGCTAGAATTAAAATATTTGCAGACGAGCTTACTAAATCTCTACAAAAACTGAAAAACAATACAATCATTGACGACTTTAATTATGACTGTCGCTTGGGGGTATTTACTAGTAATAAAGCTTGTAACAAAAGCATGGCTTTAAAGAAGATGGTAATCCGATTTATGAAGCACCATTATCATTATTTAACTATAACACTGATACAGAATTTTATACAGACAATTGGAATGAATTGCCACTAGAACATCCGCTAGGTAATGAGTATTTCTGTTATTCTATGCACTGCATATGATTTCATGCCATGAATTATAGTGGCAAGATGTACTTGCCATTGATTGCGTGTGGATAGACTTGGAGATAGATTATCAGTTCATAATTTAGAATAATATTTTACAATATTTTTAATCTAAAATAAAAAAATACTCCTATTTATTAATCAATTAAAATAGAAAAATGGAAGACATGCAATTAAATCCTTTTGACGAAATGCCTCGCCTTACAGTGAATACTGAAGAACGTTTTGCTCTTTTTGTTCAAGCAAAAGCTGGTGATGCTACTGCGATGGAAAAATTAGTTTCGATAGAGAGAGACATGATTGAGAAATTAATTCTAATACACCAACAACTAAACACTCACAGCAAATGCACGTTTACAGAATTATACGAATACGCAGTAGAGGAATTAAAAGGCTGTATTAGCAGAATGGAATTTGATCGGTATGAAGAAATGATTACATGGAGTATTAGTGCCAGAATTAAACAATTATTAATTACCCGTAATACTAGAGAAGAAACAAAATAACAAAGACAAATGGCTATAGAAATCGAAGCAGAAGAAATTAGAGGGTTAAAAGCGCCATTTGAACCAATGGCTAATTATACAAGCTTGGGGCAAGTATTGTTAAACCCTGAAAGTAATTACATTAATTCATTTGCATTATTTATTACTTACTTTAATGCTGTTCCTAATTATTGCGATGAAGTAAATATTAATGCTGCGAAAGCACATCATTGGTTTATTAGGCAATATCAAGATAGCATTATAGATACTCATTTTTACAAAACCTATTTTAATGCTAGTACCAAAGCTGAATATTGTGAAGTGTATTACATCTTGCATGATGACTTAATTGTATATTTTGATATTAATTGCTCGATTGTAAAATTTTTATTTAAAAAAACCGATGCTCAAAAAGTTTCTACTATTGTCAATGGTATTAAGAAGTTTAAAAAAACAAATAATAAACGGGCACCTAAAGTATGGCTATTGATTAATGATGGTGAAGGGCTTAGTACAAAAGCATTAAGAATAACCAAAAATAAACTAAGCCTTAAAGACAATTACAATGATGACTTTGAACCCATACATCAAATTATTGTAAAACGCCTCTCAAAGAAAAATGATAAAGGACTAGTATTACTACATGGTAAGCCTGGCACGGGCAAAACATCCTACATACGCTACCTTATTGCAACTTTAAAAAAGCCGGTTATCTTTTTACCGCCCGATATTGCGGCGAGTATTACTAACCCACAACTACTGGCAGTATTAATTAAAAACCCTAATTGCGTATTAGTTATTGAAGATGCAGAAAAAATAATTGTAGATAGAGAACGTGACGGCTATTCACCAGTATCTACATTATTGAATATTTCTGATGGATTATTGGCAGATTGTTTAAACGTGCAAGTCATCTGTTCTTTTAATACTGATATCTCTAAAATTGACAGTGCATTAATGCGTAAAGGGCGATTAATTGCCAAATATGAGTTTAAAGAATTGGCTGTAGACAAGGCACAGCAACTATCAAACAAGTTGAGATATACCACTACTATCACACAACCAACTACGTTAACAGATATCTATAATCAACATGATATGGCTTTTCAGCAAACCAATGAAAGGCAACGTATAGGGTTTGGTGTGAATAGGTGAGATTGATATATTTACAAAAAAATAATACTATATGGAAGATGTTTTCAAACCCGATAATAAAACCATTAGACAAATTTTTGGCGATAGTGATGCTTTTTATAGAATGCCTGTTTACCAAAGACCATACTCTTGGGATAAAGAAAGAGTTGAGCAACTTTGGTATGATGTTCTAGATGCTTATAAAAATCATAAAGATGATGAAACGCTAGACCCTAATTATTTTCTTGGTTCGGTAGTGGTGGTTAAGAAAGGTAACCATTACGAAGTAGTAGACGGGCAACAAAGGCTAACCACCTTAACGATTCTTTTTTGTACACTTAGAGATTTAAACCTTGACCTTGTAAAGAAAAATAGTATTTTAAATAGCATTAAGGATTTAGTAGAAGATAAAGAACGATTAAAACTAACAACACATTTAAATAATCAAGCGCTCTTTGAAGAAACAGTTTTAAGAGGGATTAATTTTAACGCAACTAAAACAGAATTATTTGACAACCGCTTTCTTCAAACTGCTTTATATTTTAGAGAACTAATACAAAAAGCACAAGATAAAAACCAAGAAGACTACATTAATAACTTCAGCGATTTTATCGATTACCTTTTTGACAAAACCACTATCATAAGAATTGTATGTTTTGACGAAGGTTTTGCAATAAAATTATTTACCGTTTTAAATGACAGAGGGCTTGATTTAACGCCAGCAGACATTATTAAAGCTTACTTGCTTCAGAATCTTGATGAAGATAGAAGAAACAATTTTACAGAAGTTTGGAAGAGAATTGAAAATACTTGTAAGTTGTCAGGGGAAAATCTACAAGGAGTTTTTAACTTTTATCTGTACTACCTAAAAAGTGACAACCCAAGAAAAGCTTTACAGGATGAACTTAAAGAACAGTTTAAAGACAAAAATCCGCAAGAAATAATTTTAGATATTGAAAAGTTTGCAACCTATATTCTTGAAATAAATGCTAATAACAAGGATAAAGATATTTCCATGTTAAAGTATTTGCGACAATCTATTTATTGGAAATCAATTTTAGCAACAGCAAAACAAGTTGATTATCCGAATTATGATGTATTAAAATCCTTAATTACCAAATACTATTATCAGAGTTGGATTGCTAATGGAACATCCAATAGAATAAAACAAACATCATTCAATATTTTAAAAAAAGTAAAGCAAAAAAGTAATATAGAAGAAATTAAAGCGCTAATTACCGACAACTTGAACAAATATGATAATTATTTAGGCTTTTTAAGCAACGAAAATGCCTATTGGACAAATTGGCACAAACCTTTATTATTATCAATTGAATATTACCAGCAAGATGCTAGAGATTTTATTCCAATATCTAGAGACTTGCATACTGAACATATTTTACCAAAAGAATGGAATAAAAAAGATTTGAATTGGTCAGATACTTTTTCAGAAACAACCGCAAAACCACTTTTAAATAGCTTGGGTAATTTAACACTATTATCAGGTACAAAAAATATACAAGCAAGTAATAGCAACTATATGGCTAAAATAGATGTGTACACGGGTAATAGCGGAAAAGGAATAGACGGTAAAACATCGTTTGAGATAACAAAAAAAGTTATAGAAGATTATAAAGTTTGGAATGCTGAAAGTATTCAAAACCGCTATTTATGGCTGATTAAAGAAACACAACGAATATTAGATATTTAGCAGTAATGATTAAATTTAACTACGTTAAAAGATATCTATATCAACATGATATGACTTTTCAGCAAACCAATGAAAGGCAACGTATAGGGTTTGGAGTGAATAGGTAAGATTATTATATTTACAAAAAAATAAAACTATATGGAGACAATTGAATTACTACTTGATGAAATAAAGGTTATTAGTGGTAAGTATGAAGATATCATGGTTCAGACTGGCGAAGGTTTTAATGTTTTTGAGATACTAAACTTAGAAGCCAATGAAACGAGAACACATTCAGCCTTTTTAAAAGCGTTGCTAAACCCAAAAGGAAAGCACGGTTTAAGAGATACTATGCTAAAACTTTTCTTAGAAAGAATCGATTATAAAGAACTTGATATTGCAACTGCAAGGGTTGACGAAAAAGAAAGAGTTATTGGTGGTATTTCAGAAGATTACAACGAAGGTGGCAGAATTGATATTATTATTGAAGACAATTTGGGGCATGGTGTAATTATAGAAAATAAAATCTATGCATCAGACCAAGAAAAGCAGCTTGTAAGATATTTTAATCATGCTAAAAGAGAATATCCAAAGGGCTTTAAATTGATTTACTTGAATTTGCATGGTACTAAACCAAGTCAAAGTTCAATAGAAGATGGAAAAAACGTTTTAATTGCTGGTGTAGACTTTGATATTATTTCATATAAAAGTGACATTATTTCGTGGCTTGAAGCATGCAAAATAGAAGCTGTAGATTTACCAATATTAAGAGAAACAATCAAACAATATATTTTTCTATTAGATAAATTAACTAACCAATCAACAAACCATAAGATGAAAGAAGAAATTAAAACATTACTTATTGAAGATTTGGAAAAATTTAGAACCGCAAAAACTATAAAAGAATCATTTGAAAATATTAAAACAGAAATGGCTGCTTTTATTAGAAGCGAGTTTAAAAAAGAAGAAATTATTTACGAATCAAAAAACAGAGACTGTTATATCAAATTAATACAAGAAGATGATGGCGAGTATTATTTCTTTGGATTTCGAGCTTATCATAAAGATGGAACAGATTATGATATAAGATCACCTAAATTCTCAACTTTTTATGAGGCGATAAAAAATGTAGATAAAAAATTGGACGTAAATAAACATGTTTGGATTACTCTAAAAGCTTATAAAGAAATAGGTAATAAAAAAACTGAACAATTTGATGATGATTTGCTATTTAATTTGTATAATACCGAGAATAGTCGCAATTCATTTTTTCAGAGTTTGTATGATGAAGCAGAATGTTATAAAAGAAAATTCTTAGATATTTTAAAAGACAACAATCCTTTTGAAAGCAGTTCAATATAATCTACTGTTAATGATAGTTAGGATTAATGGAGAACTTTTTAACATCCGTACATATTTTTTTTAAAATAACAAAGTCCAGCCTATAAAAAAGTTGGGCTTTTTTATTTCTTCAAAATAAATTTTAGTGCGTCATAGTTTGGCTGAGCGGGCAGGTAGTTTTGAGTTCTAAACAATTTAAAACAAACTAATTATGGCACTTTTTAGAGCAACTGTTAAACGTGTGGTACACATGAACAACGTAAGACTAGAACCAGGTATGCAAGTAGAATTTTCTTCTATGAACTTTCACCCATTATCTGCTAATGAAGGTAAAGAAGTCATAGATGCTTTTCAGCGGATATATGGTGTAGATATTAAAGCAGCAAGAGCTAATAGTAGCATGTTTATAGATGTCGTAAAAATTAGCAAATAATACCAATGTATTCTAAATTTCAATTATGGAAGAAGCCATTAATAACACATTTACGGCTATTGATTTTGAAACAGCCAATGGTAAGCGGTCTAGCATTTGTCAAGTAGGGTTAGTTCGTTTTGTAGATGGTAAAATAACAGAGAAAGTAAATTTTCTTGTGCAACCGCCTCATAATATCTATTGGGATAAAATGGTAGATATACACGGCATTACACCTTCACAAACTGCTAAGGCACCCACTTTTGATAAGCTATGGTTGCAAATAGAACCATTTATTGCACAACAGCAGGTAGTAGCACATTGTGGTTTTACATTTGATTTCAACTGCTTAAAGCAAACATTGGAATATTACGAATTGCCCTTACCAAACTTTGTAGGCTATTGTACTTATAAGATTTATAAGAATAAGCTTGATGCACTTTGCAGTCAATATAATATTGGATTAAACCACCACGATGCATTAAGTGATGCAATTGCTTGTGGGGAACTTTTTAATTTATATTTGAAGAAGAAACAATTACAGTAATCATTTAAGCTATAATTCTTTGGCTAAAGCCACCCAAAGTTTTTTACTAACCCAAGGCTTAAGCCTTGGGTTATAATCGAGTAAGTTATTGGCTTTAGCCAAAGTTTTATATGCCACAGTATCACACATCATAAATCCCCAATCATAAATTATTCACCGTGTCTAAACGCGCTTTCATATCTCGCTACTTACTTATCCTCAAAAAGCTACAAGCCAAACCTTATTGCAGTTTTGAAGAGTTGGAAAGCTATTTAAGCCGTCAGTTTCAGCAAATGCAGCTAATGGATGAAGCTATAGAATTGGCATTTTCTAAACGCACGTTTCAGCGAGATTGTAGAGAAATTTACAACTTATTTGGGGTACAAATTGACTATTCTACTAAAGACAAAGGCTACTATATTAATAAAACACAACAAGAAAATAAACACGCACAGCGCCTGATTGAAGAGTTTGAAATCATTAATGCACTAAGCCTTGCAAATGATGCTGCACCTTATATCTATTTAGATAACCGCCAACCGCAAGGCACAGATAACTTATTTGGCTTATTGCACGCCATTAAAACCAAAGTGCAAATACAGTTTTACTACCAGAAGTTTTGGGAAGACAAACCCACTAAAAGAACAGTTGAACCTTATGCCCTAAAAGAGTTTAAAAATCGCTGGTATTTACTAGCTAAAAACATGGGTGACGGCATTGTAAAAAGTTTTGCATTAGATCGCCTTACACAATTATCATTTACCAATAAACCCTTTACATCTACACCAAATTTTGATATTACAGCACATTACCAATATAGCTTTGGTATTATTAGCCCCGATGATGCAACACCGCAAACTATTGTGTTATCTTTAGATGCCTATCAAGGCAAATACATTAAAACATTGCCACTACATCACACACAGCAAATTCTAATAGATAATGACGAGGAATTGCAGATACAGCTAACGCTACATATAACGCACGATTTTGTTATGGAATTATTGTCGCTAGGCGCACAAGTAAAAGTGCTGCAACCACGGGCATTGATTGATGAATTAAAAGCAGCTTACCAAGAAGCCTTGCAGCAATACTAAAGCCTTAAGTAATTTAATGCCCTTTAAAAATTCATCAAAATATAATACAGGCTTAGTTCTTCCCAATAAGTACTTTTACGCAAACCTTTGTAACAATGAAATGGATTTTTTTTAGCTGTTGCGTGCTATTCACGCTAAGCACACAAGCACAATCACTTCAAGAACTAAACGATCATAGAATAAAATTACCAAATGGTTGGTCGCTTACCCCAGTGGGTAGTAGCTTACCATTGGGCGATTTACCATTAAATATGGTGGTAAGCAAAAGCAAGAAACTGATGGCCATAACCAATAATGGTCAAAGTGTGCAAAGCATTCAATTGATAGACATAAACAAGCAAGTAGAATTAGATAGTGTTGTTATTGCAAAATCTTGGTATGGCTTAGCTTTTAGCGATGATGAACAATTCTTATACGCAGCTGGTGGCAATGATAATTGGATACTGAAATATGCCATTGAGAACAAGAAATTAATACTAAAAGATTCTATTGCTTTAGGTAAAAAGTGGCCAAATAAAATAGCGCCATCTGGCTTGGCTTTAGACGATGCAGCCAATCGTTTGTATGTAGTAACAAGAGATGATAAAAAATTGTATAGTATTAACTTGCAAACCAAACAGTTTGATACTTTATCGCTTGATGCAGAAGCTTATACCTGCTTGCTATCGCCCGATAAACAAACACTCTATATTAGCCTTTGGGGTGGCGATAAAGTATTGTATTACAATATAGCTTCTAAAGCTATTACAACAAGCATTGCAGTAGGGGATAATCCTAATGAAATGTTTTTGACTAAAAACGGTAAGTTTTTATATGTCGCTAATGCCAATGATAATTCTGTTAGTGTTATTGATGTAGCAAAAAAACAAGTGATAGAAACCTTAAATGCTGCCTTATATCCGAATGCGCCAAGTGGTAGTACTAGCAACGGTGTAGCGTTGAGCAGTAATGAAAAAACATTGTATGTGGCCAATGCAGATAACAATTGCTTGGCGGTATTTGATCTGTCTAAACCTGGTGAAAGCAAGTCAAAAGGCTTTATACCAGCAGGTTGGTATCCTACTAACGTAAAAGTAGTTGGTAACACCATTTTTGTGAGTAATGGCAAAGGGTTTACATCTATGGCTAACCCTTATGGGCCAGGGCCTTACAGACCAAGACAATCGGTTAATTATCAGCAAGGTGATGTCAATAAACCTAAAGAAGTTCAATATATAGGTGGTTTATTTAAAGGCACCCTAAGCATGATTACAGAGCCTACACCACAGCAGTTAAGTATTTACTCTAAGGCGGTTTATGATAATACACCTTATACCAAATCAAAAGAGCTCAATGCAACAGGTGAAGTAGGTAATCCGATACCTATGAAAGTAGGTGAGAAATCGCCTATCAAACACGTGTTCTACATCATCAAGGAGAATAGAACTTATGACCAAGTTTTAGGAGACATAAAAGCAGGTAACGGCGATACAAGTTTAACATTGTTTGGTGACAAATACACGCCTAATCAACATGCTTTGGCCAATAATTTTGTATTATTAGATAATTTTTATGTGGATGCCGAGGTAAGTGCTGATGGTCATAATTGGAGTTTGGGGGCTTTGGCAGATGATTACTTAGAAAAAACATGGCCTACCAGTTACGGCGGTAGAGGCGGTAGCTATGATGCAGAAGGCAATAGAGCAATTGCTAATAATAAGGGTGGTTTTATTTGGAACAATTGTAAGCGTACTAATGTAAGTTATAGAACCTATGCAGAATTTGCCGATAATGCCAAGCCCAATATTGAGATACTTAAAAACCATGTGTGTAGCAGCTATGCTGGCTGGGATTTGAATGTAAGAGATACCACAAGATATTACCAATGGCAAAAAGATTTTGATTCTTTATTAGCCATAAATCAAGTGCCACAATTCAATTCTGTGCGTTTTGGTAACGACCACACTGAAGGTGTACGTTTAGGTAGACCAACACCTTTTGCACACGTTGCAGACAATGATTTAGCAGTAGGTATGTTTATCGAATACTTAAGTAAAAGCCCTATCTGGAAAGAAAGTGTGGTATTTATTTTAGAAGATGATGCGCAAAATGGTCCAGATCATGTGGATGCTCACAGAAGCCCTTGCTACGTTGTAGGCCCCTACGTAAAAAGAAATTTTGTAGATCATACGATGTATAGTACATCTTCTGTATTGCGTACGATGGAATTAATATTGGGCATGCCGCCTATGACACAATACGATGCTGCCGCTGAGCCCATGTGGCGTTGCTTTACAGCCAATGCAGATGCAACACCATACATTGCTAAAGCATCAAATGTAGACCTCAATGAGAAAAATGTAAAAGCTAATGCATTAACTACTTTAAGTGAAAAATACAATTGGCGCAAAGAAGATGCTGTGCCTGATTTGGTATTTAATAATTTGCTTTGGAAAGGTATTAAAGGCCTAGATTATGTAGTTCCCGCACCAAGTAGAGCTGCTTTTGTAAAGCAAAGTGTTCAGAAAAAAGGGGATGATAACTAGGAAAATAATTAGTGTACAAATAAAAAAACCGTCTATACTTTGGTAGTTAGACGGTTTTTTTATGAAGAGCTATTACTGATTAATTATTTGCCACCAATAATATGGAACTGTGTTTGTCTGCCATTAATGTATCTAAAACCATGTTGGTCATAATAGCCATCTTGTTCTAACATTATTCTGATGGTTTTATGCCATTCTGGAATATCAGTAGCGGCGTTTAATTCAATTGAGTAGCAGGTGTTGTAATGCATGGGGAAATCACCACTGCCTGGCACACCATTTTGTTGGTCCCACAAGCCAATGGTTGGTCCGGCCGCATGACCATGATAGCCAATAGGATGGGTGTAAATACTTGCAACAATGTTTTGTTTTTTGGCTTCAGCCAACGCATCGGCTAAAATTTGATTACCCGTTTTACCAAGTTTAAATTGATTGGTTAAAATGTCTTGTAAAGCATTGGCTTTGGCAAAAGCAGTTTTTAAATACGCAGGAGCATCTATTTCGTTGGGTTTTAATACATAGGCGTGTTCTTGTATATCTGTATTAAGGCGCAAATAAGTAATACCAAAGTCTACATGCAACAAATCTCCTTGCTGAATAATATTTTCAGCATCTGCATTGGTAAAAGCCTTTAAATGATCAAACGTGGTACTATCATTTCTTTGAATTTCTACCGAAGGATGAAACCAAGTGGTTAAACCAAGGTCATTTATTTTTTGCCTAAACCACCACACCAAATCCTCAGAAGTAGTAATGCCTGGCGTTACCACTTTATTGCTAAATCCTTCTGCTATAATTTGTTTGCTAATGCTGATGAGTTGTGGGTAAAACTGCATTTCTCTCGCTGTTCTAGTTTCAAGCCAAGCCACAGCAAGCGGTTCTGATGATACAATCTTTTCGCGGTTAGTTTCAGATAATTTAGACGTTAATTGTGCATATTCAGAATGGTCTAAACCATCTGCATGGGCAAAATTATCAGAGATGTTTAGTGCTATTTTACTTGGATTGTATTCGTTAATAATGGCTGTTAAAGCATCCCATTGGTCGGGGTATTTTTTCATATCCCAAGCGGCTTCAATCTCAGTGCCTACAGCATATCTAGCCACAGCTAGCTTCTTAAATATTTGCTGCTTTGGATTGTTGTAAAATACCAAAATCGTTCTGCGTCTTGCATTTAACCAAGTAGCTGGCAACATGGTTTTTACCACAGGGTCTTCATTGTATTCTCTGGTAATCATTACCCACATATCTATACCATTGCTTTCCATTAGAGAGGGTAGTAAATGATTGAGCCTATCCGCCAATACTTCGTCTATTACTTTGGCTTGTTCTCTTAAAGGTAATATTTGACTTTTTGCAAATAATATACAGCTTAATAGACCGATTAACAACAATTGCTTCATGTAGAGATAGTTTTGTGGCTTGAAGATAGGCGTAAAATCTATTTGCAAAGAAAAACGCTACTTTGCAGATGTGTTTTAATTATAGGTGTTATTAGTCACTAATTGAACAATTAATTTAACTAACCATTCACTACTCACAGCTTACTATTGACACGCCAATAGCTTTCTATTACGCACATTCTTGTTACTTTGCAGCATGTTATTGAAAGGAAATAGACTGATTGTATTGGGCATCTTGTTGTGTACGGCGCAAATTCTATTTGCACAAACCAATTTTCAATATAATAACGGTAATAATACCAATAACACACAATACGATAGTCAAGGTAGGCCATTACCCAAAAAAACAAAAGGTCAAGATTCGCTGCAACACCGCGATAGATTTGCCGATTCTATCACTATATACTACCGCTATTACGATTCTACAAGAACCCAAACATTAGACTCTTCTATCAATAACTTTTATACACGTTTTCACATACCGTTTACTAATAATACCATCGGTAATCTAGGCTCTGCCTCTAAGTCATTATTATTTAGCCCCATTTTAAAGCCAGGTTGGGATGCAGGTTTTCATCAATTTGACACTTACAAGTTTACCATAGAAAATACCAAATTTTTTCAGACAACAAGGCCTTATACAGAACTTGGTTATTTGCTTGGTAGCAAGGCAGAGCAGTTGGTCAATTTTGTGCATACGCAAAATAGAAAAAGCAAGTTCAACTTTTCATTTGAATATCGATTTAGTAATGCCCCAGGATTATATCGTCTGCAAAATGCTAGTCACAATAATATTCGTGTTACCTCTCATTATCTCAGTGATAATAAGCGTTATGAAGCTTTTTTTATCTTGATTTCAAATAAGCATGCAGTCTCTGAAAATGGTGGATTAGATACTCTTTCTAAATTACAAAATTTATCACTTGGCGATCCCTTCGAAGTGCCTTCACGTTTAGGTTACGCAACACAAGCGTCTCGCAACCCATTTAATACCACTGTAAACACGGGTAACACCTATAAAGAAAGTATTTTCTTATACCGCCATCAGTACGACTTTGGTCAGCGAGATTCTTTGGTTACAGACTCTGTTACGTATCAAATTTTTTATCCGCGTTTTCGTATTCAACACACTTTGCAAATAAGCAGTAATGACTATTTGTATAAAGATGTTTATGCGTTTGACACAGGTTATAAAAAATATTTCAACTTTATTATTCCTGCGCCATCAATACCCACCTATCCTGATACGATAAGTTTTAAAGAAAAGTGGAGCAATGTGAAAAATGAATTGGCATTGATTACATTTCCTGATAAAAACAACCAAAGCCAATTTGCCAAAGTAGGCGCTGGGTTGCAAAATCTAAAACTTGTTGGCAATGATAGTGTGGTGCGCAAAACATTTTACAATATTTATCTTTTGGGTGAATATCGCAATCGTAGTAAAAATAATGTATACGATATTGAAGCCAATGGACAATTGTATGTAACTGGTTTAAACGCTGGTGATTATACCGCTTACATTAGTTTTAGGCGACAACTAAGCAAAACCATCGGTACACTACAATTAGGTTTTCAAAATACCAACCGTACCACTTCTTTTATTTACGATGCTTTAACTAGTTTTCCCATTGTAAGTCACCAGCCCTTTAAAAAAGAAAACAATACGCATATTTTTGGTATATACGAGAATCCTAAACTTGCTTTTAGGCTTTCTGGCGACTACTATTTGGTAAATAATTATGCTTACAGCGATAGCTTTCTTACTGTAAATCAATACGCTACATTATTTAATGTGTTACATATTGGTGCCGAAAAAATGTTTAAACTATCGAGATATATTAATTTTTATACCGAAGCACATATTCAACAAGTTACTGGTAACGCGCCTGTAAATGTACCTTTCTTGCTTACTAGAAATCGCTTGGCTTTTGAAGGTAATTTTTATACCAATTTGTTTCTATCCACAGGTGTTGAAGTGCGCTATTATACTAACTATAAAGCAGATAATTATTCGCCATTTACGGGTCAGTTTTTTTATCAAAATAGCTTTACTACAAGTAATTTACCAGACATTAATTTATTTTTTAACTTCCGAATTAAAAGTTTCAAATGCTTTATTCGACTTGAGAATTTAAATACCCTAAACATATCCAAAGGTAGTTTTGACAATTATAATTTAAATGCGCAGCAATATCCCGGTGTAGGTCTTTGGACAAGATTGGGCATTTGGTGGAATTTTGTGAATTAAGATGATGCTTGTCACGAATCGTTAAAATTATAACAATACATATTTTTGTTGTGTTTTTCGTTGATACCTTTGCACCATAAATGAAACGCTTACTTACATTCATAATAGCCATTATCTACTTCTGCATTAGCAGCGGTTTTGTTATGAATGTACATTACTGCATGGGCAAAGTGAGCAAAGTAAATATCGAAATCACGCCATCAAACATGTGTGGTTGTGGTAAAAAAGAAACGAAAGGCTGTTGCAAAACAGAAAGCAAGCTTTACAAACTAACCGATAATCATCAAGCGAGCCAAGCTGATGTGTGTATTATTAGTCCGTACCATATTATCCCCAATTCTTACATTGACACTTACCATGCGGTAGCTTTAAATACTACAAAAGTTACTTATAGCACACATGCACCACCCATACTTAGCTCCCAGCCAATATATATTCTCAATTGCGTTTTCTTAATTTGATACCCTCCACTTTTCCTAGTGGTTATTCATGTAACCAGCAATAGTATTTCTATTTTCATTGTTGTAGCTTATGCTGGGTTTACGAAGCATCTACACTGAAACAATTATCTATTAATCATCTTTTTCTCACCATGTAGCCATAGCCATAACTATGGGTTTATGTGGTAAATTTTAAAACATAATAATAATGAAAACGCTAAATATCATCTTAGTAATAGCTTTTGTATGCACTTCTTTATTTGCTGTAGCACAAGCCCAAGAAACAACCGTAAAGGCATATGGAAATTGTGGTATGTGTAAGAAACACATAGAAACCGCTGCTAAAGAAGCTGGTGCAGCAGCAGCCGTTTGGAACAAAGACACCAAAATATTAAGTCTAAAATTTGATGCTAGTAAAACAGATAGCAAAAAAATACAAGCAAAAATTGCAGCCGCTGGTTACGACACACAAGACGCTACAGCAACAAAAGAAGCTTATGATAAGCTAGACGAGTGTTGCCAATACGAACGTAAAGCAGCGGTTAAACCAACTAGTAAAGTTGACAGCTATAACTGCTGTAAAGACATGGCTAGCTGTGCTTCTTGCAACAACTGTAAAGATTTAGCTAAAGACTGTCGCAAAAGCGCTTGTACTAAAAGCTGTTGCAAGCCTACTAATAACGTAGTAAATAAAGATTTAGACCAAAAATCAAAAAGGATTACGCTAAATGCAATAAAAAGCCAATTAGTGAGCAACACAGCTTCTTCTTGTATTAAATAATTGTCTAAAAGAGGGAAGCATTTTAAATATGTTTCCCACTTTTTTAATTTTCACTTTTACAATTCTTATTACATGAAATATATACTATTCGCCTGTGCTTTATTGTATACAATCAGCACACAAGCACAATTTAAACAAGCCTATCTACAAGCAAGTGGCCTTACTTGTAGCATGTGTTCAAAGGCTATTTACAAAGCCTTATCAGCCGTGCCGTTTGTAGAAAAAGTAGATAGTGATATTAAAAATTCGGCCTACAATATCGCCTTTAAAAATAACATGTCTGTAGACTTTGATGCTTTAAAAAACGCCGTTACAGGTGCCGGTTTTTCGGTGGCTAAACTTACTGTTACCGCCAATTTTGATAATGTAAAAGTACAAAACGATGCACATGTCATTATACAAGGCAAAACGCTACATTTTCTAAACGTACCCAATCAAACTTTAAACGGTAATAAAACCTTGACCGTGGTAGATAAGAATTTTGCTACTGCAAAAGAGTATAAAAAGTTTGGCCAATACACAGCTATGAAATGCTACCAAACTGGCACTATGGAAAGTTGCTGTGCTAAAAAGGATGGGGCAATAGGTACAAGGGTATATCATGTAACCATTTAAAATAGCTACATGAGAAAATACTTTTTAATAATTGCTTTACTAGCAACAACCCATGTTTTTGCCCAAGAATTGTTTGTGTACACGGAACCTGCTAGCAATATGCCTACAAAAACCATTGGCCTACGCGCTACGCAAAGCTTTTTTAAAGACGCATCAAAAGGCATTATCAACTACCATATTTTGCCAGAAGTAATGTTTGGTATTAATAAAAACCTAATGGTTCATACAGAGGCTTTTATAAGTAATCGTAACAAAGCACTGCGTTACGAGGGTGTGGGGCTTTATGCGAAATATCGTTTTTATAGCCAAGATGATGTACATACGCATTTTAGAATGGCGGCCTTTGGTAGATTAAGTACCAATAATAGTGATATTCACCAAGAGGAACTAGACATTAACGCACAGAACAGTGGTTACCAGTTGGGTTTTATAGCTACACAATTATTGCATAAAGTGGCGTTATCATCATCTGTAAGTTATGTGCAAGCCTTCAACAACGGCAGTGCAAATAAATTTCCTAGTAACCAAGCCAATCAAGCAATTAATTATACGTTGTCGTTTGGTAAACTCTTGTTGCCTAAAGCGTATACCAATTACAATCAAACCAATTTGAATGTAATGGTAGAAGTTTTGGGACAACAGTTGATAGGTAATGCAAAAGGCTATTTAGATATAGCGCCATCTTTCCAATTGATAGTTCATAGCCAAACAAGAATAGATATCGGTTATCGACACCAAATTTACAGCAATGCATTGCGCACCGCACCCAATGGCTTTCTACTGCGTGTGGAGCATCTATTGTTTAATATTTTGTAAAAATATTTTTTAGAAAAGAAAAAAATATTGTGCACTCTAGCCTTTTTTCTATATTTGTACTAGTGCAACGCCGCAGTCATTCTGTGGCGTTGTATTTTTTTGTATCATCTTAAAACAAAGATCATGAGTGAATATGTAACGAAAGAAACCTTTGATAAAATGAGGGAAGAGCTGCAAAGGATGAAAGCAATTGATAGACCTGCAGCCAGTAAAGCCATTGCAGAAGCAAGAGAAAAAGGCGATTTAAAAGAAAATGCTGAGTATGATTCTGCTAAAGAAGCGCAAGGCATGCTTGAAGCAAGAATTAAACAACTAGAAGGCGTAATTGCCAATGCTAAAATTGTAGATCCCAATACCATAGATATTAGTAAAGTAGCTATTTTGACCAAAGCGACTATTACTAATTTGTCTACCAAAAAAACAGTTACTTACCAAATTGTGGGCGAAAAAGAAGCTGACTTAAAGGCAGGAAAAATTTCTGCATCTTCACCTATTGGTAAAGGCCTACTCGGTAAAGCCATTGGCGAAATTGCTGAAGTACAAGCCCCTAACGGTATTTTAAAGTTTAAGATAGAAGGTATTGCTATTTAGCCCCAATCCTAAAGGGTGATACCATCTAAAAACAAAGCCCTCACCATTGTGAGGGCTTTATTATTAAGAGCAAATATCATTGCCCATTATTTCAACTTTATGAACCAGCAGTTTTTTACTGCCCTTGTGCGCTGCTGTACAATTTTTTATCGCCTATTCTGTTCAACAGTTCCATGGAGCATACTTTAAAGTCGGCGGTCATTCTTTTGTACAATTCTAAAATATCTACTTGGGTTAATGGCTCGCCATCAGCACTTTCAAAGCGGCACATATAGGTATTAACCAAGTTAGTAAATATAGAACCTGTAGGCCAAACCTGTGTACCACGATTGGTTACAGTCGTCAATTTAAATAATGTCAGCGTATGTTTCAGCGCTAGTTCAGCCACTATTTTTGGCTGCACATGACTTTCTACAAAAAAGTCAACACCAACAATTTCTTCTTTTATCGATTCTATACTTTCTAGCATCGGGTTGTTATCGAGTACAAAATGCGTAGGTGTTTTGTAGTTATTGGCGATAATTGGTTTGGCATTGATACTTGGTTGTTTACCAAAATTGCCAATAATGGCATTGGCAAATTCAGTAGTATTTACCGATGGAATCGTTTTATCACCAAAATCGCCCGTGTGTATACCACTTTCTAATGTGTATAGCAAGGCATTTTCAATGATGGCACTTGTTTCCATCAAACCTAAGTGACGTAACATGGCCAAGCCGCTTAGTAATAATGAGGTAGGATTGGCAATGTTTTTGCCAGCAATATCTGGTGCTGTTCCGTGTACCGCTTCAAAAATAGAAATGTGGTCGCCAATATTTGCCGAAGGCGCAAAACCTAAACCACCCACCAAGCCGGCACAAAGGTCGCTCACAATATCGCCTTGCAAGTTGGTTAATACCACCACATCAAACAAATCTGGACGTGTTACCAATTTCATGCACAAGTCATCTACAATAACGTCGTCCGCTTTTAGTTCTGGATATTCTTTGGCTACCTCATAAAACACTTCTAAAAACAAACCATCGGTTAGTTTCATAATGTTGGCCTTATGACCGCAAGTAATTCTACGAGCGCCTTTTTTCTTAGCCATTTCAAACGCATATTTAATTACCTGCAAGCTACCTGGGCGAGTAATAAACCTACGACCAAGCGCCACATCATGCGTTAATAAATGCTCAATACCACCATAGGTATCTTCAATATTTTCACGAACTATCGTAATATCAATTGGAATACCGGCTTTAGAAAACACTGTATCTACACCATGCAAGGTTTGAAATTCACGTTTATTAGCGTAGGTGTTCCAAGTTTTTCTTGCCGTAACGTTTACGCTTTTTACGCCCTTGCCCTTAGGCGTTTCCATTGGGCCTTTAAACAAAATGCTCAAGTCTTCAATTGTTTGTTTCGCTTCGGTTGTCATACCGTTGCTATAGCCTTTGTCAAACACCCACTTGCCCATATCTACCACTTCGTATTCAAGCGGCACTTTTGCTGCATTAAAAATTCCTAGTACGGCATCCATAATTTCTGGTCCTATACCATCGCCTTTGGCTACTGCAATTTTGTCCATAGTGTGTTTGTTTTGCTTATCAATGTGGGTAGTTGCAAATTTAAGCTGCAAGGCAATAGCACCCCACTATTAATTAAGGTCTTTTTGTGGATAATGAAAGTAGAGGTTTCGAGTAAAGAGACAACGAGGACAAAGGGCGAAAAGGATGCTACTTTAAAGTAGGTGTTATCAAACAATAATTATGTTAGCTAGATTTTTGCTTACGCTTTTTATTATTTGCAACAAAATATCCTGTCCACATAGTTATGAAATAAAAAATTCCGATACTACTTGAAACTCTCCAAGAATACGGTTCAAAATAAAATGCACCTATATATATTGTGGTAGAGATGGTCAAAAAATACAACATGCCTTTTTTGGTAAATATTGAACCTTCTTGTACTAGTGTAGTGCTATTGGATGCTCTGTATCTGTTAAGTTTAATGATTACTTCGTCGCAAAAAGCTTTGAAGTCATCTGTTTTACAAAAGTTTTCATTAGCAGAAATAGTTAAATTCTCTTTATTAGATTTTAGACGTAATTCTGGTCCGTTTTTTCCAATGTAAAGTTTATAGGAATTCAACTCAGTGAAATCTATTGTTATTGTCTTATTTCCAAATTGAAAGATTAAGCAACTGTCGTCCAATTTAGCAAAGCAAGTTCTAACGACTATTCTTTTGATAAGTTGAAATAACAAAAACGATAGCCCAAAACTTACCGTAATAGTGATAATCAAATTTTGGTGATTCCATAATCCTAAATACATCAGAAGAATAAATGTTCAAATGACCAGTAGTATTGCTATTAGGGTATCTAACAATTTTGTATATTGAAATTGATATTCTTTCATTTAAATGGTCAATAAGTAATGATAATGTAAGTAATCGTTTATTAAAAATAGATATAAATCCTTTCAATGCAAATTAGAACCAAGCTATTTTGTTATTGCGTGTAGTCAGTCATTAAAAATCTCTTTACGATATAAATTCCTTTACGGTGTTCAGCAATGAGTTATGTAAAACCTTCCGCCGATGCGGCGCATGATTTTACCACCATAGAAAAGCTTCCGCCGATGCGGCGGACGGTTTTACTACCACAGAAAAGCTTCCGCCGCTGTGGATATGGCTTTCACCTGAAGCTTTCCTTCGATTAGGTGCTTCGCTCCTCAGCATGACATCGAAAAGCGCTGCGTCCTTTGTGTTCTTTGCTTCGTTGCGTGAAATACCTACGCTGCAATAAAAGCCCAATTACCCACTGTAGCCGCGGTGTGCGACGCCTATATCGGTAGGCTTTGTACTAACGATGACCAATAAACATTACTACCCACCAATGACCAATGACCTATCACCAATAACCGCTTGCCAAACATTTTCCCTAACACCCCATCTTCTCAAGCTTTATTCTTGTTCCTTTGCAACATCAAATTGGTTTTTTGTAAAAGATAAATAGACATATGAGCACCAAACAAAGCGGACAAAATAAGTTACACCTGATATTAATTCTTGGCCTTTTAGCAGCTATTGGGCCTTTTTCGATAGATATGTACTTACCTGCTTTTCCCGATATTGCCAAAACCTTGAACACATCAGTATCGTCGGTTATGCTGTCGCTATCCTCTTTTTTCATTGGTATTTCGGTTGGGCAACTAATTTATGGCCCATTGCTAGAGCGCTTCGGTAGAAAAAAGCCTTTATACGTCGGCTTAACTATTTATGCCATTGCTTCATTGGCTTGCGCCACTACCTTGTCAGTAAATGGGTTGATTGTGTACAGGTTGTTTCAAGCCTTAGGCGGCTGTGTAGGTATGGTGGCTTCTCGTGCTATGGTAAGAGATTTATTTGATGTGAAAGACAATGCCAAAGTCTTTTCAACACTCATGTTGGTTATCGCAGTATCGCCTATTGTTGCGCCTACTTTGGGCGGATATCTAACTGCTTATTTGGGCTGGCGTTATATTTTTGGGGTATTGATTACCATTATCAGCATTATATTGGCTGGGGTATATTTTCTATTACCCGAAAGCAAACAACCCGATACCAGTTTTTCGCTAAAGCCCGCCGCTATTTTCAACAGTTTTGCTACCATCATCAAAAATCCACAATTTATCATTTACACCCTTACAGGTTCGCTAACAGCGGCAGCTTTATATGCTTACATCAGCGGCTCGCCTTATGTATTTATGGTATTGTTTAAGGTAAGTGAAAAGCATTATGGGTGGATATTTGCCATTATTGCTGCAGGGCTAATTGGGGCAAGCCAGTTTAATAGTTTATTACTTAAAAAATATAAATCTGAGCAAGTGATGCGCTGTGGTATTTACATACAAAGTACCATTGGAATCATATTGGTCGTTTTATCAGTATTGAACATACAAGAGTTGTATATAACCATTGCATTAATATTTGCGTTTTTAGGTTGCCAAGGTTGTATTTTTCCTAATGCATCGGCATTGTCTATGGCACCCTTTGGGCATAATGCAGGTAGTGCATCGGCGTTAATGGGCTTTTTGCAAATGAGTATCGGCGCGCTTATGTCTGCCTTAGTAAGTGTATTTCAAAACGGGACATCGCTACCCATGACAGGCATTATGGCTTTCTGTACTTTATCGGCCGCAACGTTGTACACTTTTGGTAGCAAGCGGATAACCAATAATACTACCAAAGAAATGGTAGAGGAAGAAGAAATAGAAATGGTGAGTACCTTGTAAACTATTTTTAGATGATGGCTAGTTGTAGCTAATATTATATTTACTATTGCTTGCCTAATGCCTTGCCCATATGAAAGCCATCATGTGCCTACTAATTAGTATTCTTCTATTCGCTTGTAAAAAGGGTAGCGATGGTAGTAATGTGGCTAATAGTAATAGCTATCATATTGTTGGTAAAGCTATCTACTATCAAGATAAACCTGCACAATTAATAGGCTGTAATGCTTTACATGTTTTTGGTGCAGGTAGTAGCGATATGCGTAGCTGGCAGATAGATATTGTAAGAGAATTTATCGGTAATGTAAAAGAAACGCCCATTAGTGGCGGCGTAATAAAAGACGCTGCCAATACGTATTTGTACGCATTACAAACCATTGTTGATAGCAATAGGCTCAATCATCAAGTTACCATTTTATGCCCTTTTAAATGGGATACTACTGCCAACACAGATTTTACTGGTAAATGGCCATCGAACACTTCTTGGTGGACAGCCTACAAACAGACGCTAGCGCAATGGGCTTTGTATTTTAAAAACCAGCCGGATGTATGGCTAGAAGTTTGGAATGAACCTTATAGATACGACCGCACCGATGGCTACACGGATGATATTTGGCTAACACATATGAACGAATTAGTAGGTATTATCAGAAATACGGGCAACAATAATATTGTAGTAGTACCCTGTGCTGAACAAGGACAAGACGAATCTGTATTATTGACCAAAGGTCAAATTTTAGAGACGTATTACGCCGATATTCTGTTTGATATTCATGCCTACGAAAAATGGTTATTAGCGTCAAATACCGCTATTGGTAGCAGATTACAGCAATTGCAGCAGCAGAATATACCAGTTATTTTTGGCGAAACAGCCCCCATGAATGCAGGGGTTTTAATGCCGCCAGCTAGCTTTTTAGATTCTATTTATACTAGAGGTATGTCTGTATGTGCTTGGCTTTGGAAATATGATGAAAATGACCAAGATGCATTATTAACAACAACAGGTAAGCCAAATAATAACAACAATAACCAATGGGGTACTTTGTACAATACTTTATGCCTAAAACCGCGAAAGCCATGAGTGTATTTTTTGAACTATTACCTATTCAAAACTAATGTTTACCGAAAATTATCTTTCACATTTTGTAGACAACCAAAAACGTTCAATATTTACTTTGTAACATTACCCCATCTAGAACTAATTAAACATGAGTAGCAAAAACATGCACCAAACAATGAGAATTTACCACCGATACTTAGGCTTTTTTCTAGCAGGTATCATGGCGGTTTATGCACTAAGTGGTATTGTATTAATATTTAGAGATACCGACTTTTTAAAACGTACCAAACAAGTAGAAAAGCATTTAAAGCCAAACTTAACAGTAGAATCGCTAGGTAAGGAATTGAAAATGAGAGAATTAAAGGCCGATAAAGAAGATAGTGCTACCATTACTTTCAAACAAGGTACTTATAGTAAAACCTCTGGTATCGCTCAATATAGCACTAAGGAGTTGCCATATTTTGTACAAAAACTTACCAATTTGCATAAGGCAAGTACCAAAAATCCCTTGTTCTTTTTAAATGTGTTCTTTGGGCTATCACTACTCTTTTTTGTAATATCTTCTTTTTGGATGTTTATGCCTAAAACGACCATCTTTAAGAAAGGACTTTATTTTACATTAGCAGGCGTTGTGCTTACCATCATCCTTTTGATTGTATAATTCCAATACTTAATTGTACACAGCATCTCTTATTAGGCATAGGCTAAGTAGTTATTCGGGCTACTTAGCCTATTTTATGTTTCATCTATTTTTAATTCCATTAATAATCTGTCTGGTAGATTTTTTTGTGCATTAGCCCCCATCTTTTTCAGTTCTTCTACCTTGCTTACCAAGTTGCCACGACCGGTACTCAATTGCTTAAATGCATCGTCGTAGCTTTGTTGCGCAGCGGTAATTTTTTTACCTACATCTTCTAAATTCTCTACAAAGCTTACAAACTTGTTGTATAGTAAACCTGCTTTATCTGCAATATCAATGGCATTTCTATTCTGCAATTCCACTTTCCATAGGTCGGCGATTATTTTAAGGACAGCCAACAAATTGGTAGGGCTTACCAACATAATTTTTTTATCATAAGCGTATTTCCATAAGCCATTGTCCTGCTTCACCGCTTCTAAAAAAGCAGGTTCTATTGGTATAAATAGCAACACATAATCAAGCGCTTTTGCGTAGCGTGGATAGTCTTTTTTTGCAAGTCCGTCTATATGTTGTCTTATAGATTTGATATGGTCCTGTAAATGCTGCTGCTGACTAGCCACATCGTTTGCAGCGATATAAGCTTCCCATGCCAATAACGATACTTTGCTATCTACAATAATTTTTCGTTGGTCAGGGTAACAAATAGTTACATCTGGCTGTAAACCGCGTCCTTGCTCATCTTTAATAATATTGCCTGCTGTGTCTTTTATAAAATCTTGTGTAAAATATTCTCTGTTTTTAGTCAGCCCACTGTGTTCCAGAATACTTTCTAAAATCATTTCGCCCCAGTTGCCTTGTTGCTTTACATTCCCTTTTAAGGCAGTGGTTAAATTATTGGCTTCTTGGCTCACTAGGCGGCTCATATCCATCAAGCGTTCTATGTGTTTGCCTAAGGCAAAGCGCTCTTTACTCTCGGCATCGTAGGTTTGTTCTACTTTTTGTTTAAAATCTACCAACTGTGTTTTCAATGGCTCAAGTAAGTGTTTCATTTGCTCGCCATTTTGGGTAGAAAACTGTTGTGTTTTCTTTTCCATAATGGTATTAGCTAAGGTTTCAAATTGTGCCAATTGTGCCGTCTTCATCCCTTCATAATCTTGCCGAAGCATAAGTAGTTTCTCTTGTTCTGCCCGCAATACTGCTGCATCCTGTGCTTGCGCTGCTTTTAGTCGTAACAAGTCATTGCTTAGCTGTATTTTTTCTAATTTCAATTCGTTCAATGCTTGACTACTTGTTTGATATAGCGTTTTAAAAGTAGTTGCATCGTTTTGTTGTTGTGTAATTTGGGCAGCCAGTGTAGCACTCAGTTGTTGCTGTTCTTGTAGTTGCTGTTGTAATTGCGCAATGGTATTGGTTTGAATGGCTATGCGAGCGCCAGTTGTTACGGTTTTTATGAGCCTACCAATAACAACGCCCACAACTAAAGCAGCAAGTATAAAGAGGTATTGTTCCATATGAAGATAATCAGCAATAAAATTACTACTTGCTTATTTAAAAATGAATGAATAAATGATGTGGGTAGGTTTTGAATATATTAAAAGTGAGATTTAGTGCAAAATATTGACTTAGTAGGTGTTTTAAACAAATAATGCCTCGCAATTGCGAAGCATTATTTGCATAGCTAGAAAATTCTCCGTTTAAAGCTTATGCATTCATTACACCAATTTTATTGCCATCCCATTCTGGAAACAATAACTTGTCATTGTTTAATTTTAAATGTTTATCAGCTACTTCGCTAAACACACTTCTAAAGTCGGTAGTTACGGGTACGTCTCTACCATCTTCTAAGTTTTCTTGGCTAAGTATTGGCATATTGCCATGCACTTTACCACCTTTTACATCATTCCCCAAAATAAACATGCAACTACCTCTACCATGGTCTGTACCGCCTGTGCCATTTTGCTTTACAGTACGCCCAAATTCGGTCATCGTCATCACATCTACATCATCTTGATAGGCTTCAATATCTTTCCAAAAAGCAGTAATGCAATCGCTTAAATCGCTCACATTTCTTGCAAAAACACCTGTGTCTACCCCTTGGTTATAATGTGTATCCCAGCCACCACATTCTGTAAATGCCACTTCAAGTCCTACATCCATTTTTATCAGTTGTGCCATTTGTTTGAGCGAATTGCCTAAACCTGTAGCAGGATACATCACTCCATTAGCCGGCTTGTAATTTTTGGTATCTGCTTTTTGTAACATTTTTACTGCATCAAAACTTTCTTTACCAGTTTTATTCAGCAAACTAGAAGAGGTTTGGTCGTACAAATCTTCAAAGCTTTTTGCAGCGAAATTGGTAGCTATAGGATTGCCGCGCATCTGTATAGCAAAGTCTTGTAAGTTACTAATAGCTACTGCAGGATTATCGCCATATAAAGACCTTGGTAAAGATGATGTGATGCTCACTGCCTGAAAAGGTGAAGCCGCTTCGTGGCCTAGCAAGCCTACCGCTCTATTTAACCAGCCGCTTGCAGTGCCTTTGTTAAACGGCGTTCCCGCTTCCATAAAGTCTTGTGCATCAAAGTGAGAGCGCGTATTGTTTGGCGAGCCAACTGCATGCACGATTGCCAGGCGTTTTTCTCTAAACAAAGGTTCAAAGCTTTTCATGGCAGGATGCAGACCAAAACGACCGTCCAAATCTATTAGTGGATTACTAGAAGATTCTTTAGCTGCTGACATAAATAGAGTAGGCCTTGCAGCTTTTAAATAGGTGTCGGTAAATGGCGTAACTGCCATTAAACCGTCCATAGCACCACGTTGGAAGATGCATACAAGAATTTTTTTTCTTTTATAGGGTGATAATATTTTATCGTTGTTAGCGGCACGAGCAATAAATGTTGGTACCCCACCAATTCCAGTAGCAAACAATGCTAAAGCACCCGATTTTAAAAAGCCTCTTCTTGATGACATAATTGATAATTTGAGATTTATAATTGTACCACATATGAAGCATCTGCATACTCAAAATTCTAGATACTCTTATGGTTAATGAACTTTATTTTCTTTGAAATTCTGGTGAACCGATAATAATACCTGTAACCTGAGATAACATTGAGTTATTACCAGCAACAGCCATTAACCTTTGTAGTGGTATCTCTGGAGCTGTTTTCTTACCAGGATTTTCTTTCAATGTTTTTTGATCTCTCGATGCTATATCTGTATTTGCCATCATATTATCGCCCATCATAGCATTGTCTGTAGTAGCAGCTTGTGGCACAGGCGACGTACTAGCTGCATTAGCTATTTTGGTATGAATATCAGGGTCGTTGATTAAAGGCGTTAAGCGCTTAATCGTTTGTGTAACATCTCTTTCAGGCATTAATAATTTACTATAAATGCTTAGCGCAGCTTCTGCACTTTCTGGTTCGTGGTTATTATTTAGGGAAGCCAAATTAAAAGTAACGCCAGGTATGCGTTGGCTAGCAAGCGCCAAACCAAAGTTCATACGGTTTAATAGCGAACCCGTATTTATCCAGTATTCGCCTTTATCAGGAAAACCAGTAGGTGCTTGGTAGTAATACATGCGCTCACCCATTTTACTTACCCAATTATAAATTTGATAAGGCTGTGATATGGTTGCATTTAAACCACGAACAGCACTAATAGCTAGTTCAAAAGGTGATTTTGTTTTTTCTCTCAAAGCGTCTTTGCTCCAAAATTCTGGTGATGATACCATCGTAATTAAAACTTTTTTAATATCGCCATCTGAGTTTAAAAATGTTTTAGACATTTTATCAATTAAGCTTGTTGGCGGGTTGTCGTTTACAAAACGAACAGCCAATTTTTTACTAATAAAGCGTGCGGTAGAAGTGTGATGTGCAAGTAGCTTGATCAATTGTAAACCTTCATCGTAGCCGCCATTAGCTACAAATGTTTTACCCAATACTACTTTCTCTGTTTTGTCATGTTTGTTAGCTGCAAATGCAAAGTCACCATCGTGTACAAAGCCTTGCTGTATTAATTTGTCTTCACCAATTCTATCCAAGGCTTTTTTTGCGGCTTCGCCACCATAAGGGTTTAATGTTGGATAAATAGTCCAGCCTGTTAATACCTTAGCTGCGTTGGTTACATCTGTTTGTGTATATCCGCCATCTACACCAAGCGTATGCAATTCCATGATTTCACGGGCATAATTTTCGTTTAATCCCTGTGTTTTTTTTGCTTTCTGAAACTTGTCTATCGCTGCCATTTGTTGCATGGTCAATGAGTCGTTACCCATTTGTTCACCTTTTTGTATTTTGGCATAAAAAGCTGCAAGTCGCGGCGGTATTGGGGTGTTATCATTGGCGACGCTTTTTGCATTATCAAGATAATTTAACATGGCTGGTGATTTGGCAGTAGCTAATAGTAAATCTTCAAATTTACCGAGCACATTTGGGCGAATCACATCTCTTTCGTAAGCCAACACAAAATCGGCACATTCATTTTTTGTAAGTGATACATTAAAATGATTAAACCAAAAACTTGTAAGTACTTCTTGTAATTGGTTGTTGGTGTAGGCGGCACGTAATATTTTCTGATTAATCAATTGTCGATACAGTTCTTGTTGTGGCTTATAGCCTTTTAACCGCATGTATTCTGCAATTTTATCACGGTATTCTTTTCTGTCGGCCTTGTTTACTGAATCTTTGTCTATAAAACCATCTTTTACAGCTAATCTCAATAAAATACCCCCTTGTGGAAATTTATTGATGATGGCATTATTATCCATTTGCAAAGCATCATAGCTTGCTAATTTTTGTTGTAAAGAATCGTCAGGTAATTTGGCTTCTAGTTGTTCTGCAAACCATTTTTCTACACCTTCGTCTACCACTTCATCTATTTGGCCTGGCGTAGCACCAAATGTAAAACGGCTGAGTAAATGCGCTGCTGCTTCCCGTTGTGTAAAACCTGCTTTTTTATAAGGAAATTTTATGGAGCGATAACCAGTATTTTCATTGGTATAGGATGAAAGCGACACAATTGCTGTAAGAAACAATAGGCTACAAACGACTTTAACTAGTTGTTTCATGATGTATGTTTTTTAAAATAATGTAGTTGAAATAGGGCTCATTAAAGACGAGATAAGCTATTAAAAGTTTAAAAGGCAACTAAAACAGTTATTTTAACGATATTAGAAATATTGATTAAACCGACCGAGCTATATGCCTATTTTTTTATTTACAGGATTATCGGGTGCGGGTAAAACAACGCTGGCAGTATCTATAAAGCAGGCGTTGGCTTTGGTGCAATTATCTGTAGAAATAATTGATGGTGATGTATACAGGCAAACCTTGTGCAAAGATTTGGGTTTTAGCAAGCACGATAGAATAGAAAACTTGCGACGTTTGGGTGAAGTAGCTATAAATATTGCACCTTTATATGATATTGTCATTGTTGCCGCTATAAGTCCTTTTGAAGCAGCAAGGCAAGTGTTAGTACAGAATACAGGTGCATACGTAGTATGGATACAATGTGAATTAGAAATCTTAACGGATAGAGATACCAAAGGCTTGTATCGTAAAGCCTATTTGCCAAACAATCATCCAGAAAAAATTGCCAATTTAACAGGGGTGAATGATGTATACGAAGCGCCCCTACAAGCCCATTTAATCGTTAATACAAGCTATTCGTCTGTCGAAGAAAGTACCGCTATCATTTGCAAATACCTACTTAATAGCTTGCAACAAAGCGTTCCTAAACCTTTACACTCTAAATTGCCCACATTACATTTGCAGTAATGAACAAGTTTTTAATTATCGGTTTAGGTAATGTAGGTGCCGAATACAACCACACACGTCATAATATTGGCTTTGATGTGGTAGATGCTTTTGTGTTAAAAAATAATGGCATGTACAAGCTAGATAGGCTGGCTTATGTGGCTGAGGTAAAATGGAAAGGCAAAACTTTCATTTGTATAAAACCTACCACTTATATGAACCTAAGTGGCAAGGCGTTTAAGTATTGGATGGATAAAGAAAAAATTGCGATAGAAAATACGTTAACTATTGTAGATGATTTGGCGCTGCCAATAGATAAAATTCGTGTTCGCTCGTCTGGTAGCGATGCAGGCCATAATGGCTTGAGGGATATACAATTAACTCTAGGCACTGATAAATACCCAAAATTGCGTTTTGGTATTGGTAATAATTTCCCCAAAGGCATGCAAGTAGAATTTGTTTTGGGCAAATGGTTAAAAGAAGAACAGCCGATGATTATCAAAAAAATTGAGAAATGTACTGAAATTATTGAAAATTTTGCAACTATTGGTATCGAAAAAACCATGAACATAGCAAATACTTTATCCTTTACACAATAAAACCAACCTTTACACAGTTATAACATTTGGAATATAATTTATGTAGCAGTAAAAATCTACACAAGTTGCCTTGGGCAACGGTTTAGTTTGCTATATAGTTACTATTTTAAAAGCGTATAACCATGAAAATCTTCTGTGTAGGTAGAAATTATAGTGAGCATGCAAAAGAGCTGGGAAATGCTGTGCCTGAAGAACCAGTAATTTTCATGAAGCCAAAAAGCGCATTGCTGCAATCGAATACCCCTTTTTATTATCCTGAATTCTCCAACGAGCTTCATTATGAAGTGGAAATTGTTTTACGCATTTGTAAAAATGGTAAATACATACATGATAAGCAAGCACCAAAATATTTTAATGCTATTTCGGTAGGTATAGATTTTACTGCAAGAGATGTGCAAGCAGATTTAAAGAAGAAAGGATTACCTTGGGAAAAAGCCAAAGCATGGGATAATTCTGCTGTAATTGCACCTTGGATAGAGGTTACACCCGAGATGATGCGCAAGTCTATTCGCTTCTCGTTGAAAAAAAATGGTGCTCTTGTACAGCAAGGAGATACTAAAGACATGATTTTCTCGTTTAATGACATTATCAGTCATATTTCTAACTATTTCTCGTTAAATATTGGCGACGCTATTTTCACAGGCACACCCTCGGGTGTAGGTGAATGTGTAGTTGGCGATATATTAGAAGGTTTTATAGAAGACAAGAAAATGTTTGAATTATTGATAAAATAACCCGAATACCCCCCCTATCAGAAAGCAAAACGTATTACACATGTTAAACCGAGACACACTTCTGGAGGCGTACAAGCTAATGGTCACGGCGAAAGCTATGAGTGACACGTTTGAAGCAAACCAACAAGTTTGCAAATACGAGCATAGTACTTCTCGTGGTCACGAAGCCATTCAAATAGCCACTGGCATGCAATTACTGCAGTGCGATTGGGTAAGCCCTTACTACAGAGATGATAGTATGTTACTATCATTAGGCTTTACCGCTGAAGAATTAATGTTGCAATTATTAGCAAAAAAAGATGATATTTTCTCTGCTGGCCGCTCATATTATTGTCACCCAAGTAATAAAGATGGTATAAGACCATCCATTATCCACCAAAGTACTGCTGCTGGTATTCAGGCCATTCCTACGACGGGTTTGGCACAAGGCATTCAGTTTTTAGAAAATAGCCATTCTGCTTTATTAAAGAAAGGTGCTGATGGCGAAAGCCCTGTGGTAGTGTGTTCTTTAGGTGATGGTAGTGTAACAGAAGGCGAAGTAAGTGAAGCAATTTCGTATGCGGTTTTGAAAAAGTTGCCAATCGTTTATTTGGTACAAGATAATCAATGGTCAATAAGTGCTAGTGCAGATGAAACCAGGGCAAGCGATGCTTACGAATATACTGCAGGATTTAAAGGTTTAAAAAGATTACAATGTGATGGTAGCGACTTTCTACGCAGTTACGAAACCATGCAACAAGCTATTGGGCATGCAAGATTAGAACGTAAACCAGTTTTAGTGCATGCGAAAGTGCCATTACTTGGTCATCATACCAATGGTGTAAGAAAAGAATTTTACAGAGATAGAGAAGATTTACTAAAACATGGTTTATATGATCCATTACCAAAAATGCGTTTGTTGCTCAATGGTTCTGGCTATGATGAACATGAGATCAATAATGCCGAAGCAGATGCACAACGCATTGTAGCAGAAAGCTTTCAAAAAGCGATAGCTGCGGCAGAGCCTGATGTAAAAACGGTGGAAGATCATGTATTTGCTCCAACTACTATTACAGATGAAAAAGGCGATAGAAGCCCTAAAATTGGTGAAAAAGTAATGATGGTAGAAGCGGCGCTTCATGCCATTGAAGAAATAATGGAAGACCACGAAGAAGCTATTCTGTATGGTCAAGATGTGGGTAGAAGATTGGGTGGCGTATATAGAGAAACAGCAAATCTGGCAGAGCGCTTTGGCGATAGTAGGGTATTTAATATGCCAGTGCAGGAAGCCTACATTGTAGGTTCAACAGTGGGGTTATCTGCCATGGGTGTAAAACCAATTGTGCAAGTGCAGTATGGCGATTATATCTATCCAGCGTTCAACCAGTTGGTAAGTGAAATATCAAAATCTAGTTATTTAACTAATGGCAAGTTTCCTGTAGGTATGGTATTGCGAGTGCCTGTAGGTGCTTACAATGGTGGTGGTCCATATCATAGTGGTAGTATAGAAAGTACTTTATTATCTGTAAAAGGCATTAAAGTGGCTTATCCATCTAATGCTGCAGATATGAAAGGTATCATGAAAGCTGCTTTTTACGATCCTAACCCAGTAGTGGTATTAGAACATAAAGGCTTGTATTGGAGTAAGGTAGCGGGTACAGACGATGCTAAAAGTATAGAGCCATCCAGAGATTATATATTGCCTTTAGGTAAAGGAAATGTGGTGCTTGCGGCCGAAACGGATAAAGTGAAAAAAGGGGCTAGTATTTGTATTATTACCTATGGTATGGGTGTGTATTGGGCAAAAGCCGCCGCTAAAAAGTTTCCAGGCCAAATAGAAATTATTGATTTACGTTCTTTATATCCATTAGATGAAGCATTAATATTTGAAGCATCAAGCAAGCATGGTAAAGTAATTGTACTGAGCGAAGAACAGCAGAACAATTCATTTGCCGAAGCTTTGTCATTAAGAATTTCTAACAATTGTTACTATTTCTTAGACGCAAAAGTAGAAGTAGTAGGGGCGTTAAACCTACCCGCTGTGCCAATGAATATGCATTTAGAAGCGGCAATGTTACCTACAGTTGATAAAGTAATACAACGAATAGACAAATTACTAAAATACTAATATCGCATTGTAAAAACTAAAAAGTAGTAGTTGAGAATATCGGCTGCTACTTTTTTATGTGGTAAATGGGTGGTTTAATTTTAGAAATAACTACTTGTATTTTCACGAATACTCCTATATTTGCACCCCAAATTGGCGAGATAGCTCAGTTGGTTAGAGCACAGGATTCATAACCCTGAGGTCTCGGGTTCAAATCCCGATTTCGCTACATAGCCCCTCTTAGGGGCTTTTTTATTGGGTAAATTATCATATTCTCTGTCGTATAATATGTTGTAATCCCTTGCTATTTTGGTTTTTACTTGGTTATAAATTTTATTGTATCATTATTAATTTGGCTGCAACATTATTAGTTTTCTAAAAAAGGTCACACTTTGATTATGGAACTGTATTCTAATCTCTACAATCCACACGGATATTCTTACTAACTCATTTATAACAACGTGAATTTTTCTTTGAATGTGAGGTCATTTTTTTCATTAGCTTCTGTCTAGCTTGCGATATGCTTCCGGTGTTATACCTGTGTGTTTTTTAAACTTCCTAGAAAAATAATTAGCATACTCAAAATGTAATTTATATGCAATTTCAGAAATAGAGTTTGTTGTATGTAATAAATATTTCTGAGCTTCTATTATAATATATTCATCAATGATTTCAGAAGCAGGTTTTCCAACTGCTGATTTACAAATTCTATTTAAATGAACTGTTGAAATATTGAGTTCGTTTGCACAGCTAGAAACCGTTTTTTTTTGGTTGGAATGTTTAATTAATTGACTAAATCTTTTAAAATATTGATAATTATTTGCATTTACATTTTTTTGAGTTTCGATATCACAAAGGCGAAAAATCGTCACAAAAAGAGAAGACAATATTGCTTTGATCATTGTCATCCTTTCAAAAAAATTACTTAATAGCTCTCTTTCAATCTTAGTTATATATTGAAGAATCTCTTCGAAAGAGTCATTATCATAGAATTTTTTAACCACATAAATTTGATGAAAATTATCAATTAACAATGATGTTTTAAAAATATCATTTACTACACTTTCAGAAATGCTTAAAATATATCCCTCTATATCTTTTGAGTATGCAAATCCATGCATTAAGGTAGGAGGAATTACAAAAATGCAAGGCGCTTTAATTTTTGGAGTTAAACCATTATTAATGAATTCAACAGATCCTTTACAAATAAAAAAAATTTGAAAAAGATGTGTATGTATGTGAGGTTTAATCACCCAATTGAAATTTTGACTTCTAGTTGCAATTAATTCTAGAAATATATACTCGGATGAATAGTTACCTTCATCATCTCCGTAAAGACCTTTATAATTTAAAATGGGCCCTTTTTTTAGAATCATTAGACAGAATGTTCGATTTGTATCCTTAAAAGTACAAAATGTTTACCATTTATCAAGAGATAAGATTATATTTTTGACAGTAATTATAATAGCATTTACCATTAAATAACAGAAAAGTTTAACAATGAAGAAATATGCATATTTAAGTGTGATCATCATTTGTTTTCTTATGAATATACTAGATGGTACTGATGTAATGGTTATTTCATATGCTGCCCCTGGTATATCAAAACAGTGGCTCATTTCTCCACAATCATTAGGTATTGTATTTAGTTCTGCTCTTTTAGGTATGGCTCTAGGCGCAATATTTGTTGCGCCTAGAGCTGATAAATTTGGACGCAGAAATATAGTATTATTATGTAATCTGATAATGGGATTAAGTGTTTTTGCAACATCTTGGGCAACTTCAATTGAAATGTTAGCCATTATGCGTATTGTGAGTGGAATAGGTATAGGAGGGATGTTGGCTTGTACAGCAACTTTAACATCAGAATCTGCCCCAGTGAAAAAAAAAGATTTTTGGGTAAGTTTTGTTATGGCTGGATACCCAATTGGCGCTGTAATTTCTGGGCTTGTTGCGGCGTATTTAATTCCTAAATTTGGATGGCAATCTATTTTTCAAATATCTGGTGCTTTTTCCTTTTTATTTTTTCCAATTGTTTATTTTCTGTTGAAAGAATCGAATGATTTTAAGTTAAATAGGCAACCTAATGCTCATTTTTCAATAAATGAATTACTTAGTGTAGATCATCGTAAATCTACTATCATGCTTTGGGTTTCTATTTTTTTAGCATTCGCTACATTATATTTTTTAACCACCTGGATTCCAAAATTGGCTTCTGTAGCTGGACTTTCTGAAAAGTTGGCGATATATGCAGGAACAATTTTTAATCTTGGGGCATTTTTCGGTATTATATCTCAAGGATATTTTTCAACTAAGTTCGGTTTACAGAAAATAATTGCCATCTTTTTATTTTCAACAGGATTATTAATGTTAATGTTTGGTTTTTTTGTGGGTTCCGATATTGTATTAGTAATGTTTTGTTTTATTGGTTTTGGAATACAAGGCGGTTTTGTTGGTATTTATAGTTTAGCAGCTAAACTTTATCCAACGAAAATTCGTGCAACAGGGATAGGAGGTGCTGTAGGCATTGGTAGGATTGGTGCAATAATAGGACCTATGGTTGGGGGCGCATTAGTTAGTGTTGGCCTTTCAATGAAATATAATTTTATATTATTTTCAATACCTACTATTATAGGTGGACTCCTTGTATGGTTGATTGAGTCAAAAGAATAAATAATTAAATTTTATTTAATACTAATTTATATGAATAGAACAATCTTAATTACGTTATTAATTTTAATGTTATTGAACGTAAGTCTCTCATTTTCTGAGGTTTCAAAAATACAATTCTCTTCAAATGATAATTCATTGAAATTTGTATCTTCAAAATATGTCTCTCAAAGTCAAACATATCAAGGGAAATTGATAAAAGTTAGAGCCTATGAAAAAATAATTTATGTTAAGCACCCTGTTGATTCTAATAAACAAGTCATAAATATTTATATCCCAGAGGAATATTTTGTGGGTGAATCTATCAATGGATTTAATACCAACACAGCTCCTATATTTTTCCCCAATCATATTGGCGGCTATATGTCTGCTGATCCTGCAAAATTTATGGTTACAGAACAGTCAACCCCTAATTCAATGAATAATAGAACTGTTTTATATGCTTTGTCAAAAGGATATATTGTTGCTTCTGCAGGCGCTAGGGGAAGATTAACTAAAGATTTGGATGGACATAATATCGGGAAAGCTCCAGCTGCCATTGTAGATTTAAAAGCCGCTATTAGGTATTTGAAATTCAACGATCAAATAATGCCAGGCGATGCCAATAAAATTATTTCAAATGGAACAAGTGCAGGTGGTGCAATTTCTTCTTTGTTAGGCGCATCTGGCAATCATCCTGATTTTGGGCCCTATTTAACAGCATTAGGAGCAGCAAATGCCTCAGACGACATTTTTGCTGTTTCTGCCTATTGTCCAATAATTAATCTTGAAAATGCTGATATGGCGTATGAATGGCAACTAAGTAATATACATACATTTGACTTTAGAGGTAAAAAAGGGGATTTAAATAATGAGGAGTTGGGTGTATCTCAAGATTTAAAAAAAATGTTTCCACCATATCTGAATCAACTCTCTTTAAAAAATGTTAATGGCGATTTATTGACTTTAGATTCAAATGGAAATGGAAATTTTAAAGAAATAGTAAAAGCATTTATAGTAAAGTCGGCTCAAAAAGCAGTTGATTCTGGCAGTGATCTTACCCATTATTCTTTTCTAAATATTGTGCATAATAAAGTAATGTTTGTGGACTTTGATGGTTATATGCAGTATATCGGACGAATGAAAACGCCCCCAGCTTTTGACGCTTTAACTAGCAGTTCATTTGAAAATAATTTATTTGGAAATGAGACAGTAAATAGCAGACACTTTACAAACTATTCATTTACACACAGCAAAGAGATCAATCCACAAATAGCAGATAAGCTTCAGATTAATATGATGAATCCTATGCATTATATTGGAAATAGTAACGCAAAAGTTGCAAAAAATTGGCGAATAAGGCATGGAGCAAAAGACAGAGATACTGGCTTCGCTATTCCATTAATGCTTTCAATGTTATTGCAAAATAAAGGCTATACAGTAGATTTTGCTATGCCTTGGGATAAACCGCATAGTGGTGATTATGATTTAGATGAGTTGTTTCATTGGATGGATAATCTATGTAAATAATTTGCTAGGTTTCAATTTTAAAATGAAATGCATGAAAAACATAACTTGGGATTTAGCCCATTTAGCGCATGTTGAATTATTAACGTCTAAGTTTGATCAAAGTATTCGATTTTTTACTGAAATCATGGGTATGTACATCACAGAAATTTCAGGAAACTCTGCCTATTTACGTGCATACGATGATTATGAACATCATACACTAAAACTTACTGCGCATAAACATTCGGGTATGGGGCATTTTGCTTGGCGAACAAGAAGTGAAGCGTCTTTGCAAGAAAGGGCGAAGGAAATTGAACAATCTGGATTGGGAATAGGTTGGAAAGAGCATGAGTGTGGTTATGGTAAAGCATACGAATTTAGATATCCTGATGGACACAAATGTGAATTATATTTTGAAACTAATAAATATAAAGCCGAAGGCGACATGAAATCCGCTCTAAAGAATACAAGCAGTAAATTTCCTGGAAGAGGGATGAATGTAAGAAGGATTGATCATCTTAACTTATTAGCAAAAGATTTAGTAGGTTTTGCTGATTTTCAATTCAACATTGTAGGGGGGCGAAATACAGAAAGAATTGAGTTTGAAGACGGGCCAAAAGGTATATGGGTGTCTGTCAATAATAAATCATACGACTTAGCTATTACTGAGGATCATTCAGGTCTTAATGGTCGCTTTCATCATGTCACTTATGTTACCAATAGCCGAGAAGAAGTATTGCTTGCTGCAGATATCGCTTTAGAAAACGGAGTATTTATCGAGACAGGGCCGCATAAACATGCTGTTCAACAAACGTTTTTTCTTTACCTGTATGAGCCAGGTGGAAATAGAATAGAAATTGCTAACCCAACTGCCAGACTAATTCTAGATCCAGATTATGAAACAATAGTTTGGAATAAGGAAGAACGGATGAAAGGGCAAGCATGGGGTATGAAAACCGTTGAAAGTTTCCATATACGTGGTACTCCAACTCCTGAGGAGTTAATTTAATTATTAATAAATAACAAGTAAATATGAATAAGTTATTGGTAATTTCTGCTCACTCGGCCGATTTTGTTTGGAGAAGTGGCGGAACGATTGCAAAAAGTATCGAACAGGGTGCAGAGTGTTTGGTAGTTTGCCTTTCTTATGGCGAAAGAGGTGAATCAGGTGAGCTTTGGAAAGAAGATCCAAATAGGTCAGAAGAAAATGTGAAAATAATTAGAAAACAACAGGCGCAGGACGCAGCTACAATATTATGTACAAAAATTGAATTTTTGAATTGGGGTGATTATCCGATGGTAATATCTGAAGAAAGAACTAAAGAACTAACCAAAATAATTGGTGATTTTGAACCTACTGTAATTTTAACACATACGGCTAAAGATCCCTTCAATCCAGATCATCCCTTAGCTTTTCAGGTTACTGAAAGAGCTAGACTTCTTTCATGTGGCGCTGGGGTTGCAAGTGCTTTTAAAAACATTGATCCCCCCATGTGGTATTCATTTGAACCGCATCAGCCTGAAATTTGCGAATTTAAACCTGATACATTTGTAGATATTACCTCAGTTATTGATAAAAAAAATAAAGCAATGAATTGTATGGGTGCACAAAAATATCTTGTTGATTATTATACTGAATTAGCTAGCAGACGTGGTAATCATGCACGTAGAATTTCTGGGAATAAAGCAGTAAAATTTTCAGAAGCATTTCAAAGTCATATTCCAAGAATAACAAATACTATTTTTTAATTATGGATACGCTCGAGCAACTTTCAAAATTTTCTACTGCTACAATTTGTGAAGCACTTGGCAATGTAAATTATTTGCCATCTGGTATAAAGCCTATTGCTTCATCAATGAAGGTATGTGGGCCTGCTTATACAGTGCAAACTATGCCTAGAGATAATGTTTTACTACATCGAGCCTATGCTTATGCAAAACCTGGTGAAGTAATTATTGCAGATTGCTCAGGTTTTTATGAAGCAGGCTATTGGGGTGACTTATTGAGTTTGGGCGCCCAACAACATGGTATTAGTGGTTTGGTAATTGATGGTTGTGTTCGTGACGCTGATGATATTATAAAGTTGGGTTTTCCTGTGTTTTCAAGGGGACTTTGCATCAGAGGAACTTCAAATCACGGAGATGGAAAATTAAATGAGCCTATTATTATTGAGGGCGTAGTCATATATCCCGGCGATATTGTAGTGGGTGATAGAGATGGTGTTGTAATTGTTCCTGCAAATGATATAGAAGAAACAATTAACAAATGTATTGCACGAGAAGCTAAAGAAGCACGTACCAGAGAAGAACTTAGAAAGGGTAAGCCTTCGATAGAAATTTATGGATGGAAAGAAAAATTTGGCTGGTAAATATGGGAGAAATTAAAATTGCGATATTGGGATTAGGCGAAGCAGGATCAAGATTTGCCAATGATTTGGTGAAGATGGGTGTTAGTGTAATTGGATATGATCCTCAAATAGTTCATACCCTCGATAATAAAATTAAACTAGCATCTTCAGCGTTAGAAGCAGTGAAAGATGTTGATATTATCTTTAGTGTTAATCTATCTTCGGTCTCTATCGGATTAGCACAAGAGTTGCAGACTGTTTTGCAACCTAATCAGTTTTATTGTGAAATGAACACTTCAGGCCCTCAGAAAAAAATGAAAATTGCTGAAATACTCTACTTGAGTGGTGTAAAGATGATTGACTTGGCTATTATGGCACCTGTACCTCAAGAAGGTATTTTCACACCTTTATTGGCAGCAGGAGCTTATGTAGATGATTTTCTATTAAAGATTAAACCATTGGGGCTTAAAATAACTGGAATTGAAAATAGTAAAATTGGTGATGCTGCCACAAGAAAACTACTTAGATCAATAGTTTATAAAGGCATAGCAGCCGTAATTTGTGAAGCAATTGAGGCAGGCAAATCTTTTGGAATGGAATCTTATATTAGAGGTCAAATTGTGTCTTTAATAGGTGGGAATCATGAATTAATTGATCGATTTGTAGAGGGTAGTAAGATACATGCCAAACGTAGAAAAGAAGAAATGGAAGCTGTGATTGAAATGTTAGAAGAAAGAGGAATTGACCCATTAGTAACCAAAGGAACTAGAGATAATCTCCAAAAATTAATAAAATAAATGCAAGATAAGATCCCATTTATGGCTATTCGTGGAGGCAGTTCTAAGGCTTTGTTTTTTAAGGCAGAAGATTTATCTGAGAATGAACAAATACGAAATGAACAGGTAATAAAAGCCATGGAAGGCACTTTATTGGGCGATCCTCGTCAAATAGATGGGTTAGGAGGCGCTAATTCTTTGACTAGTAAAGTTGCAATTATAAGTAAGTCAAAAAATGAAAAGGCGGATTTAGACTATTTATTTCTTCAGGTAGTTGTTGGGGAAGGTAAAGTATCTTTCACTCAAACTTGCGGCAACATATTAGCAGGCGTTTTGCCATTTGCTTTAGAAACAGGAATGGTAGCATATGAGGAACCAACGACATCAGTTAGAGTTAATATGGTAAATACTAGCGGCATTTGTGAGGTAATTGCTCAAACGCCAAATAAAGCATTAGCTATTCTCGGAAACGCTCAAGTAGATGGTGTTGTTGGAACAGGTGCCCCAATTGTTTGTAATTATTTGGATACTATTGGTTCAAGTTGTGGATCACTGCTACCAACTAACAACCCATTTGATATTATTGATGGAATAAAGGTTACTTGTATTGACAATGGAATGCCTGTTGTATTAATGATGGCAAAAGATTTCGGATTGGTGGGTAATGAAAGCAAAGAAATATTAGAAGCTAATAAAGTATTAAGGCAGAAAATTGAGTCAATGAGAATTCAAGCTGGTTTTTTAATGAATTTAGGGGATGTTAGTAAAATGACAGTGCCTAAAATGTGTTTAATTTCTAAAGCATTGAATGGCGGTATAGTAAATACTAGAATGTTTATTCCACATGTTGTACATGAAGCAATAGGTGTTTTGGCAGCCGTTTCAGTTGCTACAGCATGTGTTGTTAATGGATCTATTTGTCAGCAGCAGATGCAGATTGATGGCATATTTAATGCTGATAAAATGTTTTCAATTGAGCACCCATCAGGCGAGTTTACTGTATATCTAAACTATGAATTAAATAAACATTCCTTAAATTTAATATCTTCTGGTGTTATCCGAACAGCACGTATTTTGGCAAAAGGAGAAGTATATATTCCTCCCAAAATGTAGGTACTTTTTTATGCTTGCCTTAGGATAGCAATTAGTACTGACAGATATTTTTAATTTGAGACTCTGCCCAACAAATGTTTCGTTTTAGTAATCCTGCATTTTTTCCACCTATCCCCGCAAATGCCAGTGAACAAATCATTTATTCTTTAACGATTCATTTATAGTATCCTAAAATCCTTCTTCTAGAAATCTTTCTTTCTTTTAAATGTATATCAAAAGATACAATGCCAAAAGATTTAATGATTGAACTGTAGTTGCTAATACTTTTAAGTGTTGTTACCAACGATTTCTCGTATCTATCCGATCATCCTTTTGTAATTTATGTTGCTTAAGTATGTAACTTTTAAGATATTTAAGTTTATGGTCTGCTAACGTAAGTGCTTGCCAAGTCTCTTCCGATACGTTGATGTACTTATGAATATTGCCATTGTGAAACAGAATTAGCAAAGTGCATGTTTCATTGTGGTAATTTATACTTGCAATATTTGATTGCTCAAGATTTTGTAATATTTCCATAGTAAGTGTTAGAATGGTTATGGTTGATGTGTTGAGTTTTGTTGAGTGGCGATTAATGGGTAATTGATTTTGTAAACTTTACATGCGTTGCGGCAAAACCATTGTTGCTGTAAAAAAGGTGGGCCGTTTCTCTTATTTTATTGGCTGTAACTTCTACCGCAACAGCGTTCTTCGACTTAATCTTACGTTCAATACTACTTAAAAGCGTTTTTCCAATACCGCGGCCTCTATATTTTTCGTCTACAAATAGTTCTTGTATTTCATATACGTAGCCAGCATGGTGTAGTAGTAACTGACCATGGGCGCTGATAAAACAGACAATTTGGTCATTGACTCTTGCCACCAAGTATAAGATATTTGGCTGTTGTAAATTGTATAGAAATATGTCCTTAAATGAGCCAAAAGGCGTTGTTATCCCTTCAAGTTGTTGTATAAATTGATGGATAGTATGCGCATCCTTGGCTACTGCTGTGTCTATGTTAATTTGCTCTACCATAGTAATTTTATGTAAAACAATTAGCTACAGGTTAAGAAATAGTTACCTTAAAGTAACGCTAATGTTATGTTTCGTTTTTTGATTTGCCGTTAACATTTTGATAACCAACGGGGGCTGTTTTGAAGGAATGAAGTGGATTAATCTTGCCGAAATTTTAACAATTATGCAACTTAAAAAACATTTTATGCTTGCTTGTACTATGTTGCTATGCTTCACGGCATCGCTATTAGCGCAAGACAAAAAAATTACTGGTAAGGTTCATACCGCTACAGGTGTTGGCATTGCAGGTGCTTCGGTGATAGGTAAAACCTCAAAAAGAGGTACAGCCACTGATAATGCTGGTAATTTTACAATTACTGCATCTCAAAATGACAATGTATTGGTAATTAGTTCTTTGGGTTTCTTATCTCAAGAAATAGCTATTACTGGTAAATCTGATCTAGATATTACATTGGTTGAAGATCCAAGACAATTAACAGATGTGGTTGTTACCGCTCTTGGTATCAAAAAAGAAACCAAAAGATTAGGTTACGCAACTACGCTAGTAAAAGGTTCTGACCTTACTAAAGCTAGAGACGTGAACGCATTACAGTCACTTACAGGTAAAGTAGCAGGTTTAACCATTGGTGCTTCAGCTGAAATGTTGGCTAGACCGCAAATTGTATTGCGTGGTAGTACTGATTTGTTATTTGTTGTTGATGGTGTGCCAATTAACTCTGATACTTGGAACATAAGTGCAGATGATATTGAAACTTACAACGTGTTAAAAGGCCCTAATGCTGCTGCATTATATGGTTTTAGAGGTATTAATGGTGCTATCATCGTTACTACTAAACGTGGTTCTAAAGATAAAAAGGGTTGGCAAGTTGATTTTAATACCAGCGATATGATTGAGCATGGTTTTATTACCGAGCCTCAAAGCCAAACAGAATATGGCCGTGGTACTAAATATGTATATTCTTATGGCGATAGATTGTATGATAACTCTCAACGTTTACAAGAATATGGTCCTCGTTTTGAAGGTCAATTAATTAAACAATACGATAGTCCTTTCGATCCTACAACTGGTATTAGAACTGCAACGCCTTGGTTGGCTCGCGGTGCTAATAACTTCCATAAGTTCATGGAAACTGGTTTGTTATCAACGAACAACGTTTCTTTATCTGCAAGTGGTGATAAATATGATGTGCGTATGTCATATTCTCATACTTATCAAAAAGGTACAGCACCTAATACGCGTTTAAATGTTGATAACGTAAACATCAATGCAGGTTACAATCTTACTAGCAAATTGCGTGTAGAAGGTAACATGAATTTGAATTTGCAATATTCTCCTAATATCCCAGATGTTAGTTATGGTCCTAACAGCTATATCTACATGTTTAAAGTATATGGTTCTTCAGATTACAACATCGACGATTTGAAAGATATCTACAAAGGCCCACAAGGTGTTAACAACCTAGTGCAATATGCGCCTGAGTATGGTCGTGAGAACAGTGCTTGGTTTATTGCTAAAAAATGGTTACGCAGCCACAACAAAACTGATATCTACGCTTACTTAAAATTGAATTATAAAGTAACCCCTAATTTGGATTTAAGTGTACGTTCTCAGGTTACCACTTGGAACCAAACTAGAACAGAGCAAGTACCTGCTTCTACAAACCTAAATACCTACTTACCTTGGTATTACTTCGGTTGGTATGGTGATTATAGAGTAGATCAACGTAATTTACTTGAAAACAATACAGATTTCTTAGCTACTTACACTAAAAAAATAGGTGGTTGGGATATCTCTGCTAACGCAGGTGCTAGTGAAAGATCATTTAGCTTTAACTCTTTCTGGGGTACTACTAAAGACTTAGCTATTCCTAACGTATATACTTTGTCTAACTCTATCAATGCTCCTTTAAGCTATACTTATTCTGGTAGAATGCAAGTTTACAGTGGCTATTATAGCTTTGACTTTGGATATAAGAAATTCTTTAACGTATCTACTACTGGTAGAGTTGATAATCTATCTACTTTATCTGCTGGTAATAATACATTCTTCTACCCTTCAGTTTCTGCAAGTTCAGTACTATCTGACTACTTAGATTTGCCTAAAGCAGTATCTTTCTTGAAGTTAAGAGCTTCTTATGCTGATGTAAAAGGTGGTTTAACAAGTACTACTATACCTTCTGCTTATGCAGCAATTACTGGTAGTTCTACAGGTTCTTTATTAGGCTATGGTACTGATTTGTATACTTCTTATGATGGTCCTACTTATCAAAACCAAAATACTTACAACTACGCTTCTTATTATAATGGTACATCTTCTGTTAACTATTCAAACACAATCGCTAATCCAGCACTTAAGCCTTACAACGTACAGTCTTTTGAAGCAGGTATCGATGCACGTTTCCTTAAAAACAGAATGGGTTTTGATGTTACCTATTTTACAAGTATTAATGGTCCATTGATTTACCAATTGGGTGTTGCACCTTCAACTGGTTTCTATGGTCAAAACGTGAATGGTATTACGTCTCTTAAAAAAGGTATAGAAATTGCTTTCAATGCTTCACCTATTAAAAATCCAAATGGTTTTTCTTGGGATGTAAATCTTAACTGGTCTACTTATAAAGAAACTTTAAAAGATATTTATGGTAGCGAGCAAACTTTATTCTTGAATGGTCATAACTACAAAGTAGGTGATAGATTAGATGACCTTTACAGCACTAAGTTTGTAAGAGATGGTTCTGGCAATGTCGTATACGCAGGTGGTAACCCAATTCAGGCGCCAAGTCAGTCTGATAATAGCAACTTAGGCTTAATTGGTCATTTAAATCCAGATTTTACCTTTGGTGCTTCTAACAGAGTATCATACAAAAACTTCAGTTTAAGCTTCCAATTTGATGGTCGTATCGGTGGTAAAATTTATGATAGAGTTCTATACCAAGGTAATAATGGCGGTACTTCTTTAGAAAGTGCTTCAGGTGACTTTGGTGTTGCTCGTTATAACGACTGGATTGTAGCTAAAAACAATGGTGGTACATTACCTTCAACTTATGCAGGTTCTTATGTAGGTAAAGGTGTTGTAGTTACTGCTGGTACACCGCATTATACAAATGGTCAAATAGATAACCTTTCTTCTTTAACGTTTGCTACTAATACAACGCCAAATACTGTTCAAGGTTATTTGTCAAGTGGTATCGGTGCTAATTTCGATGAGTACTATTATGTAGACCGCTCTTTTGTTAAATTAAGAGAAGTTACTTTATCATATGCTTTACCTGCTAAATTCTTGAACGCTAAAAAAATAAAAGCTGTTACGTTCTCATTAGTAGGCAGAAACTTATTGTATTTCGCAGCAAGAAAAGATTTTGATATTGAGCAATATGCTTCTGGCTTCAATGTAGCTGACAGAAGCGCAGGTGGTACCAACAATACAGATTTGCAAAGTGCCACTTCACGCAGATATGGTGTAAACATCAATATTAGCTTTTAATAGTAACTTAAAAAAAACAGTAATATGAAACTTATATCATTAAAAAATAGCTTAGCAGTTATAGCCATTGCAATAGCTGTTATCACCACAAGTTGCCAAAAAGGCGATTTGCTATCAAATCCCAATGCTGTTAGTGCTACTAGCAGTGTTCCACCTGCTTTATTGTTAAATCATATAACTTACAGTTTGTATGCTGGTGGTGGTGTTACGGATGGCCGCTCTGGCGCAGTAAATGAAATTCCTTGGGACTTGCCTTTTATTTGGAGCCAATACCATGTATCTAATTACCAATATTATCGTGGTAATAACTTTTATAACTGGTCTGCAACAGCTACCAATTATGATATGTTGAGATATGCAAGTCTTATGGAACAACAAGCTATCTCTCAATTTGGTTCTACACCTAACCCTTATCCAGCTTTGGCTAAGTTTTTTAAGGCATATAGCTTTATTTGGTTAACACAAAGAGTGGGTGACATCCCAATGACACAAGCTGGTGATCCTAACAACTTAACACCTACTTATAATACACAACATGATGTATATAAAAATAGCTTGGCTTTGCTAGATACTGCCAATACTTTATTAGGTAAATTAGTTAGTTTGGGTTACAATTCTGTTGTCGGGGGCGATATTTATAACTTTACCACTTTACAATGGCAACAAGTTGTAAACGCTTACAAATTGCGTGTATTAATTAGCTTAAGCAAAAGAGCGGTTGATAATGCAGATTTAAACATCCCAGGTCAGTTTGCAACCATCATAAATAATCCATCTCAATATCCGTTATTTGGCAGTAATAGCGATAACTTAGTATTTAAGTTTAATACTGCTTATAATGGTTACCCTATTTGGACACGTGGTAATGGCCCTTACAATAACTATTCTAACATTTGTAAAACATTCTTAGATACTTTAACGGCATACCACGATCCACGTACGTTCATTGCAGCTACCCCAGCTCCTGCACAAATTACTGCTGGTAAATCTATCAGCGATTTCACTGCTTATGTTGGTGCTGATATTAATACGCCTATAGCTACATTGTTTTCTAACGGTTCTACATTGGCTACTAGTATTTATTCTTATGCTAACTACAAGCGTTACTATGCTGGTTCTCCTGCGGGCGCTGTTGCAAATGCAGAGCCTTATATCATTATCGGTTACCCAGAAATGTGCTTTAATATTGCTGAGGCGATCAATAGAGGTTGGGTGTCTGGTACCGCTGCAACTTGGTATACCAATGGTATTAAAGCTTCACTAGGTGTTTATGGTTTAACACAGGGTCAAACCTATACTGTAGGTGATGGTACTGGTAAAACTTTAGGTACAGTAACTATTGATATCAATACGTTCTTAAATAATGTTGCTTATGCAGGTGATAATGCAGTAGGTCTTAACCAAATTTTGACTCAGAAATATGTTGCTTTCTTCCAAAACTCTGGTTGGGAAGCGTTCTATAACTGGCGCAGAACTGGTGTTCCTACCTTTGCACAAGGCGGTGTTGGTATTGGTACACCAACTGGTTTAATTCCTAGACGTTGGCAGTACCCAACAGACGAATTAAACTATAATACTACTAATTGTAAAGCAGCTATTACTAGCCAATTCGGTGGTGTAGATGATTTAACAAAAGATACTTGGTTAACTAAATAAACCATTATTGAAGTCATAAAAAAGGGGAAGCATTTGTTTCCCCTTTTTTAATACAAGCATAAAATGAAACACATCATAATAACACTTGCTTTTACAAGTACTTTTTTATCGGCTCAGTCGCAAGACACGACCTTAAATAAGCACCCCAAAAATATTATTTTAATGATTGGCGATGGCATGGGCACAGCACAAATTTATGCTGGCCTTACCGCCAATAAGGGCAAATTGAATTTAGAACGTTGCACTGTTGTTGGGTTTCACAAAAACCAACCCGTGGGTAGTTATGTTACCGATTCTGGTGCTGGAGCTACTGCTTTTGCCACAGGCAAAAAAACCTATAATACAGCCATAGGTGTAGATGCTACCGAAGTTGCCCAGCCCACCATCTTAGAAATTGCCAACAAACATGGCTTGGCTACTGGTCTTGTAACAACTTGTAATATTACCGATGCTACCCCGGCCGCTTTTATTGCGCACCAACGTAATAGGCAAATGATGGAAGAAATAGCGGCTGATTTTTTAAAAACTGATATCGATGTATTTATTGGCGGTGGTAAAAAATATTTTGCCAATAGAAAAGATGGTAAAAATCTGTTAGATAGTTTAAAAGCAAAACAGTATCAAGTCATTGATACCTTTCCTGATGTTGTCAAAGTTAGTTCGGGTAAGCTTGCTGGCTTTGTCGCCTATGAAGATCCTAAGCGGATGCTAGATGGTAGAGGCAATCAGTTGGTACCATGTACCCAAACGGCGCTGCGCATTCTATCTAAAAATACCAAAGGTTTTTTCTTAATGGTTGAAGGCTCACAAATAGATTGGGGTGGCCATTCTAATAATACAGATTATGTTACCAGCGAAATGATTGATTTTGACAGAGCCATAGGCGAAGTGCTAGACTTTGTAGAAAAAGATGGTAATACATTGCTTATTATTACTGCCGACCACGAAACAGGCGGTATGGCACTTATTGATGGCGATATGGCTACTGGAAAAGTAGAGGCGAAATTTCTCACAGACCACCATACTGGTGTAATGATACCTGTATTTGCGTATGGTGTTGGCGCCGCAGCTTTTGCAGGTATTTATAATAATAATAACATTTTTGATAAGATGCTTGCAGCATTTCAATTTAAACAATAACAACATGAAAAAGCTATTACTATGGATGGTTGCGATAAGTCCAATGGCAACCTTTGCACAAATAAACGATAGTACACAACGCCAAGTAAAATTACAAGGCGCTGTTAACGTAAGAGATTTAGGCGGCTATGCTACTAAAAGTGGTAAAGCAGTGAAATGGGGTAAAATATACCGCAGTGCCGAGATTAATAACTTAACGCCTACCGATTTAGATACACTTCGCAATCGCAAGATTGATTATGTACTTGATTTTAGAGGTCCTGCAGAGTTTACTACTGCACCGGATAAATTGCCTGTAGGTGCTACACGTATTTCGCTGCCAAGTGGTAGTGAAGATGTAGGCGATAGAGGTAAAATGATGCAAAGCATGATGAAAGCAACCACTGGCGATAGCATTATGCTACCATTTTATGCCAATATTGCACCATTCACTAATAGATACAAGCCCATGTTTGAAACCTTACTGCACCATGCAAAAGATAGTGCTGTGTTGTTTCATTGTACGGCTGGTAAAGACCGCACAGGCATTGCGGCTGCTCTTATTTTATATGCACTTGGCGTAGATGAGCAAACCATTATGAATGATTATTTAGCAAGTAATTATTATCGCCAACGTGATAGTGAGCGTATGAAAACATTATTGGTAAATACCTATCATATGAAAGAATCAGTAGTTAATGATGTGATGGGTGTAAATGAAAAATACCTAAACGCCACTTTTACTGCTATCAAAGCGCAATACGGTAGCGTAGATAATTATCTAAAAAAAGAAATGGGCTTGGGGACTAAAGAAATAAAGCAACTACGTGAAGCTTATTTAAATTAATTAATAAAAATTACTAATTAAGCCCATTCAGTTTTTTACATTTTTGGCAAAAAACTGTTTGGGCATTTTTCATTCATCAATTGTTATTATATGAAGAAGATGGTACTTGTTTTGGTTGCTATTTTTTGTAGCAGCATCATTTTTGCCCAAAAAGCAGATATTATCATCACCAATGCCAATATTATTACTGCAGCGCAGAAAGGTGATCGACAACAAGCTTTGGCTATTAAAGATGGTAAAATATTGTTTGTTGGCAGTAATACGGCGGTGTTACAATACAAGCAAACAAATACTAAAATGATTGATGCCAAAGGCAATACAATTATACCAGGCCTAAACGATGCGCATTTACATCCAAGCCCAGAAACGCCTTTTTCACAACTAGACCATACCATACGCCTAGATACTGTTACCAGCATGGGTAGTTTAATAGCATTGCTTGCAAAAAAAGCAGCCATTACACCAAAAGGTATGTTGATAAAAGGTAGAGGCTATAACGAAGCGAAGCTAGGTAGCGAGCCAACTATTGAATTTTTAGATAAAGCATCTACAGCGCATCCCATTTTAATTACACATGCGTCTGGTCATAAATCGGCAGCCAATTCTACCTTGCTGGCTATTAATCACATTACTAAAGATACCCAAGACCCTGCTGGTGGTGCATTTGATAGATATGCAGATGGCAGCCCTAATGGCATTTGCAAAGAAGCAGCTTCGCGTAACCTTACCAATAACCCGCAAATAGTACCCTATCCGGTGCTTACCAAAGCACAAGAATTGGCCAATTACCAACAATATTTTAATCATTTATTATCTTTTGGTATTACAAGTATTGGTGATGCAGGTGCTGATACCAATCGATTGAAAATTTACCAAACGCTGGCCAATGAAAACTTCCCTATGCGTTTTAATGTGATGATCGTGGATAAACTATTGCCAGAAATGGAGGGTGGCGATGCCCACCACGAAACAGACGAATGGAAAGCCCTTTCTTATTTTGATAACCATACCATCCCTCAAATTGAAACCGATGGATTGAGAGTAAAATCTATTAAGGTGTTTCATGGCAATTCGTTAAGTGGTAAAACTTGCTGGCTGTACGAACCTTATGAGATGCCAAATCCTGCCACTGGCAAAATGGATTATTATGGTATTCCTTACAAGCGCACACAGCAACAGTTAGACAGTTTATTCTTAGCCATTCATCGTAAAGGATTACAAATATGTGTGCATAGTAATGGGGATAGAGAAATTGACATGGTATTAAATGCATTTGAAAAAGTATACGCTACAGGCAACCCGTTAAACCTACACCATCGCATTGAACATTGCAGTATTGTAAACGATAGTATTATCGCTCGTATTAAAAAGCTAGGTGTTATTCCCGTATTGCATGATTATATCAATGAGCTTGGCGATTTATTAGAACCTTATGGTGCAGATCGTTTAAATAGAATGTTTGCTACTAAAAGCTTTTTAGATGCTGGCATTTTACCCGCTTTACATTCTGATGCACCTGTCTCTAACTACGATGCAAGGGCAAGATGGGAAAGTGCTGTATTGCGCACAACGGCTAGTGGTAAGCAATTAGGTGCTAAACAATGTGTAGATGCAGAAGATGCGCTGATCATGTTTACCAAAGGCGGTGCCAATGCTACAGGCGAGTTAGCTAAAAAAGGTACTTTAGAAAAAGGTAAACTTGCAGATTTTGTAATATTACAAGAAGACCCAACCACAATTCCTGCCAATCAAATACACAACCTACATATTTTACAAACATGGGTAGGTGGGGTAAAGGCTTTTTCAAAATAATGGAGCAGTAGTATATAGCTATCGCTTAGTACTCCTATTATATCTTTAAGTAATATTTATATCAAAATATATGACAATTTATTTTGGTTAAGTCAATTCGTTCTCATTTTTTACAAAGCAATCTTTTTATACTTATTGATTTAAATAACCATTTTAGCCTTTTTCATTGATAAAGTTTAAATATACATTTGTATTCAATTTTTAAATAATAAATAATTGATTTTCAAATTTTTTAACAAAAAGGTTCGTTAGAGATCTAATCTCTAACAAACCTTTTTTATGAGTACTTAGTGTGCTTATTTCTCTTTCGTCCACCAAGTATTGGCGCTCATCATTACCAATAGCAACCAACTGAAAGCGTACTTCGTCATATTTTTTGGGTAAAAATATATGGGGTCATTTTGCTTTTTCACCGTTGGTACAATGTTAACTATCAGTTCATATTAGGTCAAGTGTTTTCTCTGTTACTTGCGGCATATAAAATAGTCTACTATGCGTCCTGTCGCTTTATTTGTCGTTGTGTTGTTGCCTGTATTCGTTTTTGCCCAACCGAATAAATTACCCAAATCTAAGCATCATTTTATAGTGGTAGCCCACAGAGGCGACCATACCCAAGCGCCAGAAAATACCTTAATGGCTTACAAAAACGCTATAAAAAATGGGGTAGATTATGTAGAAATAGATTTACGTACCACAAAAGATAGCCAACTAGTAATCATGCATGATGCTACCTTGTTGCGTATGACGGGTGTAAATGCGAAAGTGAAAGATTGCATGTATGATAGTTTGATACACATACCCGTTCGAGATACGAATCATCCAGAATGGGGTAGCCAACCATTGCCAAGTTTTGATGAAGTGCTGCAGCTTTGCAAAGGCAAAATCAATATTTACCTCGATTTCAAATCGGCTTCAGTACAGCAAGCCTACCAAGCCATTGTGGCCCACAAGATGGAACAACATGTAGTTGTGTATATTAATGAACCTCAACAATTTATAGATTGGCGCCGAATTGCACCAAAAATGCCGTTGATGATTAGCTTGCCAAGAAAAGTAACTTCAAAAGCCATGATGGATAGTGTGCTTACAAAGTACCCTATTGATATTTTAGATGGAAATTATACAGAATACACATTAGAAACCGTGCAAGCAGCTAAAGAACAACAAGTGCCTATTTGGGCGGATATACAGAGCAAGGATGAAGACAAAAACTGGCAAGCGGCAGTAGCACTTGGCATAGATGGCTTACAAACAGATCATCCCAAAGCTTTGATTGATTTTTTAAAAAAGTATAGAAAACGCTAATAAGCAAAGGGTCTACAAATTGTTTTGAATTATTTTATTCACGTTACAACTACTTAAGTTTGTACAAATTGTTGGCCAATGCAAGAAGATATCATTGTTCAAATTACCAATAAGCTGAAAGAAGTACGAAAAGACAAAAACATCACCCTGCAAGAACTAGCAGATAATGCAGGCGTGTCTAAAGGTATGTTGAGCCAAGTTGAAAACAACCGTACCATTCCTTCACTAACGGTGTTTCTAAACATTATTAAATCGCTGCAGATAGACGTCAACGATTTTTTCAAAGACATTAATAGTTTGCCAACCGCCAATAAAGTTATTTTTAAAAAGAAATCACAAAACCAATTTTTTGAAAAAGAAAATGCCATTGGTTTTAGTTATCAACGGTTATTATCTACCACCATTAATGACCAGCATTTAGATTTTGTACTGCTCACACTGCAACCAAATGCCAGCAGACCTATGGTAAGTACCGACGCCTATGAATTTAAATTACTATTGAAGGGAAAAGTAGAATATGTAATAGGTAATGATACCTATACGATGGAAGAAGGCGATACCTTATTTTTTGATGCTTCTGTACTACATAACCCAAGAAACATAGGCAATGAAGAAGCCATATTGTTTGTAGCCTATTTGTTTAACAAGATAGACTAGACACATACGATTCCATTAACAATTTGTTAGCAAATGTTTAATATTGGTACACTTTCTCTTCTTTAGGTAACAATTTGTTTACCACAACTTAACTTTTGCAATACGTTAACATAACATTGCTCTGATAGTTTTGCGACTTAAACGTTAAAATTCTGTTTATGAAGCAATTAAAACATTCATTTTTTAGATGCTTGTTACTGGCTATTGCAGTAATAAGTATTCCACAAATGTTACTAGCCCAAACGATGCAAGTAAAGGGTAAAGTAATTGATGCAACCACACAAAAGCCAATTGAAGGCGCTAGCGTAGTCGTTGCAAAATCTACAAAAGGAACATCTTCAAATGCGCAAGGTGAATTTACCATCGCTGCTGAGAAAGGTAGCAAATTGGTAGTATCATCTATTGGTTATGCAAGCCAAACAATAGTGGCTAACAGTGCCTATGTAAGCGTTGCTTTAACACAAGCTGTTACGCAAGTAAATGAAGTAGTGGTTACCGCAACAGGTATTAAAAAAGAAGCAAAACGTTTAGGTTATGCTGTACAAACCATCGATGCTTCAAAATTAACTGCGGCTAGAGAATCAGATCCAATTAACGCGTTAAAAGGTCAAGCTGCTGGTTTGACTATCAATGTAAACCAAGAAATTGGTCACTCTCCAGACGTTATCATCCGTGGTGAAAACGGTTCTGGCGACAGACCTATGTTTGTGGTTGATGGTGTGGCTATAAGCTCCGATACTTACAATATCAATCCTGATGATATAGAAACGATTACTGTATTAAAAGGCCCAAATGCTGCCGCTTTATATGGTTTCCAAGGTAAAAATGGTGCCATCATCATTAGTACTAAAAAAGGTTCAAAAGATAAAAGAGGTTACGCTGTAACATTCAATTCTAGTACACAAATCAATAAAGGTTTTATTGCTTTACCTAAATACCAAGATACATATGGTCCTGGCGATAATGGTTTATATGCTTTTGGTGGTGGTGGTTCTAGCCCATTAAACTACAAAGGTACTGGTGCTATTGGTATTGGTGTTAACGACTACGATTATGACGTTTGGGGTCCTCAATTCAGAGGTCAATTAATTCCTCAATATGATGGTGCTTACGATCCTACACAAACGTATTCTACTACTTTCGCAAATGGTTATACTTATAAAGGTCACGTGGCCCCAACACCATGGGTAGCTAGAGGTAAAGACAATCTAAAAAGATTTTTACAAGCTGGTTTAATTTCTACCAACAGTGTTTCTTTAGAATCTTCTACTGAAAAAACAGATGTACGTTTTTCTTTGGGTAATACTTACCAAAAAGGGATTGTACCAAATACTTCTTTAAACAACTTTAATGTTACTGGTAGCATTATCCAACGCTTTAATTCTAGATTAACGTTAAGTAGCTATATCAACTTTAGCAGACAATCTACACCAAACGTTCCAGACGTTACTTATGGTCCTAATAGTATTATTTACAACATGATTATTTGGGGTGGTGCAGACTGGTCAGTGGATGACATGAAAAATTACTGGCAGCCTGGTCACGTAGGTACACAACAAAAATATGCTGAGTTTTATCGTTATAATAACCCTTATTTCCAATCTTATGAGTGGTTAAGAGGTCACTATCAAAACAACGTATATGGTTATGTATCTCTAAACTATAAAGCTACTAAAGACTTAGAATTCCAATTAAGACCAAGTGTGACAACATTAGATATGTTGAACAACGAAAAAATGCCTTACTCTGCTGGTTCTTATAGCAACCCTAATCGTTTAGGTAACTATGACGAAGACAGAAGATCTCGTTTTGAAACCAACGTAGATGCACAAGTAAAATACAATAAGAAAAACTTGCTTAAAGTATTAGATCTGAGTGCAATTGCTGGTGGTACTATGAGAGATTTAAATTTTAGCTACGATTATTTACAAACTAACTATTTAAGCGTTCCAGGTATTTATGCTTTCTCAAACTCATTAAATCCATTGAGCGGTATTGGCTACAATGCTAAATTGAAAGTATTGAGTGCTTATGCATCAGTAGATTTAGGTTATAAATCTTATTTAATTGGAAGTGTGACTGCGAGAGTGGATAAATCATCTACTCTACCAGTAAATCACAATAGCTATTATTATCCATCTTACAACTTGGCTTCAGTAGTATCTGATTATGTACAGTTACCAAAATTTGTATCGTTCTTTAAAGTAAGAGGTTCTTATGCAGAGAGCAAAAGTGGTGGTACAACTTCTACTTTCTCTGGTTTATCGGGTGGTTCTTTGGGTACTGGTTATTCATGGGCTACACCTTACGATGGGCCTTCTTACCAGTTCTCTCAAGCTTATTCTTTGGGTCAATATTATAACGGTGCTATTACCAATTCTGGTAGCTATACCAATACAACTATCGATCCTAATGTAACAACTGCTGATAGAAAATCAACTGAGTTTGGTTTTGATGTCCGTTTCTTAGATAATAAATTAGGTTTTGATGTAACACATTACCATTACAAAAACGTTGGTATTACTTACCAAGGTACTTCTGCTGCATCTGGTTATTCTTCATTCTTAACCAATGGTAATACTTATACCAATGATGGTTGGGAAATAACCATGAATGCCAATCCAATTAGAAATAAAAATGGTTTTAACTGGAATGTTACTACCAATTTCTCAACGTTTGTAAAGAAATGGGTAAACAATGCGAATCCTGATAGTTGGGAATACAATGGTCAACGTATCGATTTAGTATACGGTAATGCTTTTGTAAGAACACCAGATGGTAAAATGGTTATTGACCCAGCTTCTGGTCTGTATTTACGTTATTCTGATGTTGGTTCTTCTGCTAAAAAAATATTTGGACATTCTGATCCAGATTTCCAATGGGCTGCTATTAATACATTAAGCTACAAAAACTTCGCTTTACGTTTCCAATTTGATGGATTAGTAGGTGGTGTATTGGAAGATTATGTAAGAAAGAAAACTTTACAAGGTGGTCGTCATATCGAAAGTGCTGAAGGTGCTTTGGGTGCTGCACGTCCTTCTGATGAAGCTAATATTGCCGCATATACTGCTGATGGTGTGAATTTAACTGGTGCTAAAATTCAATTAGATCCAATTAATGGTACTATTACCAATATGGCTGCTTTAACACAAACACAAAATACTGCTAAAAGCCAAGTTCAACCGTTCGTTACACGTTATGCATCCATTGCCGATTTAGATGTTATTAGTAAAACTTATGTTAAGTTGAGAGAAGTAACATTTACATACACGCTTCCAGAAAAATTAATCGGTGGTAAAAATGCATTTATCCGTAAAGCAACAGTATCGTTTGTAGGTAGAAACTTATTGTACTTCTTCCCTAATCGTTACAAAGATTTGGATGTAGACCAATATACACAAGACAGTGGTTCTGGCTTACAAACACCTACCACAAGAAGCTATGGTTTCAATGTTAACCTTACCTTTTAATTCACCACTAATACAAAATTTATGAAATTATTTAAAAATATAGCAATAGTCGTGATTGGTGGACTATTATTAGCCTCATGCTCAAAGAAAATTGAGAGTTTACAAGTAGATCCTAACAATCCAACAAGTGTACCCCCAGAATTGATTTTGGGTAATATACTTACTAGCGTTGCTGGTCATGGTAGTGCTAGTTTAGGTGGTGTTAGTTCATGGAACAACGCCCATTTATGGAATCAGTATTATTGTTACAATTACGATTATTATGGTAACAATATCTATTCTTGGACAAATTTTAGTTATAGCCCATATCTAGTTTTGAAAAATGAAATTCAAATGGAAAAAGAAGCAGCTTCTAGAGGTGCCGCTTCTGTAAACCCATATGAAGCAATCGGTAAGTTTGTAAAAGCTTACTACTACTACAATATGACTTCTTTGTTGGGTGATGTACCTCAAGCTGATGCTTTACAAGGCAGTAATAATCCAACCCCAACATATACTAGTCAATTGAAAGTATTTAGCTATGTATTAAATGTGTTGGATAGTGCCAATTCAGATTTTGCCACACTAATTGCTAAAAACGACCAAACTTTAGCAGCTGGACAAGATCCATTTTATAGTGGTAACTTAACTAAATGGCAGAAACTAGTGAATTCTTATAAATTGAGAATATTAATTGCTTTGAGCAAAAAATCAGCTGATGCAACATTAAACGTTCCTGCTCAATTTGCTAAAATTGTAAATAGCCCAGCTACTTATCCAGTATTTACTAGCCAAGCAGACGACTTTAAATATACGTATGACGCCACTTATAATACTTACCCATTCAACCCAAATGCATTTGGTTCAATTGGTACGCGTGTTAATATGGCTGCTACTTATGTTACAGCTTGTACAACTACACAAGATCCAAGAATATTTATCACAGCTGAACCTGCATGGTCATTAGTGGGTAATGATCCTAATCCAGCTCAATATCAATATTTTGTTGGTGCAAGTACAGGTGAGCCTTTGTCTACCATGTATGGTAATGCAAGTGCCAATAAATATTCTTTCATTAACAGAAAAAGATACTGGTCAAACAATATTGGCGAACCAGATGTGTTAGTAGGTTATAGAGAATTGTGCTTTAATTTAGCGGAAGGCATTACTCGTGGTTGGGCAAGCGGTAACGCTGAAAGCTGGTATAAAACTGGTATTAACGAGTCTATGAAGTTTTATGGTATTGATACTACAAAATCAAGCTTCACCACTTATTTCTTATTACCAGGCAATACGTCTATTGCACAAGCAACACCGTTTACGATTAATTTCAATTTCAATACTTATTACACACAGCCAAGTGTACAATTGTCTACAACTTCTGCCACTGCTATCAATCAAATTGTAATGCAAAAATATATAGCGATGTTCCAAAACTCTGGTTACGAAGCTTATTACAATTGGCGCAGAACAGGTGTTCCAGCATTTCAAACAGGTTCTGGTGTGGGTAATAACAATACCATTCCTTTGAGATGGTCTTACCCTTTAAGTGAGCAAACTCAAAATACAGCTAATTACAAAGCGGCTTTATCTGCTCAAACTTATTCAGCTGATGATTTGAACCAAACCATGTGGTTGTTGAAGTAAAATCAATAATAGTTTAATAATACCGAAGTAAGGCGAAATCTCGTATTTCGCCTTACTTTTCGTTTTTACTGAAATACTTATTATGACAAAAATATCATGCCTTGCGGCTACACTTCTTGTAGCCAGTTTTTGTGCCTTTGGTCAACAAAAATCTGTCACTGTTTTACAAGTGCCAGCAAAAAATCAATTTTGTAAAATAGACGAAAAAGGATTGTCCATATTGCCTAGCGGCCGTTTTGTAACACCGGCTGGTGAGATGATTCGTATTTCTCACGATCCCTTTGGCATGGCGATTTCGCCCGATGGTAAAAAAGCAGTTACGCTACACAATGGTGTGTTTACCATTATTGATATTGCAACTATGCAAGATACACGTGTGCCTAGCTATAATAGGAAATTAACATCACAGTTAGCGCACCAGCCTTTAGCAGGCAGTACATTTTCTAACGATTCAATGCTTGTTCAAAAAGTAATTTCTTCCCCATTACCAAATGGGTCTTTTCTAGGGGTTGCATTTGCACCCGATTCTAAAACAGTGTATTTAAGTGGCGGCGATAATGGGGCAGTAATTGTATATGATATTGAGCATTTTAAGCGCATAGATTCTATTAGCTTAAATGGTAAAGTAGGTAATATTGATTTTGATGACAGTTTTACATCTGATTTATTACTAAACAACAACGAATTATTGATTCTAGACCGAGGCAATTTTCGCCTAGTACGCTATGATTTGACCAATAAAAAAATAACAGCTTCTATTCCTGCCGGTCGTCAGCCATTTGGTTTGGCTATTAGTGCAGATAAAACGATGGCTTTTGTGGCCAATGTTGGAGCATATGCTTATCCATTAATTAAAGGTGCTACCAAAAGCAATTACGATTCATTAATGATTCCTTATCACCCATATGGCGATAATACCAAAGAAGCACGGGAGGGTACGCGCATTGAAGGCCGAGACATACCAGGTGTTGGCAGCCCTAACGCACCAGAAGCTATGAGCGTATTTGCTATTAATTTAACAACTAATAAAGTGGTTGATAAATTTAAAACAGGGTATCAAGTGGGTGAAATGATTGAAGAAGCAGAAGTGGTTGGCGGTGCTAGCCCCAATTCTATTGCTGTAGGCAAGCACTATGCTTATGTTACCAATGCCACTAACGATAATATTTCTATCATCGATTATAAGCAACACAAGCTATTGGGACATATTGCCATTAAAGCAGATGCAAGAATTGATAAACATAGAGGCTTATTACCATTTGGCATTACGTTAAGTAAAGATGAAAAAACCTTGTACGTGGCTTTGTTGGGCTTTAATGCGGTTGCTGTGATAGATGTAGCTACTAAAACCACCAAAGGTTTAATACCTACAGGTTGGGGACCAACAAGAGTGTTGCTGTCTAAAGATGAAAAAGAACTATACGTGATTACCTGTAGAGGTTTGGGTGCTGGCCCAAATGGTGGCGCTGGGTTTAAAGCGCCTATTCAAGGTACATATATTGGCGATATTCAATTGGGCAGTTTCCAAAAAATTGCCTTGCCTACTACCGAGGCATTGGCGGCTTATACAAAACAAGTAATCAGCAATACGTTTGAGGTAATCACTAAAGTAGACGATGGTACGAATCCTTTACCGTTATTGCCAGGTTCTAGCAAAAGTCCCATTAAATACATTGTGTATATTACTAAAGAAAATAGAACCTATGATGAAGTGCTCGGGCAATTGCAGAATGCGAATGGCGACAGCACCCTAGCTAAGTTCGGCGTTAATTGCGAATACACGTTACCCGATATTCTTCGCCCAAAAATGAAAAATATGCGGGTGTCGCCGAATCACCATAAGCTTGCAAAAACATTTTCTTTCAGTGATAATTTTTATTGTGATAGCGATGCCTCTATTCATGGTCACCATTGGATGATGGGCGTAGTACCTAACGAATGGGTGGAAGCCAATTCTGACGTATCAAAAACTACCAAGTTATTTTCAAATGCACCGGGTCGTCGTTTCCCAGGTTCTACTGGTAGTATGGATCCTGAAGATTATGCCGAAACTGGTGGTTTGTGGGAAGCTTTAGAAAGAAAACATATCAACTTTTACAATTTTGGCGAAGCCAACGAAACGGCTCATGTACGTGAAGAATGGATGGATACGGCTACAGGTGCTGCGCATGGGGTGATGGTGCCTATGCAAAAAGCGTTGTTTACGCGTACAAGTCATAACTATGCTGGTTTTAATACGAATATCCCAGACCAGTTTAGAATGAAACAATTTGAGGAGGAGTTTACGAAAAAATGGTTAACAGGTAAGCAAGCAATGCCGTCGCTCATTACAATGCAAGTTCCAAACGACCACGGTGCAGGTGTAAGACCGCAAGATGGTTATCCATATCGCTCATCTTTTATGGCTGACAATGATTTGGCTGTGGGTAGAATTTTGCATTTTTTATCTCGTACCAAGTATTGGAAAAATATGTTGGTAATTGTTACCGAAGATGATCCACAAGGTGGTGTAGACCATGTAGATGCACACCGCAGTATTTTAATGATGGCAGGTCCTTACGTAAAACGCGGTTATGTAAGTCATACACATGCTAATTTTGGTTCGATACTTAAAACCATTTACAATATTTTGGACGTGCCATATGTAAACCAATACGATGTAACTGCTTCTTTATTGCAAGACTTTTTTACCAATAAACCAGATTTTACGCCTTATACGTTAGAACAGCACGACCCAAGAGTTTTTGATGTAGACCTAGCCATGAAGAAATATCACCAACAAATTGATTGGCGTAAAATAATGCAAGGACCTTCGATGGATAAAGTAGAAGATATAAAAAAAGAGTTTAACAAGTAAAATAGCGCACATGATACAAATGGTTGTATTTGATATGGCTGGTACCACGGTTGATGAAGACAATGTGGTATACAAAACATTGCACACCGCCATTAACGAAGCTGGTGTAGATGTTACGTTTGAAGACGTTTTGCTGCATGGCGCAGGTAAAGAAAAATATAAGGCAATAAAAGATATATTGCTATCTTATGGGGTGGTAAGTGTTGAAACCACCGATGATGCTTTCAATTATTTTTTATCGCATCTAGCCAATGCTTATAATACCTTACCAATAAAACCTCAATTTGGTGCAGAAAAACTATTTGCTACCTTACACCAAATGGGGATAAAAGTAGTATTGAATACAGGCTATAATAGAGCAACTGCTGAACTTATTTTACAAAAGCTTGGTTGGCAAATAGGTAAAGACATCGATAGTTTAGTTACCGCTTCAGATGTGCCTAACAACAGGCCGATGCCTGATATGATCAAGCTTGCGATGCAGCAGTTTGGTATAACTGATGCAAAAGAAGTGGTAAAAGTAGGCGACTCCACTATCGATATCGAAGAGGGGCAAAACGCAGGTTGTGGTTTAGCGATTGGCATTACTACAGGCGCTCACAACGTAGCGCAATTACAATCTGCTAAGCCTGATTTTATCATCAATGATTTAATGGCTTTATTGCCATTACTACAATCTGCCAACAACTAATTATTAATACATGCCTTTAAAATTTGTTTATGATGACTTATATGGAACAGCAACAGCACATTCATACAGTTGCTGATGAGATTATTGCACTTTACGAACAATTTGGTAGTGAAGATTATATTGGTGAACCCGTATCGCAAATAGAACACATGTGCCAATGTGCAGAACTGGCCGAGGCGAGTGGCGCCGATAAAGATACCATTTTAGCTGCTTTTTTTCATGATATCGGACATTTATGTGAGTTTGCGCAGCCTGAGGATGGCTTACAACATATGGATAAATTTGGTATTGTAGATCATGAAAAACTAGGTGGTGACTATTTGCGCAGCAAAGGCTTTTCAGAGAATATTGCTAAAATGGTAGCAAGCCATGTAGAAGCCAAGCGTTACCTTACTTTTAAATATCCCGAATATTACAACTTATTATCTGAAGCTAGTAAAAATACGCTGTTGCATCAAGGGGGAATTATGACTGAAAGCGAAGCAATAGCATTTGAAAGCGATCCCTTGTGTGATAAATATGTCGCCTTACGTAGATGGGATGAGCAAGCCAAAGTTGCACATAAGCCATTGCCTGCCTTAGACAAATACAAGCATATGATGATGATGCATTTGCTAGGTACTGCCATTACTAATCAATAATGTTTGACAAAGCATATGCAAGTATCAATATCAAATAGCCAGCCTAATAGTGTGCAACAATGGCTTGCCAAAACGCCATGGGGTGCCGTTTGTTGTATGTCGTTTAGTGCGTTTATTATTTATTCTTGCATGTATGGTTTTAGAAAGCCTTACACAGTAGCTACTTATAACAATCTGTATTTTTTAGGCATATCATACAAAGTGTGTTTAGTGGTGGCACAAGTGATTGGTTATATGCTCAGTAAGTTTATAGGTATTCGGTTTATTTCTACTATGCAGCCTATTAAAAGAGCGTATTTTATTATATTATTTATCGGGTTAGCGTGGCTATCGTTACTTGGCTTTGCCGTTGTTCCAGCGCCATACAATATCTTTTGTATGTTTTTAAACGGTCTGCCGTTGGGTATGGTTTTCGGGTTGGTATTTGGTTTTTTAGAAGGTAGAAAAACAACTGAAATTATGGGGGCTTTTTTAGCCACTAGTTTCATCTTTGCGTCTGGTTTAGCCAAATCGATAGGCAAATGGTTGTTATTGAAATGGCATATTAGCGAATGGTTGATGCCGTTTGTAGCAGGGGGTTTTCTTATATTACCACTGTTGGTTGCAGTGTGGTTTATTCAGCAATCACCGCCACCTTCTGCTGATGATATTGCCCATAGAACGCAGCGCCATCCAATGACAAAGACTGAAAGAATGGCTTTTGTAAAAACCTTTGGATTGGCCATCACGCCTGTTGTAATTGCTTATGGTGTATTTACGATTGTACGAGATTTTTGTGAAGATTTTGCCAACGAATTATGGATTGAAACAGGCTACAAAGACAATGCGAGCATTTTTGCCAATATGAGTACTAATGTATCGCTCATTGTACTAGCTATTGTTGGTGGGTTTTTCCTGATAAAAAACAATTACAAAGCGTTTGTTGCCGCACATTATATTGTCATTTTCGGTGTGTTATTGTCAGCGGCTGCAACATTGTTATATACTGCTAATTATATCTCGCCAATAACTTGGATGTTGCTAGCTACAACTGGTATGTACTTGGCATATTTACCTTTTAACTGCTTGTATTTTGAGCGTATGCTATCTACCTATCAGATGCGCGCAAATGTAGGTTTTGTGATGTATATCGCCGATGCATTTGGCTATTTGGGTACGGTGCTGGTATTGCTTATAAAAGAGTTTATTACCATTAAATACAATTGGGTAAGCTTCTTTTCAGGTTTGTTTTACACAGCTAGTATTATTGGTACTTTATTAATTGCGGTTAGTCTAATTATTCACCACCAATTATTTAAAATCATAACATCACGACATGACAAATAATCAGCCATCAGCCATTGTAGTAGGTGCAGGCATTGTAGGTTTGGCAACTGCAAGAGCGCTTAGTTTAAAAGGGTTTAAGGTGACAATTATAGAAAGAACAGAACAAGCGGTTGGTGCATCTATTAGAAATTTTGGGATGCTTTGGCCTATAGGGCAACCTGATGGCCTCTTGTACAATAGGGCTTTGCGTAGCAAAGCTATTTGGAAAGATATTGCCGATAGTGTTGGTTTATGGTACGATGAAGTGGGGAGTTTACACGTAGCACATCATCAAGATGAATGGCAGGTATTGCAAGAGTTATATGAAGATTTTAAACAAAATGGGCGACCTGTAATACTATTAGACAAAAACAAGATTTTAGAAACATATAGTGGTGTTAATGGTCATGGCTTGATTGGCGGTTTGTACAGTGGTACAGAAATGATTGTTGACCCCCGTGTAGCAATTGCTACAGTAGCCAAATATTTAGAGGAATATTTAGATGTGCAATTTGTATGGGGTAAAGCGGTTACCAATGTGATAAGTGGGAAAGTTTGGATGGGCAACGAAACGCTAGAAGCTGATGTAGTTTGCATTTGTAGCGGGGCAGATTTTGAAACCCTTTATCCACAGCAGTTTCAGCAATTGGCTATTACAAAATGCAAACTGCAGATGATGCGTTTTGCCACCAATACACCAAATAATAGAATGGGTGTGTCGTTGTGCGGTGGCTTATCGCTCATTCATTATAATAGTTTTAAAGTAGCAGCGTCGTTACCACAATTAAAGGCAAGATATGAGGCCGAGATGAGCGATTATTTAAGATGGGGCATCCATGTAATGGTATCACAAAATGATCGGGGTGAATTAACTGTAGGTGATAGCCATGAGTATGGACTCACGTTCGATCCTTTTGATAAAACGTTTATCAACGGGATGGTAATGCATTATTTGAATGAATTTGCGGTAACAGATGATTGGCAACTTATCCAGTCATGGCATGGCATTTACCCAAAAATGACCAATGGTGATACCAATGTTTTTCTTCAGCCCGATAAGGATGTTTATATCATCAATGGTTTAGGCGGTGCCGGTATGACACTTAGTTTTGGCTTTGCAGAGGAATGTGTGAATACCATTTAGATAATTGTAAAATTTACTTCCGTTTCTGTTAATTTAAATAGGAAAATGTTTTTATATTTTAGGCATAACATTGGCAGCATATCGTTTGCTACCAATGTTAATATTACCAAGTTCCAAATGTTATGTTAGTTGCTTCAGTTGTGTATAGCACAAAACAACTGGTACTAACCAAATTCTGAAAGTTACTTAACATTCACAACAAACTTGTTCGTTTCAACACTACCGCTATTCATTAGTTGGTTATTATTTTGTTCATGAAGGGCTCTTACTTTATCAGTATAACTGATGATGGTTTTGTCTTTGTTAGCATTGACAAAGCTATTATTGGTAAAATACGATTGTTGTACACCTGTAAGTTTGATTAATTCGCCATTATTGTTGCAATTGATAATTTTGTTATTGTTGAATGTCAATTTGGGTCCCATTGTACTTTCATCACTACCACCACGATAAAGCGTTAACATACTGCCATTGTTGTTAGTGAATTGGCAATAACTTACATGCATTGTTTCCACGCTATAATATCCTTTGTTATCAGTCTCATTATTAAGGGTAAATAGATTACAACTATTATTGTTAAAATGGCAATTTTGGAAATTAATATTATCTGCTACTACATATTTTGATGCATTAAATATATGGTTGCAACCGTTGTTACTACCAAAATTGCTAAATGTGCAATCGTTTACTCCAAATGTATAATGATTGCTACTACCTGTTGTATCGGTTAAAAATAAGCTATTGGCTTTTACAGCTTTACCATCTATCTTAAGGCTAAATAAAGAAACAACACTTCCTGCTTTAACAATAAAGATAGCTGGCATTTGCGCAGCAGAACTAAATTTAATAAGATGTTTGTGTTGTGAATAAATATAAAATGCACGCGATGTTTCTATGGGTGATGTAAAGTGGTAGTTGTTACCTGTTAGCACAATTGAAATCATTTCTTTATTTACTTTCATGGCTTTGTAAATATCAGCAGTATTAGCACAATTGATAGTTGTGTCATTATGGGGTGGGTAAGCTGTCCATTTACCCATATCCTCTGCTTTATAGCCCTTGCCATTATACGCATCTTTTTGTGTGGCAGTAAAGGCTACCCATCTTGTAAAACCTACGGTTGTTGGTAACCCATAAGCAAGCCTATCTACTGCCATTTGTTTAATGCTATCTAGCTGTGGATTACTTTTTACAGCTATTGAAAAAGGTGTACTTTTTAATACCTCAATACTCACTTCTTGCTTTGTAAAACCTTTTGTTAATAATTGTTTTACTGCTTTATCAGCAATATTATTGTAAAAGTAAATACTGTCGATATTATCAAATACTTCGTACAAAGTGGTATCTTTTTTATTTAAAAATATATTGTTAAAGAAGTACACATTTTTGGGCGATACGGTTCTTTCACTATCGCTGCCTTCACATAAGCTAAATGGGGTACAATTGATAAATGTATTGTTTGCTACAACGGCATCACGTACTGGTAAATATCTAAAAGCGGGCGAGTTGAAAACACCATTCATAATGGCTAGTGGTGAACGAAAATTAACGCCTCTGCATTTGTAAAATAAATTGTTGATAACCCAGTTGCCTTCATTAATGATGCGTACGCCACCTGTACCTTCTTTGCCATTACCCAAGAAAATATTGCCTTCCACAGTGTTGTTGTTGCCATGTCTTAGCGATAAACTCCCTTGGCACTCTTGAAATACATTATTGCGTATAATATTGCCGCATGACTTGATAGAAATAATTTCGGCTTCCCCATCGCAGTAAGCAAATACATTGTCTTTAATTACTGTATTGCTATAAAATGTGCAATGCTGCGAAACGCCAACACGTATTATTTCCCCAGCATTCGATGCCAATGGTATTCTACCTGCAAAATTGTTACTGTCAATACTATGACTGTTTTGCCTGCTTCTATCATCGTCTAATATCACAGCCATCAGTACACCTAGGTTTTTCTTATCGCTAAATGTACAATGGTCTATACGATTATGTTGCCCATATAAAGCCACCCAATAGTTTTCGTCCAAGCGTTTAGGGTTGTTAAAATCTCTTATCACACAATTGGTTACTCTACAATAATTAGCTACGGTTTTGCCAGCCCTCAACTGCCATACATCGCCTTCTGCTGCTTGACCATTAACAAATTCCAGTCCCGAAACAATAATATAATTACCTCCAATATGTAAGTTGCTTTTACCAGTAATCATTACTTTACCTGCTACTTCTGCCTTTATTACAATTGGTTGTATAGCCGAGCCATTACAAGTAAGTAGTAAGTCGCAATCTTTCCATTCGCCATTTTGTAATATTATGGTATCACCAGCAATAGCGCTTTTATTTGCTTCTGCTATTTGTGAATTGGTACTTACTTTAATGGTTTTTGCAAATGTTAATTGGCAAATTACAATGCTTATTGCTACGAGTAAAAAATATTGCTTTATCATACTGTTAAAGTGCTTGATGGTGATTTGTATAATAGTCTTTGAGAAGATTCTCTTACAAAGAGTTTTGGTTTTAATACAATTTCTGTTTCGCTTAAGTCTGTATTGCCGTGCATCATTTCAATAAATAACTTAGCTGTTACTTTACCCATTTCAAAAGCGGGTTGTTCAACACTAGATATCATCGGCGTTACTAGACTTGTAACAGGCTCGTTGTTAAAGCCTACCAAGCCAATGTCGTGTGGCATGCGTAGCTTTTTTTCTTTTATGGCAAGCATTGCACCAATAGCCATTCTATCGCTAATTGTACAGATAGCGTCAGGCCTTTTCTTCATAGCCAATAATTCTTTAGTGGCTACATAAGCATAGTCTTGGTTAAAGTCGCATTGCATGATTAAGTCTTTATCTACTTTAATGTTATTTTCTTTCAAGGCGCGGATATAGCCATCCATTCGTTTATTACTAATATCAAGATTCTTTTGTCCAGCAAGAATAGCAATACGTTTATATCCCTGATCTATTAGATGTTGCGCTGCCAAATAGCCACCAAGTTCATTGTCCAACCTTACTTTTGGTGCGTTTAACTCGGTAATAATTCGATCAAAAACAACAATGGGTTTTTTCTGACTTTGTATTTTTTTAAAATGGTCAACCATATTTGTTTCGCTAGAAACCGATATAATAAAACCATCAACTAAACTGTCCATTAGTCGTCTAGTATTTAAAATTTCCCGACCATAACTTTCATTACTTTGGCATACCATAACTGTATAACCAGCTTCAAGCGCTACTTCATCTATACCTTTAACCATTGCGGCAACCACATAGTCAAGGTTGGGTACAATGACACCAATAGTATGGGTGTGTTTGTTAAGCAGACTTAGCGCCAACTGATTGGGCTGATAATTTAATTCTTCGGCTAATGCCAATACTGCTTTTCGTGTTTCCGGATTCACATCATTGGCATTGCGTAAGGCTCTAGATACTGTAGATGTAGATACCTGCAAGGCTCTTGCGATATCTTTAATTGTGGCTTGTTTTTCCATATAGCATGCTAAAAGTAGTCCCTCTTTGTGATATTGTTTCAAAAAATCCCGGCAGCGTTACCGGGAACGGTGTCGGTTGTATATTTTTGAAATTATTCAAATCTTTTAATTAAAAAGATAGATTTCATATTGATTGAGTATTATAAATTTAGAAATTTTTCTACAAGGTAAAAGTTTCCACACTAATTAATGCTACTAATATTACGTCTTTAAATCAGGATTTTCTTGAAACGATACACGATACTTGCACTAGTTTTTTTTTACACTTCGCTTTTTGCGCAGCATCCTATTGCGTACCTTACTAAAGCAGATGTTGGCGTTGTTAAAACTGGACTAACAAGAGAAGGCTTATTAAAAGCTTCTTTCAGAGATGTAAAACAAAGTGTAGACAAATGGATTGGTAAAGATATAGACGTGCCAATTCCTAAAGATCCTGCAGGCGGTTATACGCATGAACAGCATAAAGCTAATTATATTTTAATGTTTAATAGCAGCTTAATGTATCAGCTCTCAGGTGATACCAAATATGCTTTGCTAGTAAAGAAACTGTTTCTAAAATATGCAGCCTTAAACCCCACCTTGCAAAATCATCCACAAGCTACCAGTAGTTCGCCTGGTCGCATTTTTTGGCAAGCACTTAACGATGCTAATTGGCTTGTGTATACTGGTTTGGCATTTGATTGTATTCATGATTATTTAACGCCTGCCGAGCGACAATTGATAGCGGATGGTGCTTTTAAACCCGAGGTCGATTTTTTTACAATTAATCTAAAAGATTGGTTTAATTTAATTCACAACCATGCTGTGTGGGCTTGTGCAGGTGTAGGCATTGTCGGCATTGCTACAGATAACGCCCATTATTTAGATATGGCACTGCATGGCACTGCGCTTGATGATAAAACAGGTTTCTTAGCCAATATTGATGGTTTGTTTTCGCCAGATGGGTATTACACCGAAGGTCCTTATTATGTGCGTTATGCCATATTGCCATTTTATTTATTTGCCAATGCCTTAAACAATCAGCAGCCAACTTTAAAAGTCTTTCAAAGAAGAAATAATGTATTACAAAAGGCTTTGGTAAATGGCTTGCAACAAACCAATTTAAATGGTGGTTTTTATAGCTACAACGATGCGCTTAAAGAAAAATCGTTCATTAGTAATGAAATTGTAGAAGCATTAAGCATTGCATGGAAAGTGTATGGCGCCGATAGTAGTTTGCTGCCTGTGGCAAAGCAACAAAATCGTGTAACGCTTAGTAAAGGAGGTGCAGATGTGGCTTTGGCACTGGCTATGTCTAAAAATATTGCTGCTTTTTATCCTTATAAACCTATCAGTTTTACAGACGGGGCAAAAGGTAACGAAGGGGGTGTAAGCATTTTACGAACTGGTGGTAGTGAACAATTAACGTCCTTAATTTTCAAATACTCAGCACATGGTTTATCGCATGGGCATTATGATAAATTAAATATTATTTTATATGATGGTGGCAATGAAATTTTACAAGATTATGGTGCGGCCAGGTTTATAGGTATAGAGCAAAAATATGGTGGTAGATATTTGCCAGAGAGTAAAAATTATGCTGCACAAACCATCGCACACAATACAGTAGTGGTAGATGAAACAAGCCATTACAATGGTAAAGAAGACCTGAGTCAAAAATATCATCCAGAGAAATTATTTAGTAATAGCAGCAATGGAAAAGTACAAGTAATAAGTGCGATAGATGACAAAGCTTATGGCGATGTAACCTTACATAGAACTGTGTGGATGTTGCAATTGCCTGATGCTTCAAAACCCTTAACAGTTGACTTTTTTAGATTATTATCAAGTAAACAACATCAGTACGATTTGCCTTTTCAATATTTGGGTACAGTTATTAATACATCGTTCAAATACCAAGCATTTACCAATAGTCAAACAACGCTTGGGGCTAAGAGTGGCTACCAATTTTTATGGAAGGAGGCAAGTGCTAAAGCGAGTAATGCCTTAACACAGTTTACATTTTTAAATAATAAAACGTACTATACTATTTCATCGTACACAGACGATAGTACCAATTTATTTTTTACCAGACTAGGTGCTAATGATCCAAACTTTAACTTAAGAAGAGATCCTGCCTATGTCATTAGAAAAAAAGGCGCAAATCAAACTTTTGTAAATGTCGTGGAGATTCATGGGAGTTACGATACCAACAATGAAGTATCTGTGAATGCTTATTCCAAAGTAGAAAATATTACAATATTGCGTGATGATGAAGCTTATTTAATTGCTCAAATAAGTATTAACAAGAAACTATTAGTAGTAGCCCAATCTAATAAAAATGTAGCTGCCAATACTAAACATACCGTAAAAATAAATGGTACTGATGCGCATTGGGTTGGGCCTTATACCGTCATTTATGACCATCAAATCTTACAATGATTAATAAAAGAAAACAAGATAAATTATGAAAACGCAAGCAACAATGAATGTATTTATTGAGAATGATGATATAGAATGGGAGGTGGTAGATAAAGGCGTGAAACGCAAAATTATGGCTTATGATGAGCAATTGATGATCGTGAAAGTAGATTTTGAAACAGGCGCTATTGGTACGCTTCACAATCATCACCACACACAAATAACGCATATCGAAAGTGGTGTATTTGAGGTAGAAATTGATGGTAATAAAAAAGTATTGAAAGCAAATGATGCCTTTTTTGTTCCTACCAATTTAATACATGGTGTTGTATGTTTAGAAGCCGGTGTATTAATTGATGTATTTAGCCCAATGAGAGAAGATTTTATAAAATAAGACTTACAGTTTATTGCTGTATAGTGCCATTATATATTTTAACATTTAACGAAAACTGCCATTATGAAACAATTACGATGCTTGCTGCTGTTGCTGCCCTTGATTTTAATTACAGGTTTGTTATCAGCACAAAAAAAAGTGATTACCGGTAAGGTAATTGATGCAAAAACAGGCGAACCACTAGGTGGCGCCAGTGTACTATTAGAAAAATCGAAAAGTGGTATTTCTACCAAAGCCGACGGTACTTTTACCATTGCTTTAACCACAGAAAAAAATACGTTGGTTTTTTCTTTTATTGGGTATACTACACAAGTTGTTGCCATTGGTGACAAAACGAATATTGACGTTGCCTTGCAACCAGTGGTTGCTACAGAAGCTGAAGTTGTAGTAATTGGCTACGGTACACAAAAGCGCACAAGCGTTACTGGTGCTGTTTCAAAATATCAAAATGAAAAACTAGACCAATCGCCTGTTTCTCGATTAGACCAAGCATTACAAGGAAAAATTGCTGGTGTACAAATACAAAATATTGCCTCTGAAGCTGGATCAGATCCTAAGGTGCAAGTACGTGGTATTAGTTCTATCAATGCCGGACAAAGCCCATTGGTTGTAGTTGATGGTCAGCCAGTACCTGACGGATTGTCGTTTGTAAACATGAGCGATGTACTGTCTATAGAAGTATTAAAAGACGCAGCTTCTGCAGCTATATATGGTTCTAGAGGTGCAAGCGGAGTAATACTAATTACTACTAAAAGTGGTAAAGCTGAAAAAGCAAGTTATAATTTAAAAATATCATCTGGGTATAAAAGTGCCTATAGTTTGTATCCAATTATAACGACTACTGATTATACCAATATGCTTTATAAAGAAGCCGCATTGCGCTATGCTGATTCAGCTGCCTATACACAGGGTTTTACTAGTGCCCAATTATCTACATTCAGTAAAAATAAAGGCAACTTAATTACAACGGCCGAAAAAGGAGCTTACATTCTAGAAAATCAGTTTTTTGGCGGATCATCTGTTGATTGGCAAAGAGCAGCAATACGCACTGCAAATGTTAAAAATGCCGATTTAAGTGTTTCTGGCGGAAGTAAAGATGTGAAATATTATATAGCAGGGTCGTTTCAAGATGATCCAGGAAATATGATTCATAGTGAATATAAACGTTATAATGTAAGAAGTAAAATTAATGTCAATTTGAGTGATAAGGTAAAACTGACGTTTAACTTAAATCCTTCTTATATCTATCGCGAAAAGCCCGCAACTACCTTTACAGATTTTACACGTATTGCATCTTATTTGCCTACTACAATTGATGCAAAAACTGCAGCTTTTGTAAATATGTTGCCGACCAATAATTACAGTGCAGGTGATTTTGGTCAACCTCGTATGTTTAACGACTTGGCTTACAATGGCATAATGCCCGATGGCAGTACTTTTATCAATGCATTGGGCACACCTTTAGCTTTGAGTTCTAGTGCTAATACCTCTCCTTACGCGCAATTACAATTAGAAAAAATTACTACAAATGATTATAGATTACAAACTTCGGCCGATTTAACCTATCAGATTACTAAGAGTTTAAGCTTTAAAACACAGTTAAGTGCTTATGTAAAATCATCAGTAGGGTTAGATTTTACAAAGACAAACGCTAAAGCAATTGGTAATCCAAATTCTGGGGTTTATACTAATAGTTTGTATGTTGATTTATTAAATGAGAACACATTTACTTTCAGTAAACAAATTAATAATCATTCTATCAATGTAATAGCTGGTTTTACGGCAAATAAAATTAAAAGTGATTACCAGCAAATTACTGCCTCCAATTTTATTAGTGATAATATTACAACTATTAATACAGCTGGTGTTATTTCACAGGATAATACGCAAACTTATAGCACCACAGTCCCCGTTGGTCTATTGTCTTACCTAGGTCGTGTTAATTATGGGTTTAAAGATAAATATTTATTATCTGCAAGCTTTAGAGCCGATGGTAGTAGCAAATTTGCACCTGATCGTAAATGGGGGTATTTCCCATCAGTGTCGGCTGGTTGGGTAGTTACTAAAGAGAAATTTTTACAAGATGTTAAATGGATTAGTAGTTTAAAATTAAGAGCTAGTTATGGTGCTGTAGGTAATAATAATATTACCGACTTTTTATACTTAGATAAATTATATGCCGCCAATTATCCTACAGGTAGCGGTACAGGTATCACTACACAAGGTTTTGTACCATCAGCATCTATACTGTCAAACCCTTATATCACTTGGGAAACCACGTATTCTTTTAACACTGGTTTAGATGTGAGTTTATTTAAAAATAAGTTGACACTCGGTATTGATGTGTATCAATCTAAAACCGATAAACTATTATTACAGCAAGAAGCAATGGGTATTACAGGAGTTTCTCAAGTAATTAACAATATTGGTAAGCTTCAAAACAATGGTATAGAACTAGAAATTTCATCCAACAACATACGTAATAAAAATTTCACTTGGACTACAGCTGGTAATATTTCGCATACCCAAAACAAACTTTTACAATTAGGTAACGAAACCCAATTGTTAAATACGGGAGAGAGACAAGATGTATATATGAACAAAGTGGGTGGCCCCTTGATTCAATATTACAATTATAAAACAGATGGGCTATGGAACTCTACCGCCGATATATTAGCTGCGCAAGCCAAAGGGTTAACTTCTGCCTTACCTAGCTATTTCTCTCAAGGGGCTTTGAAGTTTAAAGATGTTAATGGCGACAATGTTATTGATGCTAATGATAGAACTGTATTAGGTAACCCCTATCCTGACTTTACTTGGGGCATCATTAACAATTTTACATTTAAAGGTTTTGATATTGGTATTACTTTCCAAGGTGTCCAAGGCGGTAAATTGTTAAATGGTGATGCTTATTACAATGAGGCTAGAAAAATTAATAAAAACTATACTACCAATAGATGGATTAGCCCTAATAACCCTGGCGATGGTAAAACACCATATTATACCAATGGTTATAGTAGTGCTTGGACACAAAGTGATTATATCATCCAAGATGCTTCATACTATGCTTTGCGAGAGGTGTTGGTAGGTTATTCTATTCCAACTAAAATTATTAATAGATTCAAATTAGGCTCGCTTCGTTTATATATGTCTGGCCAAAACCTATTTTTTCATGCATCTAGTAGCTATAAAGGTTTAAATATTGAAGCAAGAAATAATACGCTACAATATGCTTCTCCTTTAATAGATGGCTATCAAAGAGGCGCATTTCCTTTAAACAGAACCATCATCTTCGGTTTAGATATTAAATTTTAAACGCATTAATTGTATAATATGAAACACATAAATTATTTAATACTACTCCTTTTTATAGGATTATATTCTTGTAATAAAGTAATTGATTTGGTGCCGCAATCAAACCTTACAACTGGTAACTTTTATAGCAACGCTAGTGAAATAAATACAGGTTTACTAGGTGCCTACAATGGATTGCAAAGTCCTATGTATTATGAATGGATGTTAACTGAATTGAGAACTGATAATGCAGATATGGGTGCTCCTACTAGCTCTAATACATTAAATGCTGATCTTACCGCTTTAGATGAATTTATTCCTACTACTGGACAGGATGCAATTTTTCAATATTGGATCAAAACTTATGATAATATAAGAAATGCCAATGTTATTTTACAGAATCTAGGAGTTAATTATGATAGTACAGCTGGTGCTATCTCACTTGGTACAATTGGTATTTCTATATCCGATTCTTTACGCAAACAATATGCTGGTGAAGCCATGGTACTAAGGGCAAATGCTTATTTCAATCTTGTTCGTTTGTATGGCGGTGTGTTTTTAACAACAACACCGTTGGCTGCTGAAGACGCTAAAAAGCTCAACCGAACATCTGTGGCAAGTATTTATAAGTTAATTCAAGCAGATTTATCTACAGCAAGTAGCTATTTATCGTCTGCTAAATACAGCGCCTCATCTGCATCAGTAGGAAGAGTAAACGCTTGGACTGCAAAAGGATTATTAGCCAAAGTGTATTTAACAAGGGGTGATAAAGCATCGGCCATTACTCTGTTGCAAGATGTTATTGCCAATAGTGGTTACGCATTACAAAGTACTTATGCCAGTGTTTTTTCTATTGCTAATGAAGTAAACAGCGAAATATTATTCACAGTGCGTTACAAAGCAGGCAACCTTGGATTAGGCTCAAGTTTTGGTAACGATTTCGCACCGCTTGGTTCTAATAGTGGTGTTATTACGGCAGGTGTTGCTTTTACTGGTAAAGGGTATAATTATCCTACCAATGATATGGATTCTGCTTTTGGCATTATGACACCTGATCCGAGAAAGGCAACGAATATGGGGTCATTTGGTACTAGTAAAATATTGTATGTAAAAAAATATTTAAATCCTGTACTTACGCTCAACGACGGCGAAAGCGATTGGCCAATTTTGCGGTATGCAGATATTCTTTTAATGTTGGCTGAAGCACAAGGCAGTACAACATCAAGTTTGGCTTTAATTAACCAAATTAGAGCAAGGGCTGGCGTAGCAGCTTTACCAGCTACGGTGCTTAATTCTGTAGCTACTTTTGAGCAAGCTTTATCTAATGAAAGAAGGTTAGAATTTGCGTTTGAAAACCATCGTTTTTTCGACTTAGTGCGGTATAACACAACACTTACAACCATTACAGCTGAGCAAACCATTAAGAATCATTTTGCAAAAGAATTTAATAGTCATTATTCTTTATATCCAGCACCACAAGCGACATTGGCCCAGCTACAGTCTTACGTAACTACGCAAAAACTACTGTTACCAATACCGCAACATGAAATTGATACCAATACACAATTAGTAATTGCACAAAACCCAGGCTATTAATCATAAGCTATGCTAAAACCATTTTTAACAGCGCTGTTTTTATTTGCCAGTTTTATTGCCAAGTGTACTAATGGTAAATATGATTCTTTGAAGATCGTTTTAGCGAAGACGATACTTACAAAAGCGAATGCGTATTTAAAAGAAAAACCCATCACTATTACCGCCGACCATGCAACAAGGTCGGAAGGTAATGTACATGATTTTTATTCAGAAGGCGATTATTGGTGGCCTAATCCTAATGATTTAAATAGCGCATATATCCAAAAAGATGGCCTTACGAATCCCAACAATTTTATAGCGCATAGAAAAGCTATGATACGATTTAGCGATATCGTTGGTACACTTGCTTCGGCTTATATTATTACCAAAAATGAACGCTATGTAACACAAGCTTTCAAGCATTTAAACGCTTGGTTTGTTGATACGACAACACTAATGAATCCATCGCTTTTGTATGCACAAGCCATAAAAGGAAAAGCCACAGGAAGAAGTATTGGTGTTATTGACATGATTCAAATGATGGAAGTTGCACAAGGTGTAAGGGTTATGGAACGCGCAAAATCGGTTCATAAAAAAGATGTCCAAATAATAAAAAACTGGTTTTCACAATATTTGAAATGGGTAACCACACATGCGTACGGGGTGGAAGAAAGAGCAGCAAAAAATAATCATGGAACTTGTTGGGTGATGCAAGTTGCGGTTTTTGCCAAACTTGTAGGTAATGATTCGTTATTAAATGATTGCAGTAATCGATTTAAAGATGAGTTATTACCTAATCAAATGGCGGTTGATGGTAGTTTTCCATTAGAGTTGAAACGAACAAAACCTTATGGGTATTCTCTGTTTAACGTAGATGCTATGGCAACTATTTGCCAAGTATTATCAACGCCTCAAAACGATTTATGGTGCTACAAACTAAGTAATGGTAAATGCATGCAAGATGCAATCAACTTCATGTACCAATACGTTGCTAATAAAGAAGCTTGGCCATATCCAAAAGATGTTATGTATTGGGGAGAGTGGCCAATTGCGCAACCATTTTTGGTATTTGGTGCTTACCATTTTAACAATAATCAATGGTTTAAAGTATGGCAAGGTTTAAATCATTTTCCGGATAATGAAGAAGTAATAAGAAATGTGCCTATTAGAAATCCATTGTTATGGGTGCAGTAAAATAAAAAAATTTGATTTTCTCTTTTTTAAAGATATAAGGCTAACAAAATGAAAAAGTTTGCTATCGTACTGATTGGATGGACAATCATGAGTTCCTGTAACCATAAAGTGGTTATGGCGGTTAGTAAAACATTTATTCATCCTGGGTCAGGCTATTCTAAAGCCGTGGTAGTAATATCAAATGATGTTAAAACAATTTATATAGCAGGGCTAACTGGTGATGGTAACGATTTAGAAGCGCAAACAAAGGCAACATTTGCTAATATAAAAATAGAGCTAGAAGCTGCTGGTGCAGGCTTAAAAGACATTGTAAAAATGAATACTTATATCGTTAATTATCAGTCTGATGACATAGAAATTTTTAGAAAAATACGTAAAGAAATACTAGGTGAATCAAACATGCCAGCTAGTACGGTTGTAGGTGTGCAGGCTTTAGCTGCTAAAGGTAAACTGATAGAAATAGATGCCATCGCGGTTATAAATATTAATAAATAATTAGTAAACAAATAAAAGGGAAAATGATAATAAAAATACTAAAGTTGGGTGCTATTGTTTTAGCTAGTTGCGTTGCTATAACTACAACCCTTGCACAGGATAAGCAGGTTAAACTTTCTAACACAGATATCATAAAGCTCGATTTTAAATCATTGGCTAAAAAGAAAGCACAATTAAAAGTAAATGATGCTGCCTTACTGCCTGCTTATGATGCACTAATAAAAATTGCGGATGAATTGTTGCAATACAAGCCTGTAAGTGTAATGGATAAAACAGACTTACCGCCTAGTGGTAATAAGCACGATTACATGAGCATTGGCCCTTATTGGTGGCCAAACCCAAATACACCAAACGGGCTACCTTATATTAGAAAAGATGGTGAGGTAAACCCTGAAGTGCGTAATTACCCAGATAAAGAAAATATGCCTAAACTATGTGAGGCTGTTTATAATTTGTCATTAGCCTATTATTTTTCTGATAACGAAAAATATGCACAACATGCTACCAAATTATTGGAAGTATGGTTTTTAGATACAGCTACACAAATGCATCCAAATTTAAATTATGGACAAGCAATTAAAGGCGTTATTGAAGGCAGGGCAGAAGGTGTTATCGATACTAGGCAATTCATTTTTGCATTAGACGGTGTGACGCTTTTAAAAGGTTCTAAAGCTTGGACGAATGAAAAAGATGTAGCACTGAAGCAATGGTTTTCGCTGTTTTTAAATTGGTTAAATTCCAGCAAAATAGGCAAAGATGAAATGGATGCAAAGAACAATCATGGTGTATGGTTTGATGCACAAACACTAGCCATTGCTTTGTACGTGGGTAATAACGCTGAGGCTAATGAAATAGTAACTAGAGCAGCAAAAAGACTAGATATACAAGCCAATAAAGATGGGCTTTTCCCTTACGAACTAGAGCGGACTACATCGCTGCATTACTCGGTTTTTATCATGAATGCTTTTAATGTTATTGCAAAATTATCAGAACAAACCAACACTAATTTTTGGGCTATAGAAACGCCATCTGGTAAATCATTTAAAAAATGTGTTGAAACCATAGTGCCATTTATTACCAAACAAAAGATATGGACCTATCCAGAAATAAGGCCTTTTCAAGTAACAGATGCCTACCCTTTATTGCTACATGCTGGTAACAAATATGAACATCCAGAGTACCTAGATTTTATTAAAACAACCGCTAAAGGCAATTACAATAAACTACTATTAAATCTTTTCTAAACAATAAAAAATAATTTTATGCAAGTACGATTTCAAAATAGTCCAAAAGAAACTAGCTCTATGAATACGCAGCAACTGCGTGACAATTTTTTGGTGCAAAACTTAATGCAACCTGGTAAAATTGAGTTGGTGTATTCTCATTTTGATAGGGTAATTGTTGGGGGTGTAGTACCTACTAGCGCCACTATTAATTTGCCAAATGAAGAGGAGTTAAAAGCTAATTTTTTTCTAGAAAGAAGGGAAATTGGTATTATCAATATTGGCGGTAAAGGCACTGTAACTGCTGATGGGGTTGCCTTTCCCATTGAAAAGCTTGAATGTGTGTACTTAGGTAAAGGTACTCAAGATGTCACTTTTACCAGTACCAATTCAGATGAACCTGCCATGTTTTACTTACTGTCTGTACCTGCACACCAAAGTTATCCAAACAGAAGCATGACCAAGGCCGAAGCGGCACCTGTGCACTTAGGGGATATTACCACGTCTAATAAACGTACCATTTACAAATACATTCACAACGATGGTATACAAAGCTGCCAATTGGTAATGGGTTTAACCGCTTTAGAACCAGGTAGTGTATGGAATTCTGTACCACCACACACACATACTCGTAGAATGGAAGTTTACTTCTATTTTGATGTACACCCAGACCATAGAGTCATGCATTTTATGGGCGAACCTCAAGAAACAAGACACTTGATAATGGCCACCAATGAAGCTGTGATATCTGCACCATGGAGTATGCATTTTGGTGTAGGTACTGCAAGTTATGGTTTTATATGGGCAATGGCAGGTGAAAACAAAGCATTTACAGATATGGATCCGCAGCCAATAGCAACATTGAAGTAATCATTTTACTAAAAACACTTTGGCTTGCCTATATTTCTTAAAAGGCAAATATACATAATGAAAATAAATCTTATGACAAGATGCTTGTTGTTTATGACGAGACTTAAAAAGGTAAAATGCATACTTATTTGTATGATTGTTCCTTTTTTATTATGTCAAATAACCAACGCACAAAAAAGATACCAAGAGATTTTATTTTCAAAAATCGATACTACGAGCAATATACTATATGGCTCAGCTATAAACATAAAGGGACAAAATGAAAGCTTACATCTCGATATATTTAAACCGCCTCTTGGGGATAAGGAACGCTACAGACCTTTAGTAATTTTTATACATGGTGATGATTTTGTAAGCAAAATAAAATCTACAGACTTTGGTACTTCACTATGCACTGCCTTTGCAAAAAGGGGGTATGTATCTGCAACTATTGATTATAGGTTAGGTATTGAGCTGCCAAAATGCAACAGGGCATATTTTGAAGCTATGTATCGAGCCCAACAAGATGCAAAAGCTGCTATAAGATTTTTCAAAAAAAATGCTGAGGAATTTGGTATTGATGCTACTCAAATTTATGTAGTAGGTGTTTCTTCAGGAGCTATTACGGCACTTGCTGTGGCGTATATGAATAATAAAGAAATACCTACAGAAATAGACACAAAAAAATGGGGCGATTTAGATGGAAATAGCGGTAATGCAGGTGTTTCATCAAGTGTAGAAGGTGTTATTAATTGTTGGGGGGGCTTACCAAGTAAGCATTGGATACAAAAGGGTGATGTACCACTTTTAAATATTGATGGTACAGCTAATCAAACCCTCTTAAACGATAGTGTTGTTGAAGAATATGGGTTTAAGGATGGGCCGAAAATCTTACATGAGTATTGTAAACAAATAAAGGTAAGCTCGTCACTTCAAACATTTTTAAAAGATGAACATAGGTTAAGCTACAATAATATAAGAGCAGATAGTTGTATTCAATTAATGATAGATTGGTTGTATCAACAAATGTTTACCAATAACAATAAACCACAACAAGCACTATTTAAAAACTTACATACAGTCAACATTTTTGAACCCAATATTATATTGTCTACTATGGAGAAAGTAGCCAATTGGCAAATCGGGCAATGGGATACTAAAGGCTATAAATATCCCAAATGGCATTGGGCTAATGCAGCGGGCTATACAGGGTTTACCGAATTGGCAGCAATAAGCAAAGACACATTGTATCATAGCCGATTAATGAAAATATGTAGCGATATTAATTGGAATACAGGACCCAACCGCTTTTTTGCTGATGATTATTGTATTGCGCAAACCTTTGTAAGCTTATACATGCAAAAGCATGATGAATCTATGATTGCTAAATTTCGCTTGCAAGCCGATAGCATATTAGCACAAGCTCATACCGAATCGCTTGAGTGGAAAGACAGTATCAACTATAGAGAGTGGGCTTGGTGCGATGCCTTATTTATGGGGCCTGGCTCATTGGCCTATTTAACGACAGCCACAAATGAGAAAAAATATTTGGATTTAGCAGTAAAGTTGTGGCATAAATCACATGCTTATTTGTACGATAGCTCAGAGCACTTGTACTTCAGAGATCAACGCTACTTTACACAAAAAGAAAAAAATGGGGCTAAAGTCTTTTGGTCAAGAGGTAATGGCTGGGTATTGGCTGGGCTTGTAAGGCTGTTAAACAATATGCCAAATAATAATATAGACAAAGCTGGATTTATTAAAATATATCTACAAATGGCAGCAAAAATTGCTTCCATACAACAATCTGACGGTAGCTGGCACACTTCTTTACTAGATCCAAGTAGTTATTCTAAACCTGAAATCAGTGGTACAGGATTTTACACTTATGCGCTATTATGGGGGTTAAACAAAGGTATTTTAGATAAAAAAACTTATTGGCCTGTAGTTGCTAAAAGCTGGAAAATGATGGTTAGCCACATAGGAGAGAATGGTAAAATTGGCTATATCCAGCCAATTGGTTCTTCGCCAGAAACCATAGATGAAAATAGCTCGGAAATTTATGGAATTGGTGCTTTTTTACTCGCTGGTTCTCAAATGTATACTTACATGTCTAAGAAGTGAAACATCAATATTTAACACTGAATTAAAAAATACTTATGAGAAATATCATGGCTGCGGTTGTTGCGCTTTTATTTACCGCCACTTTACTTGCACAAACTGATACAAGTACAGCAAAAAGAGTAGTGTACCCGAAAGGGTATGAAGAGAAGATAGATGCTGTATATAGCGAAATCGGCGACTGGAAAGGTAGGGAAGATATCTATTACAACCCAACATCAGCCAAGCCTACACCTATCATTTTTAATATTCATGGTGGCGGCTGGAACCACGGTGTAAAAGAAGGGCAAAGCGGTTTTGCGGCCTTTTTTAAAATGGGTTTTGCGGTAGCAAATATTGAATATCGCTTAACGGGGCAAGCCAAAGCGCCTGCCGCAATTGAAGACGTCAGAGCTGCTATTTTGTATGTTGTACAGCATGCAAAATCACTACACATTGATCCCAACAAAATAGTAGTAATGGGTGGTAGTGCTGGTGGTCACCTAGCATTAATGGCTGGCTTATTACAAAACGATACTCAATTTGATGGTGTATATAAACGAGTAAATGGTTACACAATTATTGCTATTATAGATAAGTATGGTATTACTGATGTTTGGGATTGGGCTTATGGACCAAATATTAGAAGTAAAAGCGCTACTAACTGGCTTGGCGACAAAGCAAAAGATGAGGCATTTGCTAAATCTGTATCTCCCATTTATTATGTAAAAAAAACTAGTCCACCCACCTTTATTGTGCATGGTGATGCCGATCCTACCGTGCCCTATCAACAATCTGTAGACTTAAAAAAGAAATACGATGAAGTAGGTTGTAAAAGTGAGTTTATGACGATAGCTGGCGGTAAGCATGGTGGCTTTGAAAAAGACAAGAATACTGAAATGACTAATGCTATAGTGGCTTTTATAAAAAATTTAGACGCTTTTAAATAATGAAAAAAAAATGTAAGTTATCGTTCGTAAGCATTCTGCTGACACTAATATTTGTCTGCAAGTTACAAGCACAAACAGTATTAGAAGCAGATGCATCAGGTAATGCCTATACCGTCATTAATAGTGTATTAGCGCCAGGAGGAACTGCTGTAGAAACGCCAGATCAAACAACTGGTGGCTCGGCTGCAGGCAGTCATCCAAGCTTTGGCAAGCATATCCAAATGGTTTATGATACTGAATTAGGTATATATGTTTTTCAGTTTTTGATTCATGTAAATAGTGTACTGGATAATGATGTGGCAACAGGCGATTTAGATAGGCAACGTGTAGAAATGAAAACTTATGCAGCTTCTCCCGCTAATTTAATAGGTACTATTGGCGAGAATATTACTTACAAATGGAGCTTCAGGCTACCAGTTGGTTTTCAGCCGTCTAGTAATTTTACACATATACATCAAATAAAAGCCGTTAATGGCGATGAAAGTACTCCCTTATTTACGCTTACCCCACGATACAGCACAAGTGGTAATACATTGCAATTAATTTATTCAAAAGATAGTGCGAGTAGTACTATCACCTGTAAATCTATACCACTTTCTAGTGTTTTAGGGGTTTGGGTAGAAGTAACAGAGCAGTTAACTGTTGGGGCAAACGGTACGTATTCTATTAGTATAAAACGTGTGAGTGATGCGGTTGAGTTATTAACTTATAGTAACTCAAATATTCAAACGATTAGACCAAGCAATAGCTTTATTAGACCCAAATGGGGTATTTATAGAAGCATTACAAGTGCGTCATTATTAAGAGACGATTCTTTACGTATAGCGAGTGTGTCTATCACTGAAAATCAACCACTCCCAGTAACCATCAAAAGCTTTGCGGCAAAGCCTTTTCGCACAAATAATGTTTTACTTAATTGGCAAGTAAGTAATGAAGTTAACCTTAATACATATATCGTTGAACGAAGTAATAATGGCAGTTCATTTTTAGAAATTACCTCAGTTAATGCTATCAATGTGGCAGGTTATAATTATACTGATGGTCATCCTTTACTTGGTAAAAATTATTATCGATTAAAGCTGTTAAATCAAGATGGATCGTTTAGTTATTCATCTGTAGAACTCGTTGATATTGCCAATCAATCTTCGATGCAATTATTTCCAAACCCTGCGAAAGACTTACTAGAAGTGCGGTTTACTAAACTGACTGCTGATATAGCCACTTTGCGCTTACTAAATTATACTGGTCAAGCAGTTAAAACGGTGATTGCTGGCAACGTTAACCAAGCTAATATTTCTTTATCCTTAGAAGGATTAGCTTCTGGCTTGTATTCGCTTCAATTGCTTAATAATGGACAACAAATTAGTACACAAAAAATAATGAAGCTATAACCATGATAAGCCAATTCATACTATCGTTGATGTTGTTATTTGTATCAGGCAATACTCGTAAAATAATTACGGCAATCTCTGATAATCAGTTGCAGCAGGCCTTACAGATAGCTAAACCAGATGATGAGATTGTGGTAAAAGCGGGTATTTATTTTGGTAATTTCACTATCCCTGCTACTGCAAATGGTACAGCTAGCCAACCAATTGCTTTACGTGGGGAAGGCAAAGTAGTGTTAAATGGGGGTACAATTGCAAAAGGTTATGTACTACATCTTACAGCCAATTATTGGGTAATAAAAAATATAGAACTTACTAATGGTTTAAAGGGTGTAATGTGCGATAATGCCAATTATAATCTCATAGATAGTATTTCTGTAAATAATATTGGCGAAGAAGGTATTCACTTCAGACATTTTTCTACACACAATATTTTACAAAATAGCACCACCACCAATACTGGTTTAAAAACACCCGATTATGGCGAAGGTGTGTATATCGGTACTGCCGTAAGTAATTGGCAAAAAATAACAGCGGGTAAAGAATATACAAGCGATTCTAATAAAGTCATCAATAATCATATAGGTTCGGGTATTACTGCCGAATGTATTGATATAAAAGAAGGTAGTACAGGTGGTTTTATTAGTGGTAACTATTTTAATGCAACAGGTATTACACGTGCTAATAGTGGCGATAGTTGGATAGATGTAAAAGGCAACGGTTTTGTAATAGATAATAATTATGGTTTTAAACCTGAAGGCTCCATGTTAAAGGATGGGTTTCAAGTGCATTGTGCGGTAGATGGCTGTGGTAATAACAATGTGTTTAAAAATAACCAGTGCGAAGTAAATGCTGATGGCTATGCTATCAATGTAACGTTAACAAGCAGCAAGGGTAAGGTTTCTGGTACAAAAGTATATAACAACAATACTGTAAAAGGCGCTACTAAAGGCCTTTGCAATATTGAGGTGCTTAACTAAGCGTGTAAATATTTTAAAAAATTTTTTCATTGTAATTATACTGAATCAGTGGTAAAAATTAAAGGCTTACGTTGGTGGATTATTACCTTGATTGGGCTTTCTACGGTTATTAATTATATCGATAGAAGCGCTATTAATATAATGTGGCCATACATCTATAAAGAGTTTGGTATTGCTGATATTGACAATAAAAATGCTTTGGCTTATATCACCACTTTTTTTATGATAGCCTATGCTTTGGGGCAAACCTTAACTGGCAAAATGATGGATGCAATAGGTACTCGTTTGGGTATGGCTGTGTCTATTGTTGGATGGAGTGTTTCTATTTCAATGCATGCTTTTGCAAGAGGCTTGTCGTCGTTTGGCATTTTTAGATTTTTACTAGGCTTAAGCGAAGCGGGCAACTGGCCTGGTGCTACCAAAAGCAATGCAGAATGGTTTCCTGCAAAAGAGCGTGGTATTGCTCAGGGTATTTTTGGTGCAGGGGCCTCTTTGGGTTCCGTTGTGGCAGCGCCTTTTATAGCAGGCTTGTACATCGCTTTTGGCTGGCGGGCTACTTTTGTAGGTATAGCCGCATTGGGTATTTTATGGTTAATACCTTGGTTGTTCATTAATAAAGCTACACCCGATAAACACCCATGGATAACAGAAGCTGAGCAAGTCTATATTTTGAATGATGTTACGCTTAATCCTACAACACAACAATCGCAAGCTTATACTTGGAAGCAACTATTACGCTTTAAAAATACTTGGGGAATTTTATCGTCTCGCTTTTTTATAGATCCTGTTTGGTGGTTGTTTGTAACTTGGTTACCTACATTTTTAAAAGAGCAATTTCATTTTGATATTAAGCAAGTTGGTGCTTTTGCTTGGGTACCTTATATGTTTGCAGCTATTGGTGGTTTATTAGGTGGTTATTTCGCTTCGCAAAAAATTAAGCATGGTACCGCTGCTGCTACTGCTCGTAAGCAAGCCTTCACAATTGGCTGTGTTATTATGCTTGCATCGCTTGCTACCACTGCTTTTTATCTTGAATCGCTAAAAGAACATATCAATTTAGCAATAGGTCTTATTAGCGCGACACTGTTTGGGTTTCAATTTTTAATAGGTAATGTACAAACCTTGGCATCAGATTATTTCAGCGGTAAAAATGTAGGCACTGTGTCAGGTATGGGCGGTACAGCAGCTGTTGTAGGAACTTTATTTACCACATTATCAGTACCAGTAATTACCAAAACAGGTTATGTGTCTTTTTTCATTCTAGGGAGTGTACTAGTGCCATTGGCATGGCTAAGCATCATGTTTATTACTTCAAAAAAACAAACAATCACTTTATCAAATTTATAATATGAAGCTGAATAATAAAGTAGTAATAGTTACTGGAGGCGCAAGAGATATTGGAAGAGCTGTGTCTTTAAAACTGGCAAATGAAGGCGCTAAAGTTGTTGTGAATTATTTAAGTAGTACATCGTTAGCCAATGAAACAATTGCTTTAATAAAAGCTGCTGGTGGCCAAGCAATTGCTGTAAAAGCAGATGTTACCAAAGCGACTGATGTGGCATATTTAGTAGCAGAAACACAAAAAGCTTTTGGTACAAATATTCATGTATTGGTAAATGTTACTGGTGGTCTTGTAGCAAGGAAATTATTAGCGGATATGGATGAAGACTTTTGGGATTTTGTGATGCAAGTAAATGTAAAGTCAGCTTTTTTAACTACTAAATATGTAGTGCCATACATGCCTGCTGGCGGTGCTATTGTTAACTTTTCATCGCAGGCGAGCCGCGACGGAGGGGGTTTTGGCGCTTCTGCTTATGCAACGGGTAAAGGTGCCGTGGCCACATTTACAAGAGCAATGGCGAAAGAACTCGGGCCTCAAGGTATTCGTGTGAATGCGGTTGATCCAGGTATGATTGCCACTACTTTTCACGACACTTTTACTAAGCCAGAAGTGAGAACGGCCGTGGCTAATAGCACACCATTACGTAGGCAAGGCGATGCTAAAGAAGTAGCTGACTTGGTGGCTTATTTGGTAAGCGATGACAGCAGTTTTATTACAGGTACTAATATCGATATCAATGGTGGTACCTATTTTTCTTAATGCAATATTGATGTTAAAAGCATTTGGCAAAAGCCAATATGTATAGGCGATGAACATTTGCACTGTTTCAATTTTTTCAGCAAATACAATTCAAAATGAAATATTTTATTATCCTTCTTCTATTACCAATCACAATTATTACAAAAGCTGCACAATTTACCGTTAGCAGTCCTAATGAATTAAAAAATGTACTTGTAAAAGCAGTTGCAGGTGATGTGATCATCTGGAAAAATGGTATCTATAAAGATGTGGTAGTAAGCTTTCGTACTACTCTAAATGGCACTACTAATCAACCTATTATTTTAAAGGCTGAAACGGCTGGTAAAGCAGTTTTTACGGGTAGTTCTCAATTAGTAGTCAATGGTAATTACTTGCAAGTAGAAGGCTTTTTATTTGAAGGCACTTCTACCTTAGCAAAGGGTGATGTACTAATATTTGCTACTGATGCCAATCATTGTAGGATAACTAATTGTGCGGTTATTAATTATACACCTACAGATGTAATGGTGAATAATAACTGGGTTAATTTACAAGGTACTTATAACGAACTTGACCATTGCTATTTTACAGGTAAAACCAATCAAGGGCCATACTTAGTAGTACGTTACAAAAAAGAGGTTGGCTATGTAGATGGAAGTGACAATGCACCTTCTAGTTATCATCATATTCACCACAACTATTTTGGTTACAGAACATTACCAACCGATAATGGTGGTGAGGATATGCGTATTGGCGATAGTTTTACCTCATATACACATGGTTTTAATATTATTGAATACAACTATTTTGAATACCATCGTTTAGAAGCTGAGGTAATTAGCAATAAAAGCTGGAACAATATTTATCGCTTCAACACATTTGTAAACAACGATGGCCAAATGGTTTTGCGACATGGGCAACAATGCTTTGTATACGGCAATTATTTTGACGGTAGAACAGGTAGAGGTACAAGTGGTGGTATTAGAATTATTAATGCTAATCAAACAGTCTTCAACAATTATATTACCAATGTAGAAGCTAGTAAAAAAGATGTATCCAAGTCGGGTATTGTTATTATGTGCGGATTATTAGGGTCGCCATTAAATGGTTATTACCCCGCAGATAATGCTTTGGTAGCTTATAATACCATTGTCAATGCCGCTATGCCAGCTATGAAATTAGGTTATGGCAATAAAACCAAAGGCTTACCATTGGTACCGCCTAATCATCTCACAGTTGCATCTAACGTGATAATAGATGCAACGTCAAATGGCAGAGATATAGCAGAACAGTTAGAGCCTGTTACTTATGCAGCTTGCAGCGAAAATGCTTACACCAATGGTGCTACAATTTTAAAAGGATTTGAATCTATTAAACGTAAATCAATTAAGGAAACTTCTGGCTTTTTGTACTTGGTACAAATACCCAATACGGCTATCATTGATAGTATAAACAAACGATTAGCTATACATAATATTCAATTATCTGCAGAAGATATCATGCATTTTAATCCCACATGGAAACTTACCAAAAATGATGTTGGCGTTACATGGATGCATCAATAAAACACAGCACATTGCTTTTTAAAATAAAAAAACAGACCATTATGAAAAAGTTCATTTTTACATGTCTTCTTTTAGGATTCATCCACTTGGGTTACTCACAGGGTACCTATTATTGGGTTGGCGGCGCTACTGGTACATCTAGTTTTAGCTTTGCAAGTAATTGGAATACAGCGCTAGATGGTAGTGGTACGCAGCGGGTTACAGCCAATAATGCCGACGTACTAATATTTGATGGTACTAACATTGGGGGTAGTACGCCTACTGCAGGTACGGTAACACCAATAGGTATTGCAACGCATACCATTTCACAATTAATTTTGCAAAATGGCGCCAACGTTGTGATTCAAAGGGGAACTTCAAGTGGTACAGGTACTATTACCATTACAGGAGACGGTGGTCCTTCTGATGATTTGCAAATTGATGCAACAAGCTCTTTAAAAATTACTTCTATTGCAGCTGCGTATAATGAATATATTAAATTGTCTAAAACTCAGCAAGCAACTGGTACAATTTACGGTACTGTTACTATTACTGATGCTGGGTTAGGTGCTGCAAAATTAATAGACAGCTCCGCTGTTGGTTCTTTAGTGTTTGCAGCTGGTTCCAAATGTTTTATCAACAATACTACTACCGCTGGTTATCCTTTTGGAAATAGCGCCACTACTGTTAGTACCTCTAGCTATTTGGCAAGTGGTATTTTATTTAAGGCTGGTTCAACTTTATTTTATAATGGAGGTTTTTCACCATTTACACAAACAACCACAACAGCACCTGCAATGACGTTCGAAGCTGGTAGTAATTTTGTTATTAATGCACCATTAGGTACATACACTAATATTTTTAATAAGCATTATTTTTCAAATGTTGCTATTGCTTCTGGAATAACTGCTAATGCAGATGCTGCTTGGTATAATGTAGATACACTTACTGTAAATACTGGCACAACATTTAATTTAAGTGCAACAGGTGGCTATCCAATTTCGGGTAATATTGTCAATAATGGCACTATTGGGTGTGCCTCCAATTATAAAAGCGCACAATTTGTAATGATCAGTAATACAGTACCGCAATCTGTAGGTGGTACAGGTACATTTAATGGTATGTCTGGCTTTAGTGTTGGTACTGATGCTAATGTAACATTGAACGCGGATTTGAAAATAGGATCAGACACTATTATTTATCCAACATCTTATATTTCTGGAAAATTAAATTTACAAGGTAAAACATTGAATAGTACAGGGCTTTTATCTGCAGGTAATATTGCCGTAAAAGCTGCTGCTACGGTAACTACAAGTGGTACTCTTTCTGGTAACGTAGTAACCTTAGATGTCACCAAGTATTCTAAAACAGTAAATACTGCAAATGTAGCACTTGGAAGTTTGGTAACTGGTACCAATATACTTCCAAATACCTATATTATATCTCTGCTTAGTGACTCATCGTTTATAACTTTATCAAAGTTGCCAAGTGGGGCTTGTACGTCATTCACTATTAGTAATGGTACTGCCGTAATCACAACCTCAAATACAAACGGTATCGATGGTTCTTTTGCTACAAGCGGAACTAAATCGTTTGATGCTGGTGTAAACTATGTGTTTAATGCAGCAACAACATCACCATTTGCTGCGAGCAATAATAATGCACTTGGTAATGTTACATTTAATGCTGCTATCACGACCAATAAATCGCAAAATATTGGTGGTATTTTAACACTGGTAAATGGTAACCTGACTATTAACAATACCGATACACTTAGACTGCTAAGTACAGCAAGTATCAGTGGCGCAAGTCAGAGCCAATATATTGTTACTAAAGTAAGTGGTGCAACCGTTGGTACTTTACAAACAGATGGTTTTTCTGCATCAAAAATTTTCCCTGTAGGCTCTCCAAATAATTATTTGCCCGTAACAATAACCCCTTCTGCTACCGATACGTTTAATGTGAGTGTGTTTGAAGGGCTTACTAGCAATGGTTTGCCAAATGGTATTGCACTTAATGCGTCTCAAAAAGCAAGTGCTATTGATGCCGTGTGGGTTATTAATCCAAAAACGAATATTGGTCAAACTGCTGCTATTAATCTAAGCTGGACAAATGCTTTAACTGGCTCACGATTTTTCACTTTTACAAATGCACAAATTGGTGTGGGTAGAAACGACGGTACCAATTGGCTTTCGAATATTGCTGCAACAGCCAACAATATTCAACGAAACGTAACAGCTTCTTATACTGCTTATGGTAGCTTTGGTATAGGTGAAGCCAATAACTTGTTACCTGTGCAATTAATTAGTTTTACAGCCACGGCTATCAATAGTGGTGCAAAATTATCATGGTCGGCTGCCAATGAAATTGCTATCGCCAATTATGTTGTAGAGAAAAGTGTTAATGGTACCTCTTTTGAAACGATAGGTTCTGTTAATGCATTAAACAACGCAAGTACCACCATGCAATATAGTTTTTTTGATGATAAATATGCCGCTGCTACAAGTTATTATAGACTTAAAATAGTAAGTGCAAATGGCTCAATTAGTTATTCTAACACCATTATACTTAAAAGTACGATTGATATAAAATTGGCTGCTTATCCTAATCCATTCGTAAACGCATTAACTGTAACTGGATTAAAAGGTGGCGAAACCATAGACGTATATGATAATGCTGGTAAACTTATCTTAACAAAAGTGGTTGCCCTATCAGTAAATGCAGCAAGTATTAATACTGCATCACTAAACAGTGGTTTTTATACAGTTAAAATAGTCAATCAAAATATGATGACTACTGCACTTCAAGTATTTAAAAATAAGTAGTTAGTAAGTATTTTTTTAATATACCCCTACTGTTCCCAGCAACCCTGCTGGGAACTTTTTTATTACCTAAAGCCATGTTTATAATTACATAACACATTTTTCGACGGGCCGGCTATTTATAAATAATATTTGATGGTTGATTGATACCAGCGCTATCATTATGAATTGTGTAATGCTGTTTAAAAACTGAAGTTTTTGTTACAGAATTATTATTTGATAGCTACCAAATTGTCATCTAATTCTTACCATTTTGTTAATGGTAGTTTCTTCTGATTACTAAGAACATATTTGCTCCTTGATTCAATTGTGTATTGATAGCTGCTTTGTGTGGTGTTTATGCTTGCGAACGCCACTTTTTAAATTTATTCAAAAAAATGAACAGTATGAACAATAAAACAGTCGCTTTATTACTGCTACTAATCTGTAGCCGTGTAATAGGACAAACGAGTAATGATGCCTTCGTGGTAACCCCTTATTTGCAAATAGGTACCAATCCTACAGCTCAAAGCCTAGTTTTACTTTGGCAGGCAAACAATGCTACTGCTAATTGGTCGGTAGAACTTCAAACTAATGGCCAATGGGTAACCACGGCAGCGCCAACGGCTACATCCATTGCTGTAGCCAATGCGCCAGCGCATGTCGTTTACAGAGCGGCGTTAACAGGTTTAGTAAGTGGTAGCACATTTAAGTATCGGGTATTAAAAAATGGTAAGGAAGTATTTATTTCTCAGGCGCAAGCGCCTAAAGCTCCAAATCAAGCCCAGCGTTTTGTTGTATTTGGCGACATTGGTGCAGGTACAAAAGCAGCAAAAGAAATAGCCAATGGTGTGTACAACGCCAAAGCAGATATTATTTTAGTACCAGGCGATATTGTTTATGATAATGGTACCATTGCAGATTATAAAACTAAGTTTTGGCCAATATATAATGCCATCAACAGAGATTCTGTTGGTGTGCCATTAATGCGTTCTATTCCATTTGTAGGGGCGGTTGGCAATCATGACGCAGATAGCCGCGATTTGGATAAACAGCCTGATGCTTTAGCATATTATCACTATTGGGATCAACCTTTAAATGGGCCAATCAGTAAAGAGGGTAGTGCTATCACACCTTTGTTGAAAGGTAGCGATGCTAATAAAAAAGCCTTTTATGAAGGTGCGAGTAATAGATACCCCACAATGGCTAATTTCTCTTTTAATTATGGTAATGCTCACTGGACTGTATTAGATGCCGATACCTATGTAGATTGGACAGATACTGTATTAGTAAATTGGGTAAAACAAGATTTAGCTAATTCAAAAGAGATGCCTTGGCATTTTGTACTATATCACCATCCGGGTTTTAATTCTTCGTTAGAGCATTTTGAACAACAGCAAATGCGTTTGCTAGCTCCTGTTTTTGAACAAGGTAAAGTAGATGTGGTGTTTAATGGTCATGTACATAATTACCAACGCAGTTACCCAATGTTTTTTAAACCTATGAGAAATGGGGTGTTAATAGTAGGTGGTAAAGATAATAAAACGGTGCGCGGAAGAGTCGTAGTGGGTAAATGGACGCTGGATAAAACCTTTGATGGTAAAACCAATACACATCCAAAAGGTGTGATTTATATTGTTACAGGTGCAGGTGGGCAAGATTTGTACGACCCAGAACAAGAAAATGATAGTGATAGCTGGCAGAAATTTACCAATAAATTTATATCCACTAGACACACGTTTACTGTTGCAGATTTAAAAGGCAATACACTTACCATTCAGCAATTAGATGCCAACGGAAAGCCTGTAGACAGCTTTGTAATTACGAAATAGTTTTCTCCCCTAAACCTAACTAAATGCTAAAAAAGCTACACATCATTGTGTGGCTTTTTTGTTTGTTTATTAGGATTAATCGGGGGAATAAAAATGCTTTACAAGCTGTATAAAGTGCAAAGTATGTTGTACAAATTGCTGTAAAATGGTCTCGTTATTTGCCAAATAATTGCGACTTTTCAAAGGCTGCTGATTTTTTTTCGAAAGGAATGGTTGAGATGAGTACTTCATTGTGGTGCAAACTAAATTGGTACTTGCCTTCGGGTATATGGCTTAGGCGCAATTGTACCATTTGGCCTCTAAAATTGCCTTTACGAATAGCTTGTTGATGGTGGTCGACAATAGCATAACTAAATGTGCTCAATATATCTGCATGATTCACTTCAATCATCATAAAATCAAACACCTGTTGGGTGATAGTAACAGTAGGGCTTTTAGGCAACATGGCAATATTGGTTTTGGGGGTATTCGCCATGAGAATACTCAATTATTTTGAACTAATTGTTAATTTTTCGGTGAAAGCTATATTTAATGCCTTTTTTAGTTAAAAATAATATTGAGGTAACCCGCGAGGCTAGCATATAGCAAACACAGTAGTTTCAGCTATTATTTGATACTTGTCATTTGTACACTAACGACGCTTTTTTAGTTTTCAGAAGGTGGTGCATAGTTGAAGTTTTCAGGCTCTTTTACTTTACTAATTTTTACCTTGCCAAACTTATACGTAAACGTTATGCCGAAAGAACGGTAAGGTACATTTCTATAAATATTGGATGTAAAATCTTGTGTTAACTGCTGGCTTTTTTGATAGATATAATGGTTGAATGGATTTACTGCAATAAAACCAAAGCTAGCTTTGTTGTTGTTAAATTGTTTGCGAAACGCGAAGGTATAGGCATATACATCTGCCTGTTTACCTTGCCATTTCATGCCTAAATTATAATTACCAAATACTTCGGCTACTAAGGTTTTTGAATATTGATAACTTAAGTTAAGATTGACTCTAAATCCAAAAGCATCGGTAATATTAGGAACCGCATAAGGGTTATTTAAGTGCCTGTTAAACAACTGTATATTAGGACGTATAGTGGCTTTAGAACTGATAGGTAAGGAACCTGAAATATTAACCCCAGCTCGAACCTCTGCACTAATAGTAGTACGAGTAGTAAGCGTAACATCGTTGTAGGTAGAATCTCCCACTTTATAGGTGGCATAATAGGTGGTAAAAGGTTTAATATCTGGGCTATTACGTTGGTAGTAAGCCACCATATTGAGGTTGCCACCGTTTTCATAATTTTTATTGTAAGAGAGTTGTACTTGATTGCCTACTTCTGGCTGTAAATTAGGATTGCCAGTAGTGATGTTGTGTGGGTCTGCTAAATTAATAAATGGATTTAAATCTCTAAAATCAGGTCGCTCGATTCTGTATGAATAAGCAAGTTTAATACTTTGTTGATTCGGTAATTTATAACCAATCATTAAGGAAGGTGCAAGATTGGCATAATTGGGGATAGCAACATTATGGGCAGTTGAATAATCTGCTTTACTAATCGTGTATTCATATCTAGCGCCTGCTTTTACTTCTATATTATCCGACAGTGAAAAATTTGCTGAAGCATAGCCAGCGTAAATGGTACGTCGATAATTAGACGCATACGACTGCAAATTATCTTTAGAAAAAGTGCCAGTATTCGCATTTAATGTAAACACATCTGCATTGCTAATTATGGATTGAAAAGTTGTTCTAAAACCTGTTTCTAAAACCGTGCTTTTAGTAATCGGATGCGTATAATTCAGTTCAAGGTTAACCTCATTTTCTTTACCAGGATTGGTACTGTAAGCACCAGCAAATGCGCTACTAATACCAGTGTAAAATTGTTGTTGGTTATAGGCAGTGGTGTTTTTTCCAAAAGTGCCGTCGTAAGCAATTTCTAGTTCCTGCCCTTCTTTTTTAAATTGTTTTCTAAAAGCCATACTGTTTTCAAAGTCCGTAACACTTAAGCTATTGTCTGCGTTTCTATTACTTGCTGTATTAGACAATTCATTGCCGTTAGCATCGTATACAATACTATGCTGATTGGTAGTACCATGGTTCTTAAATCCAAAATGATTAAAACCCATCGCTGCAGTCATGCTTGTGGTTTTGTTGAAAGCCCAATCTATGCTTAAACCTGTTTTATACCCATTACGGTTTACATCGGTTGTACTTTCTTGCAATAAGCGTTGGGTATTGGTGCTTGTTAGTCTATCTAAACCGTTGGGCGAGCTAGCGGTAAGTTGCGCATTGCCACTGAAATAGGCATTGATACCAAAATTGCCTTTTTTATAACTTGTATTAAGACTAGCATTTTCTAATCTAGTGCCTGCCGCCATACTAAGATTACCATTAAAGCCTTCAATTTTACTTTTCTTAAGGATAATATTAATAATGCCGCCCGTACCTGAAGCGTCGTATTTGGCCGAAGGGCTTGTAATCACTTCAATACTTTGTATTTGACTATTGGGTATGCTTTGTAGCGCATCGGCTACACTATTACCAAAAATAGCTGAGGGCTTACCGTCAATTAAAAACTTCACACTCGGGTTGCCTAATAGTTCTACATTACCATCTATGTCTACAGTTACGCCAGGTATTTTCTTCAACGCGTCGGTAGCCACTCCACCTTGCGAGCTAATATCTTTTTCTACGTTGAAAACGGTTTTGTCGAGTTTGTTTTCAATCGCGAGTCGTTTTGATGTCACTGTTACCGCATTTAAGTCGGTTGATTTGCTGCGCAATTCAATAATAGCCAAGTTGAGTGCATTATTTTGTATAACTACTTGTTGAGTAGCATCTACATAGCCTAGAGATTGTATTAATAGGGTATAAGTGCCATTGGATATTTTTGCTAATACAAATTCCCCTTTTTTATTGGTAATAGTACCGTTTATTACTTTTTTATTGCTGTTTAAAAGTGATATGGTAACATATTCCAATGCCTGTTTTGTGGCGGCGTCAAGTATTTTACTTGAAAGTTGGTACGTAGTGGTATTTGCAGGCTGTTGCTGGCAAAAAGAGGTAGTAATAATTGATAATAATAGGATTGGTAATAGCAATAATCTCACTGTAAAATCGGGGTGTTTATAAATTAAAATTGTAAAATAACCAATTAATTCTGCTTGCTTTTTGAAGTTTGCTTATTGTAAGGCTTTTTTAGAAAGACAAGATTTACATTGGTATCCAAATAATGGTACCCGCGTTGAGTACATAATCGTCGTGGTTGTCTTTTATGGTGAGCTTGTTTTTTTTAGCAATTAGGTCTATCCATTGTGGCACTTCCTTTATCGCTATTTTCTTTTTATCTGCTACTTGCCATAAGCCTTCGCCTTCTAACATGACATATTTTTTGTACTTAATTTTAACAGGTTTCTTTTTAACTTGGCGCGGGTTTACAGCGGTGGTTTTGGGTGGCTTGGGCTTAATGATTTTCCCAAAAATTGACTCAAAAAATGAAGGTTTTTTAGGCGGCTGCGGCTGATAAATAGTTATTTTTTCTGATGGTTTTGCCAATACAATATTGGTGTCACTTTGCGTAAAATGACTATAACAAACAAATATTAACACATAATTTCGCATCGTTAGTAGTAGTTACTGCATCATATACCTAAAAACTTTAGTACTATTATAATCGTTTTTTCTAGCATATTATTGTGTAAACTTTTTATTTCTTACAACTAAATTAGAAAATCCTACCTGTGTCTTTTTGTGAAAAATTGCCAATATTTAGAAAGATGTGGGACTTTAACATACCATTTATGAAGCAATATTCAGAATCAAAATATAAGCTTTAAAAATACTAATACCAATTATTTTTAAAGCATGGATTAAGTTGTATTGGTTTATTTTGTGCCGCTTAAGAAGCCGTTGGTCATATATTTTAGTAATAAACGTGCAAATATTATTTTGTTTGTACTAATATTCCTAAGACAGAAGGTCCATCTACTAATGACGTTAATATAACTTCAATAGCAAAATAATTGTGTGAACCATTGATAGAACAAGAAATTCAAAAGACCATAAGTAAACTAAACCTACCAATGGCTAGTCTTGAATAAGGTTACTGTAAATTAATCTAATATACACCTGCAAGCGTAGTGGATGTCTAAGGATTCAACCCAACGCAGGGGTTTTCAACCGCTAACCAAATATTAGGGTATGAATAGAACCATTATTCATACGTGAGCAAGTATACTCAATAGTATTTTGACTCAATATTTGTGTAAAATGTTGTTCATTTTTTAATATCTAAATTTAGTTAAATGAAAAAATTTATCGTCTTACTTTTATTATTACCTTCTCTTAGCTACGCAAAATGCCTTCCAGATACAAATATTGTAAACAATAATGATTCATTATTAAAGGCTTTTCAACGAAAACTAGATAGTCTACAAGACGTAGTAAAATCTATTTCTAATGTAGCAACTCAGAATACAAGTGCCAGTTATGAAAAAAGTTACAAAAATTCTCAAATCGCAATTGAACTATTAGATATACTAGACAATACCGTTTATTCCATATTAGCGGATAGAAATGATGCTTTAAAATATACCATCATCAACCAGATTAATAATCCCACAAGTAACCAATTGGGGTTTACTTTTTCTGAGAGAATTACGGCATTTTCAGAGCAAGTAATTAACGCAACGAACATCAAGGAGGTACAAAAAAGCAGACTAAAAAGCACAATTGGAAATATTATAGAAGGCCTAAAAGGCTCTTTTCCGCCTCTAAATATTGTCACCTCGGTTATTTCTACGTTTGCATCTTTTAATAGTCCATATATTGACAAAATATCTTCTACACTGCGAAGAGGGGACAGTTTGACTGTTAAAGTTCAAACCCCTGTATCGCAAAGAATGTTAAAGCAATTTTCGGACTCAATCATGCCTTTTTTAGATTTTTATCAGAATTTAAATAATATCTCATTACAATTTTCAAACGACTTAAAAAACCACAAGGTTTCATATATCGACTACTATCCTTCCATCCAAAGTTTAAAAAACAGATATTATACAGAACTACAAATTGATATATCGGGAAATACTTCTAGTTATAGAGTCGTTTTGGATAATTTATTTGAGCAAGCCACCCAAAATCGTAATGCACAATTTTACACACGTATTAACACCAAATCGGATGTCCAGAAATTAAACGATTTTTCATTACAGGTGCTTTCCTTATCAAAAGAATTTAAGCAGTTTTACAATGAATATTATAAAATACTCATTAAAAATTTCGATGATAATTTGCTGATGTTAAACGATGCGAAAAAGCTGAGTGGTAGTGACACTGTTCAAATTGACAAAGTCATTGAACAATTGAAAGTGCTTAGAACAGGAACAGATGAAAATCAACCAGGGTTTGAACTGAAATTCAAAAAAAATCTAGAAAAGATTGTTTCAAGAATTATTCAAATATTTCCATCTTAATTCCAATTTGATAAAACACACTGTCGACAATATTTGGTATTATTGAAGACATTTATTTCTTAATAGTTGATTTTATTTGAAGTTCGGTATGCTTCGCTTACATCTTGCTGTTTGAGCTATTTGTTTATTCCATCACTATAAATGGCAGGATGATAGTTATGTATTGGATAAATTGAATATAATTTAGTCCCTAACGCATCGCTCTTTTTGTTACGATATCTGCATTTTGGGTATATCAGAAAAGCAATGGTATTTTTTAATTAAACGCATGTAGACCAGAAAACTTGCGAAAAAGCCCCAACATTTTACGATGACTATATTGAAAAAGATTAGACAAGCATTAAAATTAAAATTTGACTTAATTGATAACGAAAAATTAAAAATAAATCTTCTAAATGCACTGCCCTTTTGGATAGGCGCTTTTATTTCGGGTACCGTCGCGGTTTTGTATGCTAAACTCTTTGCTTTGGCGGAGACGGGCACGCATCTCATTTACGAAAAAACAAGTTGGGCGTTTTTCATCATTACCCCAATTAGCTTTGTTGCAGCTTGGTGGCTTGTGTCTAAATATGCACCATATGCAAAAGGTAGTGGTATTCCACAGGTCAGTGCCGCTATTGAATTGTCTAACCCAAAGCATAATTATAAAGTAAATGCATTACTTAGCTTAAGAATAATATTCATAAAAATATTATCTAGCTTAATAATGGTTTTTGGAGGCGGTGTAATTGGTAGAGAAGGGCCAACCATTCAAATTTCAGCTTCTATTTTCAAAAAAATAAACGACCTCTTGCCAGCTTGGTATCCTAAAATATCTAAGCGAAATATGATTGTTACGGGTGCCGCAGCAGGCCTTGCAGCCGCATTCAATACACCATTGGGCGGAATTGTGTTTGCTATAGAGGAACTAACGAAAACACATTTTAGTTTTTTCAAATCCGCCTTGTTAACTGGCGTTATTATTGCTGGTTTAACTGCATTAAATTTTTTAGGGCCTTATTTGTATTTGGGCTACCCACAATTAGACGGTATTACTGCTTGGGTAATCATTATCATTATTCCCTTGGCAATTATAACAGGAGTTGCAGGTAGCGGAATGGGGCAGGTAATTTTATATGTTTTGCGTAAAAAAAGTGTGTTAAAAAAGGATTATCAAACAATAATTTTTGTAGCATTTTGTGGACTTATCGTGGCTACGCTAGCCGTTGTAATTGACGGTAAAACATTAGGTTCGGGAAAAGAAATTATGGTGTCTACTTTATTTACCAATCAAAAGCATTTGGATTGGTATGTACCTATTTTGCGTGTTGTTGGTCCAATAGTGTCATTTTCAACTGGATCATCTGGTGGAATTTTTGCACCCTCTTTAAGTGCTGGCGCTAGTATTGGGGCTGTTTTTGCAGGTTGGTTCCATTTGTCAAGCGCTGAAACTAATCTTATCATTTTGTGTGGTATGACAGGTTTTTTGACAAGTATCACAAGAAGTCCTTTCACTTCATCAATTTTAGTTTCAGAAATGACCAATAGTCACAATGTAATTTTTTATATTATGTTGACTGCATTGTTTGCTAATTTAGTTGCAACATTGATTGGTCGACATTCATTTTACGATCATTTGAAAGACCAATATATTAACGACATTCATAAAACTGAAATTCAACAAACTGATTCAGAAATGCTAAATACAGAATAGAAGTTACTATTAATGTGAAATTATGTCACAAAATACTAGCTACCATAGCAACTGGGATATCTTAAAATTTGTGAAACTATTCTTAAACAAATCTATCTAGTTACAAGACATTTTAGGGTATAACCCTTACTTATTGACCACCACATATTTTATCTTTACAGTTTGAATAAATCTAATTTTATCCAAAATCTAACATGGAAATTAAAGGTCGAAAACTGAAAGAAAAACAAGAGCGCTACAATGCCATATTAGAAGCATCTGAAAAAATTATGCAAGCAGACGGTTTGTATGGTTTAAATATGGACTTGGTAGCAAAAGAAACACAACTAGCCAAAGGCACTTTATATCTATATTTTAAAAATAAAGAGGAAATTTTAGCGGCATTAAGTCTAAAATCTCGAAACCTTTTATTTGAAGCATTTGCAAAGTCAATAAAAAAAAGTAAAACACCAATCGAACAATTAAAAGCAATTATCCTTGCCAACTATCAATTTTTTAAAAAATATCCACTCTATTTTGAGTTGGTTTCTCTCTACGAAATCAATAATAAACTCACCGAAACAGAAGAGCTACAGCAATCAAGTTATAAAATATCCCAAATGGTTGTAGAAATTGCGCAAAAAGCAAAAGACAATAAAACACTAAACCCCAATATAGATCCTGTAAATTTTTCTATTTGCTTGTGGGGGATGACGGTTGGCATGATACAACTTATAAAAGTTAGAGGGGCTATCATAAAACAATATCAGGGAATTTCTGAAAAGGAAATACTATCCAGTTTTGTAGCTATCGTAGAAAATGGTATACGAGATTAAATTAAAAACAACAAAATGACTGTTAGTCATAAAATGACTAGCCGTTTATTATATTTGCCACCTAAACTATTTTAAATGGCAAATGAAATGTACAATACAGATGTTCTAATTGTTGGCGCAGGACCAACTGGCTTAATCCTAGCAGCAGCTTTGCAAAGTTTAGGCGTAAGCATAAAAATCATCGAACTAAAGCCAAAACTTTCAGATACTACAAAAGCAACCAATTTAATGCAGGGTACACAAGAGCAGCTTGCAATCTATAATCTTATCCAGCCAATGTTTGATATAAGTGGCAAAATGAGCCGCATGGTTATGGAAGGTTATGGAACTAATTTGGGTGCAAGAACGATGCACTTAACCGAAAGCCCTTTTAACGATGTGCTTTTATTAGGGCAAGACAATATCGAAAAATCATTAGCAAATTCATTAAGCAATCTAGGTGTCCAAATTCATTTTGATACAAAATTGACAAGCCTAATACAAAATGAAAATGGCGTTGTGACTACTTTACAAAGCGTCACTAATATTACTACCGAAAACTATAAGTATGTCATTGGCTGCGACGGCCCTTGGGGTATAACCAGAACGTTTACAAAATGTGATTTTAAACCTGTAAAAACAGACAGAACAATAAGACAAGTAGATGCAAAATTGAAATGGAAACGTCTTAATTCAATGAAACAAATGTGGCTGTTTTATTTTGCCGATGGCTTTGCAGTTGTAGTGCCATTGCTTGATGGTTATTACAGAATTCTAACTATTGAACCATCTGAAAACATACCCAACAGAAACCCAACTCTAGAAGAAATGAAAAGTAAACTCATTGAGGTTACTAAAGACAATTCAATAGAAATGTTAGAGCCAAAATGGTTTAGCTATGCCAATTTGACGATGGGAATTGCACCACAAATTATTGACAACAAAGTTATTCTAGCAGGAGATGCAGGGAATCCAATATTGCCAAATGGCGGACAAGGCTTAAATACAGGTATACAAGATAGTCTTAACCTAGCTTGGAAATTGGCCGATGTGATTAAAAACAATGCAAAAACCGAACTCTTAACCACTTATCAAACTGAAAGATTAGCCTTGCGCATCGCATTGGAAAAAATACAATTCAACTCGTTAAAATATACCACCAAAGCACCCAAGTTTATGCAGTGGGTTGTTGGCAAATTAGGGAATTGGATGTTAGATAAAGGTGGCGAAAAAGGGATGGCAAAAACATTTAGCCAGTTAAACATAAATTACAAAAAAAGCCCTTTGACAGTTGATAAAATCAAGAAAGGATCTGTAAAAGCCGGTAACAGAATCTTAGACGGGGATATCATTCAGGCATCAACTTTACAAGAAGTTTCATTGTTCCAGCAACTTTCGAAACCAGTATGGAAACTGTTAGTTTTTGACAACAAAAAACAGTTGAACCACTTGCAACAAATTGACAAAATCAAAGGCGGACTTTTACCTTTAATAATCACTGCTTCTACTATTACCACCTATGAAACAGCCTATCTTTATTACGATATTGACGAGTTAGTACACAAAATTTATGGCATTCATCAGCCCACAATTTTGTTAGTTAGACCAGACAATTATGTTGCATTAAGCGCTAAGGCCGATAATTTAAAAGCAGTAGAAAACTATTTCGCAAATTGGTATAACTAATTTGTATGGTTTATGTTTTTAGAGCTTCAGTTAAATGACAATATCAAGATAGAAGAATTAATACAGAATGCGCTAAAAAAGCGATTGGTAAATAGAACTTTAACCTAACAGATGGTGTTACTATGCAGCGAGTTGGGTGTGGAGAACTTGAAACTGAAATGACTTGTCTGCTACTTTATTTAATTGATTTTTTCTGTTCCAAACTATGATAATTTGGTAGAACTGATATAAAAATTAATAATCATGATACAAAAAGAGACACTTAATTTCTTCAAAGACTTAGAGCAGAATAATAATAAACCCTGGTTTGAAGCAAACAAATCAAGATACGAGGCAGCTAAAGAAAACTATTTACAGTTCATAGAAGCGTTATTACCCCACATTAGAAAAATAGAATCCATCTTTGAAAAGGATTTAAAAAAGTATGCAAGCCGAGTTTACAGAGATATTCGTTTTAGTAAAGATAAAAGCCCATACAAAAATAATATTAGTGGTTTGATTGAACGCGCACCTGATAATAAGAAATGCCCATTCTACATAAATGTACAATTGGGCGAAACCTTTATTGGCGGTGGTGTATGGCAGCCAGATGCTGAATTGTTAAATAAAGTGCGGCAAGAAATTGATTATAATGGTTCAGAATTCAACAATATAATCAATAAAAAATCCTTCATTGATACTTTTGGTAAACTATCAGGCGAGGCATTGGTTCGGCCGCCAAAAGGCTATGATGCAGATAATCCAAATATTGAATTATTGAAACTAAAACAGTACATTATCCACAAAAAATTTGAAGATGATGTAGTATGCTCAAACGATTTTATCAAAGAAATCGTTATATGTTATAAAGAAGCCTTGCCATTTTTCCATTTTTTTGATGCCGTCAAAGCCGATTAAATCAGTATAAACAGTATGGTAAAAACTGAAAACTTCGAGCAAATTGAAATTACTACTGCCAATGAATTAAGAGATTGGTTGGCACAAAACCATGCCCAAAAAGAAAGTATTTGGGTAATAACTCATAAAAAAGAACTAAAAGAAAAATACGTTTCAAAACAAGACATATTAGATGAGTTGCTATGCTTTGGATGGATTGATGGTATAGGGCGAAAATTGGATGAAAGTAGAACCATGCTGCTTATTTCACAACGAAGGGCGCAGCATTGGTCAAAGTCGTATAAAGACAGGTTTGCAAAACTAGAAAAGCAGGGACGTATAACCGAAGCAGGTAGGCAGGCAGTTCTAGTATCAAAAGAAAAAGGGCTATGGAATTTTATGGACGATGTAGATGCACTCATAAAACCCCAAGACTTTATTGAATCCTTGGAACAGCTCTATCCTGCTATGAATAATTTTGATGCGATTGGCGCATCAAGCAAACGCTTTATGCTACGCTATATTAAAATTGCCAAGACAGCCGAAACAAGAGCACAGCGAATTGCTGAAATTACTATATTAGCGAAAGAAGGAAGAAAACTAAAAGGTAGTTAACCTATTTTATGATATGGTTCTAAATGAGCGTGTCTACAATACCAGTTCCACACTTTTGTTATCACTCATTTTAGGACGTAGCAACCTTCAGAATATTGTTTTATTGTACTAATTTTTTCCAAAAGATTATTTTATCCTCACCGGTATTATAAAATTCTCTGATGGTAGCTTCATGGCTATATTGCTGATAGTATTTTTAAATATCAGCAAAATACCAGTCTTATACAAGCGCAGGAAGCGGATTGTTATTTTCTTTTTAAAGAAGGGGTTTCATTGTTGAATAAGAACCTTGATTTTAATGACTATACTGATACCACAAGAGTAAGTTATATACTAGGAGACGAAAATGTTTTTTTCATACACTTTAATAATACAAAAGGCTTAAATGTTCCGAATGATAAGCAAATTTTAAAAAATCTTTTCAGTACAACAGGTTGTTTAGCAGTTGCAAATTTGGCTTATCTCACTTTGTTAAAAGACCAATTGGAATATAATAAACATTTAACAGCATTATTAAAAAGGGAATACAATTTATCGCAAGAGTAAGGAAGAAAAGCAGGAAAGTCTGCAAGACGGAAAGACCGAAAGAAAGTCTAAATGAGAGCGAGACTGGAAGTTCGAAATTGCGGGGTGACTTTATTACCAATGATTTGTTACCTTCAACTGAGAAATACCAACCGAAGAACTAGCAATCATTTTTATTAGCATTGGTAGCTATTTCTACTTTAAAGTATCACCACAATACAATCTATAGCATTGGACCACCAAAAAATTAGTCGAAACAAGCCATGCCATTAGGCTTTCTGAAGTCAAAAAACTATTGAGGAATTGGAATCTTAATTATATTCATGTTTAATACTTTATTATGAAATCAATTATCATTTTTTATTGTGTTACATTAATTAGCATTTCTGCATTTTCACAAAATCCATCAACTTCATTTGAAGAATGGATTAGTTTAAAACAAGTAAGCAGTCCTGTTATTTCTCCAGACGGAAAATTAGTGGTATATACCGTAACGTCAACTGATTGGGGTGCAAATAGATTAGATGCTGAATTATGGGTTTCAGAAACAACTGCACGAAACAGTGGTTTTCAACTAACGAGAACTAATAAAGCTAGTAGCACAAATGCTCAGTTTTCACCAAATGGCGAATGGATAAGTTTTTTGGCTGATAGAGGCGATAAAAGTCAAATCTTTATTATTTCCCCAAAAGGTGGCGAAGCAATTCAAGTTACGAAAGACGAAGACGGTATTGATGCATATAAATGGAGTGCTGATGGAAAGCAGATTGCGTTTATAAAAACCAATGCAGAAAATAAAAATCAAAAATCAACAAACGAACGTTATGGAGGATTTGAAATAGAAGATGAGGGCTTTAAACAAAACAGTTTATGGTTTATGAATTTTGATATAGATAGTATTAATACCGCTGGCTATTTGCCTTGTTATCAGAAATTGAATAGTAAAGATGATACACATACTCCTTGTTATGCTATGCCAAAAGCTTCACTGTTGGTAAATGCGAACTATTATATTTCAAATTTTGAGTGGAGTCCTGATAGTAAAATGATTGCATTTACTTTTCAACCAGATGCAAGGGTAAAAAGTTCTGGCCGTTCTGATATTGCATTGGTAGATATGGCTTCAAAAAAGGTTCAAGTAGTTATTAATAATACCTCTACTGATAATTTTCAGATTTGGAGTAAGGATAGCAAACAGTTTGTTTACAGTAGTTTTTTTGATGATACAATTTCCAATTTTTATAAAAACAATCATTTGGTTGTGTATGATTTAACTAATAAAAATAGTAAAGAAATATTAAATGGTTTTGACGAAGTTAAAAATGCTATTGAATGGAATGAGGATGGTATTTATTTTTCTGCATTAGATAAAATGAAATCTAGTTTGTATCTCTATCATCCCTCAAAAAACAATTATAATAAAGTCGCAATTGACTTAGATGTAATTACTAGTGCAAGTTTTTCTTCACAAAACAACACAATTGCAATAAACGGAAGAAATTTTAGTTCGCTGAATGACATATATGTATTTAACCAACAGAGACTTACAAAACTTTCTGACGCTTCCGCACAAATAGAAAAATGGAATACACCTACCAATGAAATTGTACAATGGAAAAGCAAAGATGGTGAAATGATTGAAGGTGTTTTATTAAAACCTAAAAATTTTGATTCACATAAAAAATATCCTTTGCTAGTAATCATTCACGGTGGACCCACTGGCGTAGATAGGCCAGAACCTACGCCAACTTATGTATATCCGATGATGCAATGTTGTGAAAAAGGTGCTATTGTTTTAAGAGTTAATTATAGGGGTAGTGCAGGATATGGAGAAAAATTTCGTTCACTTAATGTTAATAATTTAGGGGTTGGTGATATGTGGGATGTTGTAAGCGGTGTAGATCATTTAATTGCAAAGGGATTTGTAGATACAGCAAAAATGGGTTGCATGGGCTGGAGCCAAGGCGGTTATATTTCTGCATTTTTAACTACCAATACAAACATTTTTAAAGCAATTAGTGTTGGTGCTGGCATTTCCGATTGGATGACATATTATGTAAGTACAGATATTACACCATTTACCAAACAATATCTTAATTCAACACCGTGGTCTAACCCTGCTATTTACCAAAAAACATCCCCTATTACAAATATTACAAAAGCAAAAACTCCAACATTAATTCAGCATGGAGAATTGGATAAACGTGTTCCAATTTCTGATGCTTATGAACTATATAGGGGTCTGTTAGATAATAATGTTATTGCCAAATTAGTTGTTTACAAAGGATTTGGTCATGGTATTACTAAACCCAAAGAAAGATTAGCGGCTATTTGGCATAACTGGGTTTGGTTTAATCATTATGTTTTTGGCGATAAAATGGAATCTTTACCTTTAGAATGATATTGATTTTTTGACGAATGAATTAATAATGATAGGTTATTTTTAAAACTTATCGTTTAAAGAAAGCCAAGAAAATCATTGAGAAATTGGCAAAAAAGAAAGAAGTATAAATTTGTAAAACCTTATAGGCCAATAGAATGCATACTAAATTATACTCTGCCAAATAATTGATAGACGAGTACGGTCCGATTCTTATTTTTAGATACTTATTTCCTTAAAATTTCTAGCGGATTAGTATTATCATATTCAGATCTCGTGTTTTTATAAATTTGTGGAAACCACTACTAGCAACTGTATGAAATCTTTCTTTTTCAATTTTATTAAATCATCTATCCCGCATTTTCACATAAACGATGACGAATTAAACCTTATCGCAGAAAACTTTGAAGAAATGGAATTAGAGAAAGGGGAATATTTTCTAAAGCAGGGAAAGATTAGCGGTAGCCTGATTTTAACAGAGGGGCATCTTAGAGCATACACTTTTAATGAAAATGGTGATGAGGTAACAACAGCTTTTTACGCACCTCCTCGATTAATTTTTGACGTTGCGTCCTTCTTTCAGCAAAAACCTTCAGTAGAAAATATCATTGCCATAACTAAAGTGAAAGGATATTATTCTAATTATAAAACAGTAGATAAACTTTTTCATGAACATGCATTATGGCGTGAATTTGGCAGGGCTATGTTAGCAAAAGAATACATTCTTTTTAAGGACAGAACGATGCGTTTAATCAACCTAACAGCAGAGGAACGCTATGCTCACTTAATGGAAACAAATTCTGAAATTTTTCAAATAGCCCAGCTAAGGCATATTGCTTCATACCTAAATATTACTGATACTTCTTTAAGTAGAATACGTCGAGAATTTACTTTAAGATAAAATCTTCACTTGCCATAAGACAAGTTTTTTCTTGCCATAAAGCAATCCACTTCTTGCCACAAGTAAACCATAATCTTTAGGCTAGTTTCTTCCTTTGTGTTATCAATTTAAAGTGATAATACAATGGAAACAATTACAAATAAACCTAAACAAAGTGAAGAACCTAAACTTGCTTTTGCAGGCAAAATACCAGATGTTTATGAATCCGTTCTAGGCAATTTCATCTTTGAACCCTTTGCTAAAGATTTAGCAGCACGAATAGTTCACCGGAAAGGAGGCGTTCGTGTTCTTGAACTAGCAGCAGGAACGGGTCGTTTAACGCATTATTTAACTGAACTGCTTTCAAATGACTCTACAATAATAGCTACCGACCTCAGTATAGAAATGATTGAAGTAGGCAAGCAACAGGTACAGTCTGATAATCTACGATGGCAACAAGTAGATATTGCTGATATTCCCTTTGCGGATAACAGTTTTGACTTAATCGTTTGCCAATTCGGTATCATGTTTTTACAAGATAAGGTTAGAGGCTTTTCTGAAATAAAAAGAGTCTTAAAACCTCAAGGTCAATTCCTTTTCAATGTTTGGGGGGCTTTAGAAGAAAATAGAATTTGGCAAATAACCAACCAAGTGTTAATGCAGTTCACTGGTGAGTTTCCCCCGCTTCAACATAAAGTTGGTCCTTTTTCTTGTAGTTATATTCCCTTCGTACAACAGCAATTGCAGGATGCAGGCTTTCTAAATAGTACGATTGAAATCGTTAAGCAATCTAATTCTATCCAATCTGCTGCGATAGCAGCTAAAGGGTTCATACACGGTCTGCCAACAAAAACAATAATTCTAAAATCACATCCCAATAAGCTGATTGATATCGAGAAATCACTGGTGTATGAGTTTGCTGCTCAACTAGGCGATTATCCTTTAACCACTTCTTTCACAGCCTTAATTTTTAACCTTTTTAAATAATAATATATGGATCAGTTACCTTTTTATGTATATGCCACTTTTATTTCTACGGTGGTAATCGCTTACTATCTCATTGTGAAAGCTTCGGGGTTTAAAAAGCCTTTTCTGATTGTAATGGCAATTTGGATAGTACTTCAAAGCATCATTTCCATCTCTGGCTTTTATACCAATTTCAAAGCAGCATCCCCTCGGTTTCCGCTGCTGGTTGTGCCGCCTTTACTGTTCCTCATGTACAATTTATTAACTAAAAAAGGGGATGCCTTTTTATTGGCATTTAACATCAAGACACTCACCATTTTTCACATCATCAGGATACCTGTAGAAATCGTTTTGTATTGGTTATTTGTTCATAAAGCCATCCCAAGCTTAATGACTTTTGAAGGTAGAAACTTCGATATACTGTCTGGCTTATCTGCACCAGTCATGTATTATCTAGCTTTCGTTAAAAAAAGAGTAGGTAATACACCGCTCATTATATGGAATATCATCTGCTTGTTATTGGTGATTAACGTAGTCATTAATTCTATACTTGCTTCGCCAACACCTTTCCAGCAGTTTGCTTTTGAGCAGCCCAATATTGGCATATTGTATTTCCCATTTACATTATTGCCTTCTTTTTTAGTGCCAATGGTCATTCTATCGCATGTAAGTGCTATTAAACAACTTTTAAAAAAATAGAATTTATGAATAAGTATCTCATCTTTCTCTTTTTGCTATCGATTGGCTTCAATAGTAAAGCCCAATCTAATATAGATAAATACATATCACTTGGATTAAATAACAATCAAAGTATTCAGCAGCAGAACTTTGAATTATCAAAAGCCATGTATGCTTTAAAAGAAGCTAGAACGCTTTACTATCCTAATGTGGCTTTTAACACTACTTATACCTTGTCACAAGGTGGAAGAGTGATTGGGCTTCCCTTAGGCGACCTGCTGAATAGTGCTTATGCCACTTTAAATCAGCTAACGGCAAGTAACAATTTTCCCAAGTTACAAAACCAAAATATTCAACTAAATCCTAACAATTTTTATGATGTAAAACTGAGAACTACGTATCCCATTTTTAATCCTGACATCAAATACAATTATCGCATTAAAGATGAACAGGTAAATCTGCAACAATTAGAAGTAACGCTTTACAAAAGAGAACTTGTTAAAGAAATAAAAACCGCCTTTTATCAATACATACAATCCCTAAAAGGAGTGGCTATTTACAAAAATGCCAATGAATTAGTAAAAGAAAATCTACGCATCAATAACGCTTTATTTAATAATCAAAAGGTTAATAGAAATGTGGTTTTAAGAAGTGAGTATGAGGTAAGGAAAATAGAAAGTGCATGGATAGATGCCAATAAGAATAGCCAGAATGCAAAAGCGTATTTTAATTTTTTAATCAATCGGCCATTAAGCGACAGCATTATTACTGATGAATTTACGAATATTCCATCGCTTGAAAATGAATCTAGCCAAGACATCTCAAAAAGAGAAGAATTAGGTAAGCTAAGTATTGTAAAGGAAATTAATGCTAATCTTATTCATTTAAGCAATACCTACCGTTTGCCAAAAGTGAGTGCAATGTTAGATGCTGGTGCTCAAAACTTTGATTTCAAGATAAATAATCATACACCTTATTTTCTATTCGGTCTATCTGTTGATTGGAATTTATTCGCTGCTGGAAAAAACAAGTATAAAGTAAAAGAAGCAGAAGCGGCTTTGAATAGTACCATAAAGCAAACGGATTATGTTAAAAGTCAAATAGAAGTACAATTAAGTACGGCTATTAATACTTACAAGGCTTCTTTAAAAGTGTATGACAATACGTTGTTTCAAGAAAAAGCTGCCCTACGCAATTACAACGATTTATTAAAACTATACAAGGAAGGTCAGGCTTTATACATTGAACTTTTAGACGCTCAAAATCAATACATCACCGCTCAGTTACAAAGCAGTATTGCGCTTATGGACACTTGGGCAAAATATGCAGAAGTAGAAAGAGCCAATTCATCTTATCCTTTAAATTAAATAAATCATGAAAAAATTAATCATCATTGCTATAGTGAGTAGTACAGTAGTTATTACTTCTTGCCACCCAAAAACAACAGATACAGCATTATTTGCTAATCAAGCTATCCCTGTTAAAGTTATTTCTATTCAGCAGCAGCAAAGCAGCCATCAAATCATTGCTACTGGTTTATTATCCACCGACCAAGATGCGAAATATGCTTTTAAAATTGGTGGTGTCATTGAAAATGTATTAATCGAAGAAGGGCAATACTTTAAAAAAGGTCAACTGTTAGCGACGCTCAAAACCACAGAAATAGAATCGCAATTGCAACAAGCAAAATTAGCAACCGAAAAAGCAGAGCGAGACTATAACAGAGCAAAAAACTTGTACCAAGATAGCGTAGCTACTTTAGAGCAATATCAAAATGCAAAAACTGGTTTAGAAGTAACTAAACGCACTGTTGACCTTGTACAATTTAATAAACAATACACAGCTATCTATGCACAAGCAGATGGTTTTGTTACTAAAAAATTAGCCAACAAAGGTGAAGTCATAGCAGCTGGCTTTCCCGTATTTGCAATCAATGAAACCAATGTTCAAAATGGGTGGGTAGTAAAAATTGGTATTACTGATGCCGAGTGGGCAGCCATTGCAGAAGGCAACCAAGCTAGCATTCATCTTGATGCTTATCCAAATGAAATACTGCAAGGAACGGTCAGTAAAAAATACCTAGCTGCAGACCTAGCAAGTGGAACGTTTGTAGTGGAAATAAAATTAAATAATACCAATAAAAAACTGGCATTAGGAATGTATGCACAAGTTAGTGTTGCAACTAATGGTACTAGTTCAAATGCCATCATACCTTACGACGCATTGGTTGAGGCTAATGGCGATGATGCTTTTGTGTTCACACCAATTGAGGGCAATAAAATAAAACGAGTACCTATAAAAATTGCAGCTTTTAATCAGCAATATGTTACAGTAAAATCGGGCTTAGAAAATGTATCATCCATTGTAGTTGCCAATACGGCTTTCTTAAATGAAAATACCATCATCAATATTCAAAAATAACAGTCATGAACCTTACTAATTTCTCAGTAAAAAACTATCAGTTTACCCTGATAATGTTTGTAATGGTTGCCTTAGTAGGTGCTGTTACACTCTTTACCATGCCAAGGGCAGAAGACCCTCAAATCAATCCACCACAATTTCCAATAGTCATCATCTATCCTGGTACAAGTCCTAAAGATTTGGAAGAATTGGTAGTTAAACCAGTAGAGAACAAAATGTTTGAACTAGATAACATTGATAAAATTACTTCAGACATTCAAGATGGCTATTGCATAATAAAAGTAGAATTCAAATACGGTCAAAGTATTGATAATAAGTATCAAGAAGTTATCCGAGAGATGAATGCTTTAAAAAGCACCTTGCCTAAAGACATTGCCAATATTGATGTTCGCAAGGTTGACCCGTCGGATGTAAGTGTATTGCAAATAGCTCTTGTCTCTGAAACAGCTTCTTTCAAAACAATGAAGGATAAAGCAGACGATTTAAAAGAAGCATTAGAAAAAATTACTGATCTCAAGAAAGTAAAAGTAGCAGGGCTGCCAGAACAAATTGTTCGGGTTGATTTGAACCTGCAAAAAATTGCTCAATTCAATATTCCATTGAATGTAGTGTTAGGCAGTATTCAAAGTGAAGATGCCAACATACCTGGTGGTAGTTTGAATGCTGGTACAAAAACCTTCAATGTAAAAACGAGTGGCAAATACACGAGTATCGATGATATAGCCAATACAGTTATATTTAACGGTAATGGAAAGATTGTGCATTTGAAAGATGTAGCATCTATTGTATTTCGTAACGATGAAGAACATCATATCACTCGCTTGAATGGGCATAGAGCAGTTTTAGTAACGGCAGCACAAAAAGTTGGCGCCAATATTGCCAACACCCAAAAAGCCTACATACCCGTTTTAGCGTCTTTTGAAAAAGATTTACCTACTAACATTAAAATGGTTACCCACTTCGACCAAGGGGAAAATGTAAGCAGAAGGTTATCCGGTTTAAGTGAAGATTTTATGATTGCCATAGGCTTAGTATTATTAACCTTACTGCCACTAGGTTTCAGGGCATCCCTCATTGTGATGATTGCCATTCCATTATCCTTGGCTTTGGGTTTGGTGGGTTTAAATGCTTTTGGTATTTCATTAAATCAGTTAAGTATTGTTGGTTTAGTAGTGGCATTGGGCTTGTTGGTAGATGATAGCATTGTAGTAGTAGAAAATATTGAACGATGGCTACGTGAAGGGCATTCAAAAATGGATGCAGCCATTAAGGCTACTAAACAAATCAGTATGGCGGTGTTGGGTACCACAGCTACCTTAGCTATTGCTTTTATGCCTTTGGTGTTTTTGCCTGGTGGTCCTGGTGAGTTTATTCGCGGGTTACCTTTAGCTGTTATTAGCAGTGTGGTGGCTTCTATGTTGGTATCATTAACAGTTGTGCCATTTTTAAGTAGCCGTATGTTAAAGGAACACCATAATCCTGATGGTAATTTTCTACTTCGTGCTATCAAAAAAGGTATCAATGGCACGTATGCCAAATTAATGCACAAAGCTTTAGCGTTTCCTAAAACAACTTTAGTAGTTGCAGGGATATTGTTTGCTGGCGCAGTATTGATTTTTCCAAAACTGGGCTTCAAATTATTTCCTGCATCTGAAAAGCCCATTTTTATGGTAAATGTGCGTTACCCATTACAAACCAGTTTGCAGGAGAATAATCGCATCACCAGAATGATTGAAGATTCTTTAGCCAACAATAAAACTATTGAATACTTTACTACTAATGTTGGAAAAGGTAATCCACAAGTATACTACAACGTAATACAGCAAGAAGAAAGAAACGATTTTACACAGTTTTTTATTCAGTTAAACAATGATACAAAACCAAATGACAAAAAGAAAATCATTGAACAAGTAAGAACACAGTTTCAAAACTTCCCTTATGCTATTGTAGAAGTAAAAGACTTTGAACAAGGCCCCCCTATTGAAGCACCCATTTCAATCCGGGTATTTGGTAACAACTTAGATACGCTCAGAAAATTATCGTATGATGTTGAAAAAATCATTCGCAGCAGCAAAGAGGTTTTGTATGTAAACAATGAAACCAATCTTTTAAAAACAGATATCAAGGTAAACATCAATCAGGAAAAAGCGAGAACATTAGGCATATTAACTGTTGATATTGACCGTACTGTTCGCATGGCTGTTGCAGGCTTGCAAATGGGTACTTATACCGATGATGATGGCGATGGGTATAAGATTACGGTGGATGTACCTAAAGAACAATATGCCGATTTAAAAGTGTTGGAAAACTTATACATCAACAATGCTGTGGGTACGGCCATTCCATTAAACCAAGTAGCACAAATCACTTTTGAAACTTCACCAACCTCTATTAATCATTTCAATAAAACAAGGTTTGTTAAAGTAACTGCTTCAACACAGCAAAATGTATTAGCCAACAATGTATTAAAGCAAATAGTACCCAAGCTGAATGAAATAAAAATGCCAAAAGGATACTATTACAAGTTATCAGGCGAAGCAGAGAGCGAAGGTGATGCTTTTGGTGGAAGTTTTATTACGGTGATATTGTTAACGGTATTTCTCTTTACAGCCGTTTTAATTCTGCAATTCAAAACATTTAAAGGCCTGCTCATCATTCTATCAGTTATTCCCTTAGGGGTTGTAGGTGGTGTAGCCATGTTATGGCTCACAGGTAATCCCATGTCATTTGTTGCCATTATTGGCTTTATTGGTCTGGCGGGCATAGAAGTGAAGAACTCTATTTTATTGGTTGATTTTACCAATCAATTAAGAGCTCAAGGTGTGGCATTGAATGATGCAATAGAACAAGCAGGTGAAACAAGATTTTTACCAGTGATACTTACGTCCTTAACAGCCATTGGTGGTTTAATTCCTATTGCCATCAATCCAAATCCCCTCATTTCGCCGTTAGCATTGGTATTAATTGGTGGGTTAATCAGTTCTACAATCCTATCCAGAATTGTAACACCAGTTATGTATAAACTTATTCCACCTAAAGTAGAAACTGAAAATATTAATTAAATAAAAGTTTAAATACATTAAAATGAAAATAAAATTCTTTTTTCTATGGCTTTTATGCATGCCATTTGTCACATTAACTCAAGCACAAATAAATGAATCCCAAATTTTGGGTGAATGGACATCACCCAAAAAAGATAGCAGGGTATTGATTTACAAATCAAATAATTTGTATTATGGAAAAATTATTTGGGGTTCAGGGTCTGAAACAAAAGACAAAAAAAATCCAAACATAACATTGAGAAATAGAGATTTAATAGGCTTAGTAATTCTCAGCAATTTTAAATATGATGGCCATGGTGAGTTTATGGATGGTTCAATTTACGATCCAAGGGTGGGTAAAACATATACTTGTAAAATGACATTAAAATCCGAGACACAACTTTCTATCAGAGGATACATAGGTATTTCTCTTTTTGGAAGATCGGAAGTATGGACAAAAAATTAATTAATAAACAAAATATAAAAAAATGGAACCTTTTGTAATTATTACAGGTGCTAGTAGTGGGCTAGGCAAAGAATTAGCTATTCAATTAGCAGCAAAACAACACAATATAATATTGGTTGCTAGAAATGAAAAATCACTTTTAGAAGTTAAGATGTTAATAGAAGAACAATACAAAGTAAATGTGATTGTTCTACCAATAGATCTATCAATTGCAGAGAATGCGTTGAAACTTTACGATCAAGTAATATCGCTAAATGTTGCCATTTCTTCACTTATTAATAATGCAGGCGTTGGGTTGTATGGCGAGTTTAAAGAAACAAGTTTGGAGGAAGAATTAAAAATGATTGAATTGAACATATCTTCTTTAGTAGCATTAACTAAAGTTTTTATTCAATATTTTTTAAAAAATGGTGGCGGTAAGATTATGAATATTGCATCACTCTTATCTTTCTTACCGTTTCCATATTTTTCTGTTTATTCAGCAACCAAATCATTTGTGTTATCATTTACAGAAACAGTAGCAGCAGAATTAGAGGGTACGAATGTGGCTGTTTTAGCACTATGTCCTGGAACAATTGATACACCTTTTCATTCAGATAAAATGTGGAACACCAACGCCTATCAAACAAATAAACCAATGCCAGTAGAAAAAGTAGCAATAGCAGGTGTCAAACTTTTAGAAAAAGGTAAGGGCAAAACAATTGTTGGCTTTAACAATTGGTTTATATCCAATTTACCCAGACTAACACCCGACTTTATTATGATTAAAATAAAAAAATATTTGGCATCGCAAAAGAAATAATTAGTAAAATACTATAATTAGAAGAAAAGCCTAATTATTTTGGCTACGGCAAACAGGCTATGCAGCGGTAAATAGGTTATTAAAAGAAGAACATAATTGCGTGGCTTGTCTAGCAATAGGTTGACTAATAGCTTAACCTAATATGGTCATTATAGCGAGTATTTTTACTGAATATTTAGCACATTGTCTAACACGAATTATGTAAAAACCAAATAAAACAGGCAAATTTTTTTGAGTAATTATCGTTGTACAAAGTGCCAGATTTTATGACTGTAAAAACCTTTTTTCGCAGGATTAAATAGCGCATTAATTAAAGCCCTAGCTACCGAGCCAGGGCTTTTATTGTGGGTTGGCAAAATGCCCCTTAGAAGGGCAAGATGCTAACGAGGCGGCAACCAAGGGGAAACGTCACACTCATTTGAGTTTTGCGGTTTCGATGGCATTAAAGGCGCTTGTAAAGCGCTGGTATAAATAACTTGGCAAGAGGTGTGGTGACCGTGGCCAAGAATGGTAAAGCCCCTTTTTAGGGGCTTTTTTAGTATCTGTTAATAAACAGTTGATAAGATAATTTAGTATATGTGGAAGGATTTTGTATTTTTAAGAAATAATTATAAAGACCAAATCGGTAAATAGGTATTCTATCTGCAATATGAAATGTCCTAAAGCATTTTAAGACAAACAATGAGATAACAATTAAACTTTAACTAATGTCAGGAATTTTAATACTTTTTAGGTTTAAACGAATATTTTACATATGTCTAGCATTTAGTTATATGTTGACTATTTTCTCATGTGAGAATCAGCAAGTGAAAATAGAGAAACCACCTTATGAAGAAATCTCTAAAAACGAAATTGAAATTAGAGAAATGATAAAACACTATGATGCTATAATTCTTGATGATACTATCGAGCAATATACATTTAGGCTTCAAGATATTTTTATAAAACAAAATAAATTACTATCTGTACGTGCAGAGATTTTTGATGCATATCAAAACGGGAATTTATTTACTTTGAAGATAATGCCTCGTGATATTATAGACGAAAAAATAAAAGTTTTAGAAGTAATAGTTGATTCAACGCAACAAGAAGGATTAAAAAAAAAGTTAGAATATAACAAAGTAACACACCAATCTGGTTGTTTTATTATAAAAGTGTCAAATGTTATATCTTTAGGACCAGAGATAGAATACAAAATTGATAATGAAGATCAAAGTAACCCATACATTTCATCTGAAGAAGAAAATAAGCGGCTCTTATCTATAAAAGGACGACTCATTGATTACAAGTTAGAAAAATAATGATGTATTGAATAGTTACTACATGATTAAATTTATAGTTACAATTAACTTTTTATTTATTTAATTGCAGAGGATCTTAAGATTGTCTAAGCCTCCTATTTTTTTTATTATTAAATAATTTTTTTCTGTTAAACTTTGGATCTAACAAGGTATTTTGAGCTCTAAAATGTTATTGTTTCTATGTCCTACTAGGGAATATTTATTAAAAAAAATCAAGTAAAAATAGTATGTACTTTTTAATCTAAAATCATGAAAAGTAATCCTCAAATTTTAAATTTCCCCAGTTCAATTAATGAATTTCCATACCATTTTACATTATTGGATATTGATGAAATAATGGTTTCAAATCATGCTGGCATTTATTTGTTTGTTAAAAAAATCAAAAGCGACGAAAACAATATTACCAATTACAAAATTTTGAGTTATGGAGAAAGTGAGAATTTTCATAACACATTATTGAGTATGAAAGAAGAAGAAAAAATAAAAGGTTCATCTTTTTTTTGTCATTTAGAATGTTCAAATAAAGAAGAAATTAAGAAAATACTCATTGAGGTGGGAAATTTTATTTAAAAATATCATGATTATCGATACTCAACCGCATGTATTTCTTATGCGAGAGATTATATGATAGTGTGCCTAATATCATATATACATGCGGCATACTGTGGAAAAACGTTATTTTCTGATTTTTGCAATCATTTTTCTGGCTCTCTTTAGCTTTGATAGCCTCGTTTAGGCTGCTTTTAAAAATGCTAATGGATAAGTATTGTTATAAAATGA